>DATGRX010000103.1:0-23801 GCA_035303185.1 Bacillota bacterium
ATTTCATCTTCTAAGTCAGAAATCTTATTCTCTATCTCTGTCACATTTTCTTGTAAACTACTAATCTCATTTTGTAAACTAGCAATCTCTGATTCCTTGGATGAAATATCTTTTTCAGTCGTTTCAATAGAATTCATTAACTTGTCCAATTCTGATTGAACGGAGGATTGCTCCGCTTTATTTTCTTCTATCTTTTTATTTGTTTCGCTTTTCTTTTCTTTGACAGATTTTTCATCTTCGTTTAATTTCTTTTGTTCTTGTTCTAATTTTTTTATTTCTTTTTCGACATCATCAATTGATTTTGCTTCAGCCGTATATGTATTTGTTATAAAAAGTTGGCTAATAAGTAAAATTGTTGTTAAAAATGTCATGAAGTGTTGCTTCTTCATTGATGGTTCTCCTCCCTCAATCAGATAAAGTACATTATGTAAGATGTAAGAAAAATAGACATTTGTATACAAAATTTGCATGTGATAAATCTATTATATCATGACTTATCAAACATTTAAGTTAAAATTATGTTACAATTTCGTTTCAGATTACGAAAAAAAGAAAGACCAAGATAATTTTCTAATTATCTTGGTCCGGATCTTCTCCTTCATTTAAAATAACAATTTCTACGCGACGATTTGCTTGTCGATTTTCGCTTGAAGTATTCGGTTTTACTGGACGAGTTTCACCATAACCTGCTAAAGAAAATCGTTTTTCATCCAAAGGAAATTCATCGAGTAAATAACGGATTACACTACTAGCTCTAGCACCAGAAAGTTCCCAGTTTGATGGATAACGATAACTATGCATAGGCACACTATCTGTATGACCTTCTACTTTAATATGGTTTGGAATATTCGTAAATAGTTTGCCAATCTTCTGCAAGAATGGCTCTCCCGATGAGAGTATCGTAGCTTCACCGGAATCAAACAAAATGCGCTCTTGCAAGACAAGAACGACACCACGTTCTGTTCGATTCGCTGTTACTACATTATGTAAATCTTCTTCATCCAAAAATTCTTCAACTTCCTCCATCAACTCAGATAAAGCATCCCGTTTCTCTTCCTCATCTTCATCATCAGGGCGAGGTGGATAATTAAATTCTCCCGGTTCCTCATCTCCTTCTTTAAATTCCGGATTATCAGAAGGGTGATCCATTGGAACAGGAGATGGGAAAAAATCAAAGATCGCTCGATCGCGGAAAGACTCGGAAATCGCTTGAAATTTTACTAAGTCAATGCGGGACATAGAGAATAATAAAATGAAGAAAACTAGGACTAACGTTACCATATCTGAATATGTAACCATCCATTTCGGAGCGCCAGAATCCTGCTTACGTTTTCGGAGTCTTCTTCTACGTCTCATAAATATTTTCCTCCGAATATGATTCATCACCTGATTCACCAGATGCGTCTTCCGCTTCACTTCTTAAATCGTCTTCAGATAAAAACGCACTTAGCTTTTCTTCTAAAATTCGTGGGTTTTGTCCCGATTGAACGCCGATAACACCCTCGATAATAATTTGTCTCATAAAAACTTCTTCTTCTGTTTTATTTTCAAGTTTGCTTGCCATTGGAAGAAACACTAAATTCGCTAAAACCGTTCCATACAAAGTAGTAATTAATGCAATAGCCATATTCGGCCCTAAGGTTGAAGGATCATCTAAACTACTTAACATTAAAATGAGCCCGACAAGTGTTCCGATCATCCCCCAAGCTGGAGCATATTCTCCCGCTTTTTCAAGTATCGAACGTCCCTTATAATGTCTTTCTTCCATCGCATCGATTTCTGCATGTAAAATATCGTTGATGACTTCTGGTTCAATCCCATCAACAGCGAGGAGAATTCCTTTTCGGATGAAAGGATCATCAACCTCCTCCAACTCATTTTCTAACGCAAGTAATCCTTCCCTACGAGCTCGTTCTGACAATTTAATGAATAAATCGATCAATTCCGGCAATCGTTCGTCATTTTTG
Organism: Bacillota bacterium; assembly: GCA_035303185.1. GTDB lineage: Bacteria > Bacillota > Bacilli > Bacillales > Amphibacillaceae > CALAMD01. The sequence continues at coordinate 1,968 of DATGRX010000103.1, forward strand.
TAAAAGGATTCCCGGATAACCCGTGTAGCTAATCTTATTTGATCCATTTTAAAGTTAATAAATAAAGATGCAACAACTCCACCGATAACAATAAAAATTGCAGCAATGTCTATAAATGTACCTGCACCATCTCCGCCCGTGCTTGATACAATTGCTAACATAATCATAATGAAACCTAAAGTGATGCCAATAGGTGTTAATAAATCCCTTTTTCTCATATTCCGTCACCCAAATTTCTATTTATGTCTATACTACATATATCGACATCGTTTTTATTTTGTTGAGTCTCTTTCTACGATTCGATGAGGTAAAATTACTGTATCCTCTTCAACCTCTTCTTTGTTCATATATTTCGTTAGAAGTCTCATTCCGACCGCACCGATATCATAAATCGGTTGAACGACTGTCGTTAATGTCGGGCGAACCATTTGGGCAAGTCGTGTATTATTAAATCCGACAATTTCAATGTCTTCTGGAATGTTAAGACCTGCGTCTTGGGCAGCGTGCACTGCACCTAATGCTAGTTCATCAGAGGCAGTAAAAATCGCCGTTGGGCGTTCATTTAATGCTAATAACTTTTTAGCTCCTTCTATGCCTGCATCATAGGAGTATCCACTATCTACAATATAGTCTTCATTAATTTCTAGCCCGTTTTCTTTTAACGCACGGATATAACCATCATACTTAAATTGATTTCTCATTTTAATATCTTCTTGTCCATAAATAAATCCTGGTTGTTTATGCCCTGCTTCAATTAAATTTGTCGTAACTTCGTAGGCTGCAGCTTCATAATCAATATTGACCGATGGTATTTTACCTGTTTCATCGTAAGCAGCGGCTAAGACTACTGGAACGGAAGTATTATTTAATTGCTGGACATGTTCTTCTGTCACATTACCACCCATAAATAAAATTCCATCTACTTGCTTTTCTAACATTGTATCGATTAACTTTAGTTCTTTTTGCTTATTTTGATCGGAATTACTTAAGATAATATTATAATTGTACATCGTTGCAATATCTTCAATTCCTCTTGATAATTCAGCAAAAAAGATATTTGCGATATCTGGGATAATGACCCCGACAGTTGTTGTTTTTTTGCTAGCTAACCCCCTAGCAACAGCATTTGGGCGATATCCTAACTCTTCTATCGTTGCTAAAACTTTTCTTCTCGTAGAAGGTTTTACATTTGGATTTCCATTAACTACTCTTGAAACAGTTGCCATTGATACTTTCGCTTCTCTAGCAACATCATAAATTGTTACACTCATGAATATTTCCTCCTCTAATTTGAAAAAACATGCTTTTACAATACTTTAAACCTTTTATCTAAATTTTTCTAGAGCTTTCACAAAGTTTTCAAACATTGGAATGTCCATTTGCTGAGCGGAATCCGATAAAGCTACCGCAGGATCAGGATGGACTTCTGCCATAATTCCGTCAACACCGATCGCTAATGCTGCTTTTGCCATTGGAAGTAACAAGTCCCTTCTTCCTGTCGAATGGGTGACATCGACAATAACCGGCAAATGAGTTTCTTGTTTTAAAATCGGAACCGCTGAAATATCTAACGTATTCCGCGTAGATGTTTCAAAGGTACGGATACCTCGTTCACATAATATAATTTTACCATTTCCTCGTGACATAATATACTCGGCCGCATTCATAAACTCTGTAATCGTCGCTGAAAAACCACGTTTTAAAATAATTGGTTTATCAACTTCGCCTGCTGCTTTTAATAATTCGAAGTTTTGCATATTGCGTGCACCGATTTGAATAATATCTAAATAGTCAACGGCTTGTTCGATGTGTACGGGATTAACGATTTCACTAACGACAGCTAAATCATACTCTTCACCAACTCGTTTTAAAATCTCAAGTCCTTCGATGCCTAGACCTTGAAAGTCATAGGGCGATGTTCTCGGTTTAAACGCTCCACCACGTAAAATGTGTATTCCTTGTTTTTTGACAGCTTTTGCAACTTCAGCTAGTTGTTCATAGCTTTCTACCGCACACGGCCCAACGATAAACTGTGATTCATTATTGCCAAAGATCGCATCTTTTATATGAATCTCTGTATCTTCTTGTTTTCGTTTTCGCGAAACGAGTAATTCATTTCGATTATCGTCCTCGATAAGTTCAAGTCCTGCTTTAAATATTTCTTTAAATAAGTGTTCAATGGTAGAATGAACAAAAGGCCCATCATGATTTTCCAAAATATGATTTAACATTTCTCGTTCTCGAACGGGATCAAATCGTTTAATACCTTGTTTTTGTTTGATTTTTCCAATTTGTTGAACGAGTTTCGCTCGATCGTTAATTAAGGATAAAATATCTAAATTAATTTGATCGAGTTCTTCTCTTAACTTATTTATATCTAAATTCGACATTTAGTTATACACTCCTAAGAAATGATCGTCTACTCAAATTATAGCTAATATTTTTTTCTTTGTCATATTAAAGTTTATAATTGATATATAGATTTCAAAAAGAAGGGGAATGTTTGTTCATGAGTGAACGAAGCTTTGCACTTGATATTGGGACACAATCAGTGACAGGAATCGTCTTACAAAAACAAAATAACTCTTATGAAGTGTTAGATTATGACGTAAAGCTACATAAAGATCGAGCGATGTTGGATGGACAAATTCATGACGTACAAAAGGTAGCTAATGTCATCAAGAGTGTTGCCGACACTTTGGCGATGAAACACGGTGAGCTAAGTCGTGTACGAGTAGCTGCAGCAGGTCGAGCATTAAAAACAGTCCAAGCAGAAGCATCACTTTCCTTACATAAACGACCGATTACTGATAAAGAAATGATTCGCTTTTTAGAATTACAAGCTGTACAAAATGCGCAAGAAGACATTACTGAAAAAGGACAAAGCTATTATTGTGTTGGATATTCAATTTTACATTACAAATTAGATGATGAGCCCATCGGTTCGTTAATCGATCAAATGGGGGATAAGGCAACTGTTGAAGTTATTGCTACTTTTTTACCACAAGTTGTTGTTGAATCATTACTAGCTTCCCTTGAACGAGCCGATTTAACGATGGAAGCTTTAACCCTTGAACCAATAGCAGCTATTCATGTACTTATCCCGGATTCCATGCGACGTTTAAACATTGCTTTAGTTGATATTGGTGCCGGAACGAGTGATGTCGCTATAACTAAGGACGGAACAGTCATAGCCTACGGAATGGTTGATCAAGCGGGGGATGAAATTACCGAAGCAATTAGTGATAAGTATTTATTAGATTTTACCGAGGCTGAACAAGCAAAAAAGGAAATCGTTGAAAAAGGCTCAACAACGATCGACAATATTTTAGGTATTTCAGAAACACTGACAGCAGCTGACCTGTTCGATGCGATTCGTGAACGAGTACAGGAATTAGCTAGCCGGATTGCTGATGAAATTCTTTCGTTAAACGGAAAAACACCTCAAGCTGTCATGCTTATTGGTGGTGGTAGTCTTACGCCTGGTTTAGGAGACTTTTTACGTAAAAAATTACAACTTCCGGAAAACCGCCTCGCTATTCGGACCGTGGAAGCTTTGCGCGATATCGAAAATGTCTCTATGTTACCAGATCGACCAGATTTTATAACACCCCTCGGTATTGCCATAACGTCACTACAGCAACCTATAACATATACGTCAGTTACGATTAATGGCCGAAATGTTCGGTTATTTGAAGGTAAAGAATTAACCATTGGCGATGCTTTCATCCATGCAGGCATTTCAGTTCGCGATATGTACGGCACTCCTGGCCTTGCCTATATCATTACTTATAATGGCGAGCAACTTACATTACCGGGAGAATTAGGGCAAGCTCCAACGATATTAAAAAATGGGAAAGAAGCAACAATTGATGACGTTATTGCTGATGGGGATGAATTAACATTTAAAAAAGGGAAAGATGGCGCCAATCCAAACCTTTCCCTGAAAGAACTTATTGACGACGCCCGGCCGCTTACGATTACGGTGAATCAAGAGCAACATACATTTTATCCACAATATATCGTCAATGGCGATGAGAAAGATGGACATTATATGATTCAAGATCGGGATGAAATTGTCATTCGTTTTCCAGAAACGGTTCGCGATGTATTATCCCAGCTTGACATTTATGAATCCGATGTAAAATATCCGGTTTATGTTGACGGAAAAATTGTTCATATTGAAAAGGGTGAGACAAAGTATACGATTAATGGTGAATATGCACAGTTAAGTAGTCGATTACAGGAAAATGATCAATTGCTTATTACGTATGCGGAACAACCCGTTGTTCAAGATGTTATTGAGCAAATTGGTGAGAATATTTTGGAGAAAAGAGTTGTTACGTTTAATGGCGAGAAAGTTACGTTAACAAAGGAACGATTACGCATTCAAAAAAATGGCGAAGATGTAACCCCAACAGCTCAAGTATTACCGAAGGATAAAATAACGCTTCAAGTAAAGAAAAATATTTCCTTTATATTCCAAGATGTTTTCCGCTTCGTTGACATCGACAGAAAGCAAATTAAAGGCCATTATAAAATTTATCTGAATGATGTGGAAGCGACCTTTTTTGATGAGATTAAAGATGGGGATCGACTGGAGCTTAAGTAATTTATGATCTATGTACATTAAAAAAGTCCTCTAAAATGAAGCACTGCTCTTCATCTTAGAGGACTTGCCTTTAGTTTTACTTATTCTTTGTTATCTAAAGTTTCTTCAACCTCGTCTTGGAGTTCCTCAATTTTTTCTTCCGTTTGCTTTAACTTTGACGTAATATCTTTAGAAACTTCTTCTGTCTTATCGATGATATCCCGGGTTGCTTTTGTCGTTGTATCAATTGCTTGTTTTGTTAACTCTGTTCCCTTTTCATACCAATCAGAACCTTTTTCTTGGGCGACTTCTTTCCATTCGCTCCCCTTTTCCTGAGCGATATCCTTCCATTCACTAGCTTTTTCCTTTACTTGTGTTGCACCTTCATTAAGATCTGCACGGAGTTCTCTTCCAGATTTTGGTGCAAATAGTAAAGCAACCGTCGCACCTACAATTCCACCGACTAATGTTCCAATAATAAAATCTTTACTGTTAATTTGATCACTCATCACTTATCCTCCTAATACTCATTATTTCTTTCGTCTAAAGATGTCAAAGATAGCTGTTCCCCATTTTACCGCTTTTCCTGCTGCTTCTTGGCTTTTGGCACCTTTTGAAAGATTTGCCGACAAATCCTGCATAGAGGCATTAAAATCTTGAACAGTTTCGCCAATTCCTTTTACACCATCAAAAAGTGGATCTAACTTTTTCGTCTTATGTTCAATATCACTTGCTAATCGATTTGTTTTTTCAAGTAGCTCGGTCGTTTCATCGGTAATACCAACCATTTGCTTTTCAAAACTTTCCAATGTATCTGCAACATTTTCAAGTGTTCGCCGTGCTGAAATTAGTGTTTGAACTAAGTAAATGACGAGTACTGCAAAAGCTACGGCTGCGATTAGTGCAGCGATTGATAAGGCAATGTTCATTTCGGTCATCAACTCCTTGTTCAATCATGAGCTTGTCCATGATTTGTCTTTAAATTTACTATACCCTCTTTACATTGTTTTCGACAGAAAAGTGTAGTGTTGGGTAAAATTGGATTGTTTTCTATCATAATGAAAATTCAAATATTGATCAAGATATTATGGTTAATTTCAAAAATGTTCTCGTTTCTTCATGAAGTTAATGTCTTTTCATAAGCATGTTGATATTTTTGAATATCTCCTGCTCCCATAAAAAGAAGGACACTATTTTCATGTTGCTGTAACATTTGAACATCTTCTCCCGTAAGCAACTTACTGCCATCGATGAGTGATTGTAAATCCGCGATCGTTAATTCTCCAGCCCTTTCCCGAGCTGAACCGAAAATGTCACATAAATAGACGGAATCTGCTTTGGATAAACTTTCCGCAAATTCATCTAAAAAGATTTTCGTTCGGGTAAAGGTATGTGGTTGAAATATAGCAACGACTTCTTGATTCGGATATTTTTTTCGTGCGGATTCAATCGTTGCTTCAATTTCAATCGGATGATGAGCATAATCATCAATCAAAATTTGATTACCGACTTGTTTATCGGAAAAACGTCGTTTTACCCCGCCAAAGGTGTGCATCTTTTTGATTTTCTCTTTACTTATATTTTCATAATCGCAAAGAGCGATAACACCGAGAGCATTTAAAATGTGATGATTGCCAAAGAGTGGAATTTGAAAGGTGTCGTAAAAGGTATTGCGCACATAGACATCAAATTCCGTACCTTCCTCTGTAATATTTACATTTTTCGCTTGAAAATCGTTATCATCATTAAAACCGTAATAAACGATCGGAACTTTTGCTTGAAGCTTTTGTAAATATTCATCATCTCCACAAGCGATAATTCCTTTTTGCACTTGATTCGCTAATGTTTGAAATGCATCAATAACGTCATCCATACTCGTAAAATAGTCGGGATGATCATAATCGATATTCGTAATAATGGCATAATCTGGTTCATAAGCTAAAAAGTGTCTACGGTATTCACAAGCTTCAAAGGCAAAATACTTACTATTTGTATTTCCTAAGCCAGTTCCATCGCCAATTAAATAGGAAGTTGGAAAACTTTCATGTAAAACGTGGGCGAGTAGGCCTGTCGTTGACGTTTTTCCGTGTACGCCAGTTACCGCAATACTTGTATACCTTTTTAACCACTTTCCTAAAAAGTCATGATATTTATAAAATTCTACCCCGAGTTCCTTTGCTGCTTGAATTTCCTCATGATCATCGGAAAAAGCATTTCCAGCAATAACGATGAGGTCTTCTGTAATATTATCCTTTGAAAAGGGTAAAATTGGAATTTTCTTTTGATGTAAAGCTTCTTCTGTAAAAAAGTATTGATCAACGTCTGAACCTTGTACGTTTTCCCCTGCATCATAAAGAATATGGGCTAAAGCACTCATTCCAGTCCCTTTGATACCAATAAAATGGTAAGTAGTCATAAGATGTACCTCCAAAATATCTCTTCACACTATTATAACAAAATTTTCTTCCACACTAAATGTTTACCGACTATGATCTCCATTCAACTTTTTCAAGGCGTGGATTAGGTCGATATTTTCTTCCTTGTTTTGCTTCAGGTTCGCCATTTAACATGACATTGTCACCGGTAAAACCGATATGAATATTAAGTAAGCTACTTCCAATTCCATACATATCGACAGGCACTTGTAATTTTTCAAATTGTAGGATACGTTCTTCATTAAACCCACCGCTAGCTACGATTTTGACGTGTTCAAAACCTTCTTCGTCTAATGCGTTGCGTAAGGCAAAAATAAGCTCTGGATTCACTCCCCGTGGATCGAAACTACCCATTTTATGTTCATTTCGTAAAAAGTAACGATCGACCATTGTGCGGGATGTATCTACACGAACACCGACTAATTTATCCCCAAAAGCATGTGCTACTTTCAGTGAATCAGTAATCACATCATTGTTATAGTCGACTAATGTAATAAGTTCATCGTCTGGATACATTTCGTAATAAGCTTCTGTTGCAGCGACAATATCGCCTTTAAACATTTGAATGAGTGCGTGTGGCATTGTTCCCATTCCTTTTTTCCCCCACCATTCGTTCATCGCATGGGTCGCTTGGGCAGTTGAACCACCAATAAAAGCTGCATAGCCGTCTCCTGCCTGTTGAGTATAATGATCATCGCGATCTGCCATAAACATAATCGGTTTTTCCTTACCGGAATATTGGGCAGCTTTTACCACATTATATACATTTGTGGCTACAGACGTTCTTCTACTTAAAATTCCGTCAATAATTCCTTCTAAATAGCCAAAGCTTTCATAAGGTCCGGTAATCGTTAAAACCGTCTCAAAGGGCTTAATTTTATCGCCATCTTTTAACGAATAGATCTCTAACTCTTCCGGGTTATCGGCAAAGGTATGTACTAAAGCGATCGCCTCATCGGTTCCACATAAAACAGCATCTTTCTTTTGAAAAAATTGCATCGTCACTTCATTGCCTGGCAATTTTTCTTGAACGATGCGTCTCGTTTTTAAAAAGTAGACGGCAGAAAACCATCCTTCACGAACTCGTTCATCAAATTTAAATGTTTTATTCGTTAAACGATCAATTTTACCCGTTAATTTTAAATCGATTTCTTTCATGAGCATAATCTCCTTACGTATATTCTTTTTTATAAAAATTTATCTAAATCGTCAATGGTAAATAATACGTCTCGAGGCCTACTTCCTTTTGATTCAGAAATCATCCCTCTTTCTTCTAACGTATCAATAATGCGAGCAGCACGATTATAACCGATTCTAAAATGTCGCTGTAAAAGAGATGTGCTCGCTTGTTCATATTCTAAAATGAACTGTACAACATCTTCAAATAATTCATCGACCTCTTCCTCAAAGTCGATTTGTTCGAGTAACTCGTCTTGTTCAAATAAATATTCTGGTTCTGCCATATTTCTCACATATTCTGTTACTCGATCAATTTCATCGTCTGAAACAAAGGCACCTTGAAGTCTCGTTATTTGGCTAGCCCCGTTTTCAGCAAATAACATATCACCTCGACCGAGAAGTCGTTCGGCACCATTTGTATCTAAAATCGTTCGTGAATCAACTTGTGAGGACACACTAAAGGCGATTCGGGTTGGTATATTCGCTTTTATGAGCCCAGTAATAACATCAACCGACGGGCGTTGTGTCGCAATAAGTAAGTGCATTCCACAAGCTCGTGCTTTTTGGGCAATACGGATAATCGAAGCCTCTACATCTTGTGGTGCTATCATCATGAGATCAGATAATTCGTCAATAATGATAACGATATGAGGCATTTTTTCCGCACCTGTTTCTTTTGCTTTTTCATTGTAACGGTGAATGTCCCGAACCCGTGTTTTGACAAATTTTTCATAACGTTCTTCCATTTCTTGTACCGCCCATTTTAAAGCAGCGGTCGCAGCTTTCACATCTGTTATAACTGGAGAAAGCAAATGGGGAATTCCGTTGTATGCTGCTAATTCTACCATTTTTGGGTCAATAAGTAATAGCTTTACATCTTCATAGCTCGATTTGTAAAGTAAACTTAAAATAATCGTATTAATACAAACACTTTTACCCGATCCAGTTGCTCCAGCAATTAAACCGTGGGGCATATCATCAATTGCCGTAATGTGGGCATTCCCTTCTAAAGACAATCCTAAACCGACAGATAATTTGGATGAATGTTGCCAAAATTCGTCTGTTTCGATAATTTCATGTAAACCGACTGTTTGAGCAACTTCATTGGGAATTTCAATACCAATCGTATTTTTCCCTGGAATCGGTGCTTCAATACGAATATCCCTTGCTGCCATATTCATTTTAATATCATCACTTAAATTTCTTACACGGCTTACTTTCACGCCTAATTCTGGCTGTACTTCAAATCTTGTCACTGTAGGTCCTTGTGTCACATGAACGACTTTTGCATCAACATTAAATTGTTGTAAAGTTTGTTCTAACAGTTCTTTTTGATCATACATCCATACAGTATCTTCTTCACCTTGCCGAATCGGTTCATCGAGTAAGTATAAAGGAATTTCATAATTTTGTTCCTTTTGTCCAAATAATGAACGTTTTTCAGATTGTCTTCGTGCTTTTTCATCTAATTGTACGTTATTGATTTTGGTTTCATCATGACCAAATTCCCTTGCTTGTTTAGAGCTAACATTTGATTTACTTCGTTGTTTAAGATTTGGATCGAAACTGCCTTGTTGCTCTCCTTGCATCGGTGAGTGTTTCGTTGAAGATATATCTTGCTTTCGGTTAATTCGTTTGTTTTTGAATACGTATGTTTCATTATCCGTTTGATTTTGGCTAGCATGTGTCTCTACTCTTTCTCGTCTTGTTGATTCATGGGATGCCTCAGATAAGGGATTGCTTTGTCGGCTTCCTCTTTTATTTAATAATTTCTTTTCTTGCTGGGTATCTTTGTGAATACTTTCACTTTGGTTTCGATGCTTTCTCTTTTGTTCGTTTACTTTTTGTCGATCAGCTTGCATTTGCTCCATTCGCTCTTGTTCGGTGCGCCTTTCACTTTCTAAAGCTTGTTGTTTTCGTTTTTCCTCTTCCCGGCGGCGAATATATGTAGGAGTTTCTTGAACAGTTTTATCAAGTTCCCGATGATATCCATATACCGGTGAAGCAAACTTTGTCGGTGTAAAAGGTCGTTTTGTTTCTTTTTCTTGCCGCTTTCGTTTTCTTTGGTGTATATTTTTCCTTTCTTCCTGTCGACGCCTTCGCTCTCTTTGTCGTTTTGTTCTCCTTTGTTCACGAAGGGGATCTTCATCAGGGATAACTGGAAACCGAAACGGAGTGTCTTTTGGATATTGATAGGTTACTTTTGTTTCAATTCGTTGAGTTGACTTTTGATAATTGCGCTTCTTATGTACATTTTTTTCTGATGTTTCGTCAGTTTGATCGTTTCGGAAACGATTGAAAAATCGATTGAACATTTTTGCTTCACCCCTTTCTCTCTGTACTCATATTTTAGCAGTTTTTCGCAAAAAATGCCTTTAACTATCCATCCTATATGTTACCATAAAAAAGCAACCTCATTTGTACGTAACAAATGGGTTGCATATATTCGGTTAGGCAAAAGACCTACTTGATTAAATGTCAAAGAGAAAAGGTGCTCCAATTTCATAGGAATCGTCTAAAACGAGAATTCCTTCTTCATTATTGGGATTTTCTAAACCTAGTTCCTCCCTTGAACAAATCATCCCACTAGATGAGACACCTCTTAATTTTGTTGCTTTAATTTCAAGTCCACTTAACATCGTCGCTCCGACTTTTGCGACAACGACTTTTTGTCCTTTTGCAACATTCGCTGCTCCGCATACGATTTGTAATGTCTCTTCACCGACGTCTACTTGGCAAACTTTTAATTTATCCGCATCTTCATGTTGTTCACATTCTAGGACATGTCCAATGACGAATTTCGGAGTAATGTCAAAATCTAACGGATCGTTTACATTTTCCTTTTCAAATAATGTTTTCATTTCTTCTAGCAATTCATCTGTTACAACGATCGTTCCTTCTTTTGGTAAGGTGAAATGTTCAGAGGCATTAAAAATATTGTACCCGAGAAGTTCATCCTTTTCCCCTAAAATTCTCGTAATATCTCCATGCTTTTCATAACGAACATCTGATGGTTGATTGGCTTGGAGTGGAACGATTAAAACATCTCCGACTCCTTTACGATTGTAATATACATTCATTTTTCTTCATCCTTTTCATTCATCTTTTTTTGGTCGATTTTGGGCTAAAATAAAGATTGGTTCTAACTTGTCACCATCATAAATAAACGGAAGGGATGTAATTGGAATTCGTCCCTCTGTAAAAAACTGCATCGTCATTTGGGCGAGGATATCGTATCCCGCATCATTTTTAATATCTGCAAAAATTAAAACATCCTGGTGAGGTGTTGCTACCGCTAAATCACCTTCCGCTTGCTGTAACATATCTTGTAAGAAAGTTTCATTTAAGATGCGACTTGCATCAAATCCATCTTGAGTGGCGATAAAATGAAACTGATTATCAGCAACTTCATCGGTTTTATATTCATAAGAAAGTGAACGTAAATTAAACATCGCCATTTCATCTAATTGTTTATTTGTTAAGTTTTGTTCTTCTAACATCGATTCATCAATTAATTGATAAGACTTACCTAAATCAAGGGCATAAAAAATGCGTGTCTCTGCTGTATGATCCTTTGTCACAAGTTTTTTACCAGCTTTTGTTTCTGTTGGAAAAGAAGTTGCTCGAACAACAGGATATATCGATTGTTCACGGCCTTCTAATGTTTGTGTTTTGCTCATCATATCAAGGGATCTTCGCAAGTATTCCTCTAATTCATCAACCGCCGCTTCACCGTCTTGATTATATTTTGCAATAACATTCGGCAGTCGAATATTAACGCCTTCTTTTGTCTCTTTTAATTCAATTCTCATCGTATCATTGTCACGATTAAAGGAAGTGCGAATATCTAAATCCTTTAATCGTTCATCAATCATCCGCTTCATTTTTAAGCTCGTCATTGACATATAAATGTCCTCCTTTTTTATGGAGAGCCTTTTGGTTATCTATCTTTTTTACTGTTTCATTCCCTTTTAAGTCCTTCAGTAAATGTACAGTTTATGAAATCGATTCAACAATTGATTTAACAATTTTCATAAGTTGTTTTGCTTCTGATGGTAATTTATCTAAAGGAAGTTTTGTCGTTGTTTTCACACCACCAACGCCTATTTCTACTCGGTGCTCTTCTTCTTCACTTTCGGAATCAACATGTATATATCCGAACATATCATCATCTTCAAAGCCTTCATGAAGAAGAGCATCATCATTTTCTACTAAATTAAACATTGTTTCTGAGGTTGGTTGTTCCAATTGATTGATGAAGATAACATACACATTGTCATTTCCTTCTAAAACAATATTATGTTCATCTTCATCGATGACTTGTAATTGTTCGGGAAGATAATAAGAAAAGTTATCCTGTTCATGATTTTTATCAATGAGTTCCTCTTGTTGGAACACATCTTTTACTTCTGCTAGTGTTTCTGAAATAATATCTTCCTCTGATTTTGAGCAAGCTACCAGCAAAAAAACGGCAATCATAATACTCAATTTTATGGCTTTCCCATACAAAACTTTCACTTCCCCAAATCCTATTTCACCATCAATCCTATCATACATTTTGTTTCAGCGTTTTTCAATTGAGTTGTCTATATCCTTGTTTACAAGGCTTTCACCTTTATTTTTAAAATAAATTTGTCTATGATGAGAATAGTTTCATTATTTAGGAGGGATCATTGTATGGAATTAGTTGTTTATTTAGCTGGTCAAATTCATGATGATTGGCGTGATCAGTTAAAGGAAAAAGCTAAAGAAAAAGATCTTCCACTAATCTTTGTCGGGCCACAAACGAATCATGATTTGTCAGATGATATTGGGGAGAAAATTTTAGGTGAGCAACCAGGCAATTATTACCGAGATGATGCCGCTTCTGATATCAATAATTTCCGAACAGAAGTATTATTAAACAAAGCAGATGTCATCATTGGTTTATTCGGTGAAGAATATCGTCAATGGAACACGGCAATGGACGTAAGTGCGGCAATTACGATGAATAAGCCAACAATTATTATCCGTCCGGAATCCCTTATTCATCCACTAAAAGAACTATCAAATAAAGCAAATGTCACGGTTGAGACTATTGACCAAGCTTTAGATGTCCTCGCTTACGTGTATGAGTAACGCCTTATTATTTTATCATAGACTATGTATGTTTAAGTGATAAGAGTAGTTTGTTTAATTGGACGAGTTAACAATAGTTAGTAGCTTTGTAGGCCAGTGAAATTTTAAGTAGACTATCTTTAGATCTTTTGAGAAAAACTGTCTTGTTTTAAAGAAGCTAGGTCGCAATTTCTCCACTGCAATATATCACACTCATATATTAAATAAAAAATCCCTTACAAGCACGCTTTTAAAATGGCTTATAAGGGATTTTTTTATCATTTTTATAATTCGTTATTCCAATACGCCCACTGACCTTTTAGTAACTTAACAACATGAGTAAACAGTTCTGCTCGTTCAACATAATTATTTGTAAAAATGCCAATAGCCCCTTCCCGACTACGAACTGATTGTTTATTCGCATAATGGTCCATAATATCACCTAGTTCATAACCGGCTTGTAATTGAGTATCTATTTCCTTTGGTAAACGAATGCGTCCACCACTAGCTGTAAAGATATCTCCTTGAGGAGTTACTAGAGCACCCCAATTACATAAATATAACTCATCCTCCAAATACATCACGCCACCTTCAAGGCCTATGCCTAGATCATCGTTGGTTGCAGCTTGTTTTGCCCGATTAATCGCACCAAGTCGTGTCTCTTCGTCGGAAAAAGGTTGCCGTGACACATCCGATGATACATCAATAGAAATCACATCGTATCCAGTAAAGACATCTTCAACAGCTTGTATTTTCGTTGGATTTTTAGAACCGACCATAACATTCATACAAATACCCTCAACTTTTACCTAAAATTTAATAATCGCGTAAGGTGTTCACCGTTGTCTCATCCGTATTTTTCACAAGGTTGACGAGTAATTCTTTAGCTGCTGCGTAATCGTCAACATGAATAATCGATGATGACGTGTGAATATACCGTGAACAAATACCAATGACAGCTGATGGAACTCCGTCATTTGCGATGTGTACTCTTCCGGCATCTGTTCCACCTTGGCTAATAAAGTATTGGTAAGGAATATCGTTTGATTCTGCTGTATCTAAAATAAACTCCCGCATACCACGATGTGTAATCATCGTCCGATCGAAAATTCGGAGTAAAGCTCCTTTGCCAAGTTGACCAAACTCATTTTTATCCCCGGACATATCATTTGCTGGCGATGCATCTAAGGCATAAAACACATCTGGCTGAATCATATTGGCCGCGACTTGTGCCCCTCGCAAGCCAACTTCTTCTTGGACAGTAGCTCCAGAATATAAGGTGTTTGGTAAATTCTCATTATGTACTTCTTTTAACAATTCAATCGCAAGGCCACATCCGTACCTGTTGTCCCAAGCTTTCGCGAGAATTTTTTTCTCATTTGCCATCGGTGTAAACGGACATACAGGAACGATTGACTGGCCTGGTCTAACGCCGATTTTCTCAGCATCTTCTTTATCATCTGCACCTATATCGATAAGCATATTTTTAATTTCCATTGGTTTCTTTCGTTGTTCTGGTGTTAAATTATGTGGTGGGATTGAACCGATAACGCCGGGAATAGGTCCGTCCTCGGTCATAATTTGCACGCGCTGGGCGAGTAATACTTGATTCCACCAGCCACCAAGTGGTTGAAAACGAAGCATTCCATTATCTGTAATTTGTGTAACCATAAACCCTACTTCATCCATATGCCCGGCGACCATAACTCGCGGACCTTCACCATGTTTCACACCAAAGATACCGCCTAAGTTATCATGGATCACCTCATCGGCATATGGTTCCATTTCTTTTTTCATAAACTCGCGAACTAAGCGTTCATCCCCTGGTACTGCTTGCAGTTCTGTTAACTCTTTAAACATTTCTAATGTTTCTTTTTTCATAAAACAGTCCCCTCTCTATTCTTGTATTATAGTATAACGGATGAATCATGCCGTTTTCCAGAAATTCAGATTTATTTACATTTCAAAATCATTCGTAATCATGTATACTAATAATAAGTGACCAAAGGTAAGAGGTGAATCATTGTGAATATAAGAAGAGTTTTATTAGCTCTTGGTGTTGGATTTGCGGCGGGGTATGTCGTGAAACAACAATTAAATGAGTACCAATCAATTACACCAGAAGAAGCTCTTGAAAAGGCTAAAACGAAGTTTCGCAGGTTAGGGCCAATTAATGGTTCATGGATTTATATGAAACCAGAACAAATCGAAAGAAATGGTCTTCTTTATGATGTGTATCGTGGTGGAATTACACGAAATATCGATGGAGAGAATGTCCAATTCGATTTTTATGCAGACATTGATTCAGGTACTATTATTGATACAAAACAAGCTAACGTTTAATTACATAAAAATAGTTGCTCTTAATTTGAGCAACTATTTTTTGTATGTGCGTCTTTTTCGTTTCAATTCATCAATTTTTTTCCCAGATTCATCATAACGAATCGCCCGGTAGTATGCATCATGGTAAAACGTATACCACGATCTTCTCTCATAACCATAATCCATCCATTTTTCCTTCGCATGGACTGACGTAATCGGATAATCGTCATAAGCAAGCACCCATAGTTTATTTTGATGACCATGGGTTGGCATTAAATCAGCCATATGGATAAAAGAATCTTCACCATCTTCAAATAAAATAATACTATGACCGTCACTATGGCCACCAGTAAAAATCATTTTAAGTCCTGGAACGACTTCAAATTCCTCATCAAAGGTTTTTACTTGATCGACAATCGGTTCCCAGTTCATTTTCCAATATGTGTTTATTGAACGGATGTTTGGATTTCTCATTGCATCCCATTCAACTTTCGATGTGTAAATCGGACAATGATCAAAAACAGAAACGTACGTATCTCCTTCTTTTCTCGTTAAGCCTGATGCATGGTCAAAATCCATATGGGTCATTAAAATCGCATCAAGATCTGTTTTTTTAAGTCCAAGCGTAGCTAAATTTTCTTCCACAAAGGATTCCTCTAATACACCAAAGTTTCGCCTTTGCTTTTCTGTTAATTTACCGTTGCCAATTCCAGAATCAATTAAAAAGTTTTTACCATCGATTTGTAGTAATATCGGATCGGTTCGAAGTTCAATTAAATTGTTGTCTTCGGTTGGGTATCTCTGGGTCCATAAAACTTTTGGAACGACACCAAACATCGCACCGCCATCAAGGAAGTTTACACCGCCGTTTAACCAGGTTAACTTCGCTCGGCCGATTTGTAATTGTTCCATAATTTAAGCCACCTTCCTTTATTTGAATAAAAGACATTTATTTCGTTTATAATATCGATGTGAGGTGAACAAAAATGACTTTGACGTATCATAATCAATTAAAATTGCTCCATGATTTACTTGATGAACAATTAATTTATCAAACGAGTGATACTTCCGAGTTTACACAAATTAAACGACTCGTACAAGCAATAATGGCTGAGCGTTCCATTGAACATACACCATTAAAACAATATTTACCGGAAATTTATGGTTACGGTATTGCAGGTGAGAGAATTCAATGTGATTACGAACACATTACGACTCATAGAGAAAATATTTATGAATGGAAAGTAGCCATTTTACAAAGTGCTAGTAGTATGTAATTATGTAGGCTTCGTTGTACCGACAATGTGAGCGTGCTCATTTTCTTTGTTTATGATAAACGTTTTCCCTGCGTCAGTTTCACCATCCGTATGATAAATAAGTGTTTCATTAGAAGATATATGTAACTTTTTTGTTTCAAACACTTCAACTTCTTTATACCGTATATGATATCCGGTAAAGACGGTCAAAAAAAGAGTTAACACTTTCCATTTCGGTATAGAATGGACAATTAACACAGATAAATATTTTTTCCTTATTTTTGCGGTGGGAATAAACTTCATCCCACCCCCTAAATAAGGGTGATTGCTTATCGTAACAACCCAACAATTTTCTAGTTTCCTTTTTTCATTATCATAAATTAATTCAATCGTTTTTGGCCGAAAGGTTAACACTACTCGTATAAGTGCAATTAAATAACTTAAATTTCCTAATCCAAATTTACTTAAAAAACGTTTATATGTAGACTCATTTGCTTCTTTTGCAACTTCCGCATCTAAACCTAATCCTAGATTGTTCGCAAATCTTCCCTCCCTATCATCCTTCTTATATGTACCAAACCAGTAATGAAGGGAAGTGCCGTGATCGACGATTTTTGCAAATAGCTCCTCTGGCTTACCTTTAATATGACAACCTCGAGCAAAATCATTTCCAGAACCACCCGGAATAAAACCAATCGGGATGTCAAAGTGTTCCATTCCATTCGCAATATCGTTCATCGTCCCATCACCACCGATAACGATAATTGCTCTAGGTGATTGGTCCATTTCTGATATTTCGCTTACAATTTTTCGAGCATGGCCCTTATATTTAGTAAAATATACATCACTTGAAATTCGTTTAAATGTATCTGTTTGGGTAAGTCGTTCATAAATTTTTTTCGAACGTCCATTTCCTGCAATTGGATTAACAATAAATATGTACATCTTTACTCTCCTACGGGAAAAATATCATCATCTCGCTCCCACTCAGGTCGTTTGACTGAAGTGGACATACAATGTTGAATTAATGCTTCTGCCGCATTTAATTGTTCTCGTTTTAATGGGGATGTCATCCGGCGTTTCTTTTCAAACCATTCGTTATACCTTTCACGACCTATAATGTTTGTATGAAAAGGTTCAACATGATAAAGGATTGGGTTTTTTCTTGAAATAATTGTACGTTCAACAGAAAAATTGATATCCTGTTTATTTAAAATACTTTTAACAATCGATTCTGTGCGTTTCAAAGTAATTAGGGGACTTATAATTTGTTCAGATTGACCATCTTGTTCTAATGTCCACCGGCGATCATCACCAACGAGGATAGATATATTTTCATCATACTCCATAAGCGTAATAATCTCTATATGTGTTGGGCTAATCATAAGGATTTCCCCATCAATCGGTGTATTTCTAATATCAAAAACTGGATAATACATCAGTAAATATATATCAGGAAATCGATGTAAAAAATACTTTAACGTTTCATCATGCTCAACACTTTCGTCAA
This sequence comes from Bacillota bacterium, assembly GCA_035303185.1. Lineage (GTDB taxonomy): Bacteria > Bacillota > Bacilli > Bacillales > Amphibacillaceae > CALAMD01. The sequence goes on from DATGRX010000103.1 coordinate 20,358, forward strand.
GCACTGATATTTCCGATAATGTTGATGTCGCCCACTTAATTTGAAAAGGATATAACTCATTTAAAAAATATTGCCTTAGTTGTAACTCTGTTTCAATGTATGGCGTATGTTCATCTCGGGGGAGTGGAGCCATTTGTGAACCAGTAAAAAAGTTTTTGATTTTCATAAAGTTCGAAGGCTTTTCCTCTAGCTCCTTTGTCTCAAAAGGAACATTTAAATACCCATTCACCCAATCATTGTATAAACTTTTCCAGTTTTCATTTTTCAATCGAATATACTGACTCGGATAACGGTACATATTCCATTCATAACGTGAGACATGATCATATAACTTAATTAATTGTGCCAAGTCACTCACCCCTTACTCATTACTTTTCAATGATAAACAAGCCTCTAGTTCTTTTTCCGTTAGTTCCCTAATCTCTCCCTCTTCAAGAGCCTCATCTAACATTAGCGGTCCCATTTTTATCCGCTGTAAAAAGATAACTTCCTTTCCAACAGATTGAAACATCCGTTTAACCTGATGGAATTTCCCCTCCGTTATCGTTACATATACTTTAGATATCGACCCGGAATGTAAAATTTGTAATTTCGCCGGCTTTGTTTCATAACCATCATCTAACGTAACACCGTCCGCAAATTGCCTACGATCATCTTCCGTGACCTTCCCTTCCACTTCAACATAATATACTTTTTCTACATTCTTTTTCGGTGACGTTAATTCATGGGCTAATTTCCCATCATTTGTCAAAAGGAGCAAACCCACCGAATCCACATCCAACCGACCAACTGGAAAAGGCTCAAAATGCACATACTCAAAAGGTAGAAGATCAACAACTGTTGTATGTCTACCATCTTGGGTTGCTGAAATGACGCCTTGTGGCTTATTAAGCATTAAATAAACATATTTTTGATATTTTACCTGCTCACCAAAAACGGTAACAATATCTTCATAAGGATCTATTTTTTGGCCATGGCGAGTTTTTGTTTTTCCATTGACAGTCACATGTCCGTTTCGAATGAGTTGACGAACATCCTTCCTGCTGCCAACTCCCATATTCGCTAACATTCGATCGAGTCTCATCTTTTGCCTCCTAAATCTTTGGAATGAATCGTTCTAACTTTTTCACTCGGTCTCCAAAGGTTCTTTCTAAAAGTGATGATTGATAAGCAAGCCATAAGTAAACGAACCCACCAATACCAACACCACTAATTAATACAATAATTGCATGAAAACGATTTTCTAAATAATTTAAAAATGTACCTAAAAAAAGCTTAGTCAGCCAAACAGATATAGCCATTATAGCCGTAAAGATACTAATAAGCATGACACGTTTGGCAATTTTTCGATAAGAAAAATCGATGGAATGTTTCACTTTCCATAAATTAAGCATAACCGCCGTACCAACACCTAAAGCCGTTCCAAATACAGCTCCCTTCGCCTCAAAAAAGTGAATAAACGTTATGTTAAACATGGCCTTTAAAAATAAACCGACACCTAAACTAACAAGGGCGAAATTTTGTTCATTAATTCCTTGTAACATTGATGTAGAAACGACAAATAACGCAAAAAATAAAGCAGTCGGTGCATACCAAGCTAAAAGCGGCCCAGTAATTTCAATATGATTTAAATTAAATAAGGAGCCATATGCTACATCTGAAAGCATTAAAAGACCAATCGACGCAGGTATAACTAAGACAAAAATAATTTGCAATGCTTGATTAATTTGACGAAATAGCTCCTGAAAATTATTTTGTGTATATGAACGAGTTAAAGACGGAAGTAAAGAAAGCGACATACCTGTAGCTATCGTAACCGGAACAATAACTAACTTATGGCCTAACACATTTATAACAGAATAAGTAATTTCCCAAATTTCTTCTAGTCCTACAGCCGTCATGGCGCGTTGAAATGTAAATTGATCAACTAATTGATATAAAGAAGTTGCTAAACCGACTAAAACAAAGGGACCGGAATAACTGAGTAACTCAGAAAACAAAGACTTTAATGGAATATCTTCTTTTATCTTTTGATGTTCAATATGATTATAAATATGATGTTTTCTTCGTTGCCAATAGACAAGCAAGACGCCCCAAGAAGCAAGCCCACCAACAAACGCCGCAAACGTCGCAAAGCCAACAGCTGTCGCAATTGTTCCTTGGTAAACATATATAACTAAAAAAGTAGAAATTAGTAAAAAAGCGATCCGAGCAATTTGTTCAATTAACATAGATACTGCTGTTGGTCCCATCGATTGATACCCTTGAAAAAATCCTCGCACAATACTCATGGCCGGAATGATAAGCAAGGCAAAACTAACCATTTTCATAACTTGTGTAACATCTGCTGCAGTAATACCATCTACTTTATCACTCGTAATCATTACACTTGCTAAAAAGTCAGCACTAAAATACATAACTAAAAAGGCAACAATACCCGTCATAATCATTAAAAGAATACCTGAACGAAAGACACGTATTCCTGTATAATAATCATCTAAGGCATTATACCTTGATACCATTTTTGAAACCGCTAAAGGAATACCTATCGTAGAAATACTTAACAATATATTATAAGGAACATAGGCATATCCATACAATGTTGTACCTACTTCCCCAACTAACTCGTTAAAAGGAATAACATAAATCATTCCAAGAAATTTTGTTAAAAAGGTGGCCGTTGTTACTAACATCGTCCCCCTGAGCATTTTCGACATGATTTCACCCGCAATATATAGTGTGATTTTAGTTTACCATATTTTTTCTTCATAAAATCACTTAATTTTTGAATAAAGAATTTACTTTTGGCTAATGTAAGAATGTCTGACAATCATTTGAAAGGTTGGTGGGAAATTTTGAATAATAAAAACATGTGGATACCGCTCGTCGCTTCTATTGGTGTCGGAGCCGCCACATATTATGCCGTATCAAAAAATAACCAAAGCATTCGATCGGCAGTACAACAAGTTTTACCAATTGTTTCCCAAGTAACAAACGGTTCGACACAAAATAGTCAATCGTAAATACTTTCAATGAATAACCAGACTAAAAAAGAAGCATACCTTTACAGGTGTGCTTCTCTTATTATATCTTATAAAAATTAGAAAGAAAAACATTCCTCATAAAATAAAGGTTCATTCAGACCTACGATTATGGTTGTAAAACTAAATCTGTAAATCTTAAGGAAAAATTTATACTCCCGATAAAAGATTTACTTTGGAAAAATTGCAAAATCTTGACTAAAAATACCTATTTAGTTTAACAAAAAAGGCTAGTGCGGTTGTTATCCGTACTAGCCTTCTTATATGCCTGGCGGCGTCCTACTCTCGCGGAGAAAACTTCTCAACTACCATCAGCGCTGAGGAGCTTAACTTCTGTGTTCGGTATGGGAACAGGTGTGACCTCCTCGCTATCGCTACCAGACATGTAAAAGTTCTTGGAAGA
>DATGRX010000104.1:0-8050 GCA_035303185.1 Bacillota bacterium
ATTTGTTCTTGAATAGCTTCTGGGTTCATTTCCGTCAAATCCGGATGATTATGACTATGATTAGCTAGTTCATGCCCTGCTTCAGCAATTTTACTAACGACTTCCGGATGCTTTTCAATCTCACTACCTAACATGAAAAAGGTAGCTTTAGCATTAAAATTACCTAATATTTCCAAGATTTCAGGGGTAACTTCAGGATGTGGCCCATCATCAAACGTAAACGCAATATACTTATCCATTTGCTGTTCTGCACGTTCTTTTTCCCGCTGTTTCCGCTCTTCTTTTTTACGTCTCCGCTTTTCCTCTTTACGTGCTTGTTCCTCCGCAACAATACCTGCAAGCAAACTGTTCTGATTAATAAATTCACTCTTTGCAAAGGGTCTTAATTTGGCTAAAGGAAGATCGACTGATGTGTGAGCTACACTACTATCTTCTGCCTCCTCTGGAAGATAGACAGTGAGCACTTCCTCATCGACTAACCAGCGCATGTCATCGATTTGCGCAAAAGTTTCGATAATTATGTCACTATCAATCTCTTGTTCTAGTCTCTCAAATGTAAGTTCTTGTAATTTTTCAATAAAATTGTCATCAACGGCGAACAAATCAGTTAAAGCAACGACACTTTCTTCTTTAGTCGAAACCATAAAAGGAAGGAACGCCTCACTTTTTGCCTGTTTGGCATATATGTAGAAATGATAAAAATAATCATCAATTCTCTCTGTTTTTACAAAAATATCGCTCGCTCCATTAGACTTTTGTTGTTCGATCCAATGTTGGAACCGTTTATTTGCCTCTTCATCTGTAAATACAGGATATTCAATATTTAAGGTATCGTCTTTATTAATCGTTTTCTCGAAATGGATTTCAACAGATGAGAAACCAGCGTGTTGTTCATGACCAATCATTGTTGCTTGTGACAAATTCGCATCTTGAGCCTTTAATTCTCCCTCGACCATTGTTTTATCATAAATAAATAATCCGATTAAAAACGCAACAAATAGTATAAAAATTGGCCAACCGATCCATTTCATAATGCGCATTCCCATATCTCCCTGAAAAAACTAAGTATATTTATTTTAAAAGGTAGTTTTATTATAACAATTTACTATGAAATTAGATATTATTTATACTAAATATACATTTAAACGATTCACCTGATTGAAAAAATAACATACTTTATAACGAGACTGTTTAGGAGGGATAGAATGCACCGTCAAGGGTTTCAACCTTATCAAAATCAAGCGGGTACTTGGGTACACCCTCAGCCATATCATCAAGGACCACCGCATTATTTCTCACGGCAACTACAGATCGAAGATGCGATCCAAATTGCTAGGCGGCAAGTTCCAGGTGAAGTCGTAAGTGCTGAGCTAGAACGAAGAAAAGGCCGGGTGTATTATGAGGTTGATATTGTTTCAACAGAAGGCCCTGTTTATGAAGTAAAAGTTGATGCAATGACAGGAGAAGTATTAGAAGTAGAATTAGATTAAAGAAAGGAGTGCGGACGAAATGTTCGCACTCTTTCATTTATAAGAGCAAAAAATGGACAAATATTGAAAGAAAAATTAAACTGATAGGAGTATTTAGGCGAATAAAGTTATGGGGTGATAAGAAATGGGAACGTTAAATCAAAGGCTTCGTACACAATCTGTCAGTAAAAGCTTCTTTCAATATTTTCTACCTACACTCTTCGGTATGATGTTAATGTCCGTTAATATTGTTATCGATGGTATTTTTGTAGGGAATGGTGTAGGTTCTGTTGCTCTTGCAAGTGTAAATATTGCTGTTCCTGTTTTCTCTATTATCATTTCAATTGCTTTACTTATCGGTATCGGTGGAGCGACACTATATTCCATGGCAATGGGAGAAGAAGCTCCGCAAAGAGCTCAAGAAATATTTACAATGTCTATGTATTTGACTGGAATTGTTACAGTCATTATTAGTGTCATAAGTTATCTAAATATCGAAAGTTTAGCTTATTTGTTCGGAGCTAATGAGGAAACTTTAGATTATGTAATTGACTATATGTCTGTGTTATTTATTTTTTCATTATTATTTGCTTTTGAAGTTGTCCTAAGTGTATTTGTTAGAAATGATGGAGCACCAAATCTTGCAATGGCAGGGTTAGTAGTAGTAGCTATTTTAAATATAATCCTAAACTATTGGATGATCTTTATTTTAGAATGGGAAGTTTTAGGTGCTGCCCTTGCGACGACAATAGCAACGGGGATCGGAGCTCTTGTCTATACGATTCACTTTTTCAAAAAAGGTTCTGGTTTAAAACTTGTTAAAATATCGTGGAATTGGGATAGGATTAAACGTATCAATTCGATTGGTTTTCCAAGCTTCTTATCTGAGGTAGGTATGGGTGTTTTTGTGATGGGTTATAACATTGTTATGAACATATATGTCGGAACGAGTGGTTTAGCAGCTTTTTCCGTCATTAATTACTTACATACGTTTATGTTTTTCGCATTTTTAGGAATTGGTTCGACGATACAGCCGATGATTAGTTTTTATTATGGGGCAAAGGAATACGGATCAATCAATCAAACGCTAAAAATTGCCGAACGAACGGGATTTGCTTTAGGTATATTATTTTTAGCAATTGGGTTTTTAGGGGCCGATTATTTAGTTGCAATTTTCGGGGTCGAATCCGCTGAAATTTTCGATATGACGACGGTCGGTTTAAAGTTATTTTTCCTCGGTTATTTATTCATGGGTGTTAATTTTATTTACATGACGTATTATCAATCGATTGGCCGGGTTAAGCCTTCAATTATGATTACATTTGCAAGGGGATTTGTTATTTTAATTGCGATGCTCATTATTTTACCTTACTTTTTCGGTATAACAGGAATATGGCTTTCCCTACCAGTAGCAGAAGCGGTTGTCGCTATATGTATTCTCTTGTTCGTTCGAAAAGGTGTTATGGAGCAAAAGGTAATGTTACATGATTATCCGTAAAATACACTCTCCTTGTGTAGAAAGAAATTAATGATGAAGTAAGGGTTTTTTATAGAAACATAACCTTGACAATATTGTGAAATATTTCACAATCTATTTCCATTTAGTTAAAAACGTGTTATTGTATAATTGTACTTATTATATTATAGAATTTTAGGTGATAACTATGGTAGAAATGAACAAAGCAAAAGGTGGTAAGCAAATCGTTGTTGAGGAAAATCCGGTATCAAGATGGTTATTTTCGAATACGATGTCTGCATGGATTTGGCTTGTCCTCAGACTTTATCTTGGTTATTCATGGTTAGTTGCTGGATGGGGTAAGATAACCGATCCGGCTTGGACTGGTGAACAAGCAGGAGTAGCTGTAAAAGGGTTTATGGAAGGAGCATTGTCACTAGTTGAAGCAGGAGACGTTCCGACGTGGTATGCATGGTTTTTAGAAGCTGTTGTCATACCAAATGCCGTTCCCTTTTCATACATGGTTGCTTGGGGTGAGGTTCTAGTAGGACTTGGTCTTATTGTTGGATTTTTAACTGGTATTGCTGCCTTTTTCGGGGCAGTGATGAATATGTCCTTTTTACTCGCTGGTACGGTAAGTACGAATCCAATTATGTTTTTAATTGCTTTAGCTCTAATGATGGCATGGAAAGTAGCCGGCTGGTATGGACTTGACCGCTGGGCATTACCGTTACTAGGAACACCTTGGTCAGTGAAGTCGAAAGAAACAACGGAATGAATAAGAAGAACTGGAATGAAGGATGAATCTTTCATTTCAGTTTTTTATATTTTCATATTGACAGCTCTTTTTTTATTCATTATGATGAATATATGAATAAAAACATAAAATATTCATTTGAGGTGGATATATTGACGGAACGATTCAAACAATCTTTAATAGAAGCGGGCAGAGAACTCTTTTTTCAATATAGTTTACAAAAAACAACGATCCAAGACATTACACAATCAGTAGGTGTGGCAACGGGAACTTTTTACAATTATTTTTCATCAAAAGAGCATTTATATTTTGCTGTTTTAGAACAGGAAGAAAAGGTCATGCAACAAACATTGAAAGACATCCCAGAAATAAAAGGGCAAAATCGTCGAGAAATTTTACATGAGCTTTTATCAAAAGTTGTCTTTGATATTCAAAGAAACCCTTTCATTCAACAATTACTAGATAGTGATCAGCTAAAAAGACTGACACATAAACTGCCCCAAGCTGTTTTAGAAGATCATTTTAAACGGGATGAAGATACATTTGTTTCTGTTGTTCAGGTTTGGCAAAAACATGGACTTATCAATCATCAAAACCCGACGAAAGTTGCTAGTATTATCCGAGCTCTTTTTGTTTTAACATTGCATGAGTATGAAATAGGAAAAGATTATTTTGAGACAACAATTGAGTGGTATATTGAACGAATTGTTGATGGGCTTATGAAAGGAGTGTGACGGTTGTCAGTAGTTATTGAAACACAATATTTGTCTAAACAATTTCCAAACGGAACAAAGGCTGTATCGGATGTTTCTATTTCGATTCAAAAAGGAGATATTTATGGGCTTATCGGTTTAAATGGTGCCGGGAAAACGACACTTTTTCGCCTGCTTCTTGGCATGAATAAGCCGACGAGTGGTGTAAGTTATTTAAACGGGAAAAGGGTAAGTAAGTGGGCTTATGAAGTTTATCAAGATGTAGGATATATGATTGAAACGCCCTATGCTTATTCGGAACTAACCGTACTTGAAAATATGCAACTAATGGCAAAGCTTCGGCTTCAAAAGAATGAAAAAGTTATTGTGGAAATGCTTCAACTACTTGAGTTAACAACATATAAACACACGAAAGCAAAACATTTATCTTTAGGAAATAAACAACGTCTTGGCATAGCAAAAGCCCTTGTGCATGAGCCGAGTATATTGTTACTAGATGAGCCAATGAATGGACTTGATCCAAGTGGCATTGTTGATATTCGTCATATATTAAAACGATTGGCCAAAGAAAAAGGGGTCACGATTTTAATTTCTAGTCATATTTTAAGTGAACTCGCCCACATCTCTTCACAAATTGGTATTATTCATGAAGGAAAGTTACTGGAAGAAACGAGTGCTAAGGCGTTGGCTAATAAAACGGATGAACGGCTTGTTCTTGAGACGAAAAACAATTCATTAGCCATGCAAATTTTAATGAATATGGACTTTTCACCAAGGAAGGTGGATGAAAAAGTTGTTTTAACGGATGAGCGAGCTATCCAAACAAGGGATACAATTGCGAAGGAACTTATTTTCCAACAATGTTCACTCACTCATTTATCTGTTGAACGGCTAAGTTTAGAAGATTATTTTTTACAAGTTATTGAAGCGAAGGGGCAAAGGATATGAGATATTTAATGATTGCTTTACAAGTAGAAGTAAAAAAGACCTTTCGTTCATATATGTTAAAAATTATGTTTGTGATTTTCACGCTCGCTGCACTTCTCGCTGCTTTTTTTATTTATATTTTAATGGATCCAGACATGGCGAGAAATACAGGCATGCTTGGTACTTACATTGATCTCTATGGTGGTGCGAACTGGGAAATATATGTAACATTTTTTAAAGAGATTATTTCTATCGGTGGGATCATTGCCTTTGGCTTTGTCTTAAGTTGGTTGTTTGGCCGTGAGTATAGTGATGGTACGATGACGGATTTATTAGCCCTTCCCTTTGCCCGAGTGTATATCGTTTTAGCCAAATATTTAATGAGTGTTATTGTATCAATTTTATTAACGATTTATATGCTTCTCCTTGGTGTCTTACTAGGTAGTATCTTACACATTCCTGATTTCTCATTACCTTTGTTAATGAATGGAATTTTTGACGTTATATTTATTTCCATAATGACGCTTATCATTAGCACACCGGTTGCCTTTTTTGCCATGCTAGGCAGAGGATACTTACTTCCTTTAGGTTATGTTATTGTTACTGTTATTCTTTCACAAATCATAAGTGTTGTTGGGCTTGGTGCTTATTTTCCCTGGTCAATTCCCGCAATTTATAGTGGTGTTGTAGGAGAAGAACAAATTCTTACATCGGGGAGCTTGCTCATTTTATTAGGAACTGGAATGGCTGGAATTATTGTATCTTTTCTTTATATAGAATATGCTGAACAGCCCTAGAATTGTTGAAAAAAATGAGTTATGCTTTATACTTAGTTGTAAACGCATACAGGCAAGTGTGAATGAATACTCATTCAATCTAAAGGAGGAATTCCGATGAAAGATAAAGTAGTTATTGTTACAGGTGGATCAAGTGGAATGGGAAAATATATGGCAAAAAAGTTTGCTGATGAAGGGGCGAAGGTTGTTATTACAGGAAGGGATGAGGAGCGATTACAGGAGGCAAAGTCCTTTATCGAAAAAACGGCAACCGGAAAGGTACACACCTTTTCCATGGACGTACGGCAAGTAGAAGGCGCAGAAAAAATGGTTGAAGAAACGTTAGAGATCTTTGGTCGCATTGATCATCTTGTGAATAATGCTGCTGGAAACTTCATCGTTAATGCGGAGGATTTATCTCCGAATGGTTGGAAGGCTGTAATTGATATTGTGTTGAATGGAACCTTTTATTGCTCCCAAGCGGTCGGTAAATATTGGATTGAAAAGGATATTCAAGGTTCGATTGTCAATATGGGAGCGACGTATGCTTGGGATGCCGGGGCAGGAGTCGTTCATAGTGCTGCCGCGAAGGCCGGGGTGTTAAGCTTAACAAGAACGCTGGCTGTTGAGTGGGGAACGAAGTATGGTATTCGAGTGAATGCGATTGCTCCAGGTCCGATTGAGCGTACAGGTGGTGCGGAAAAATTAATGTTATCCGAGGAAATGGCCGAGCGAACGAAAAAGTCTGTTCCTTTGCAGCGGTTTGGGAAACCTGAGGAAATTGCAGGACTTGCTTACTTTTTATTATCCGATGAAGCGGCATATATAAATGGGGAAGTCGTAACGATGGATGGAGGACAATGGCTAAATCCGCTTCCCTTTTAAACTAGCATAACTCTTCTTGTTGCTTGTATAATAGAAGCAGGAGCGAAAGGTTTCACAAATTGGAGTGAATAAAGATGATAGGTATTAAGGAAATCTTTTATTTTGTTAGTATTATCGTTATGATGCCTGTATTACTTGCCCTAATTAAAACATACAAGGAATAACAAAGAGCCAGGAAGATATTTTCTTCCGGCTCTTTTCGTGTATGGGATTTACTCTTTTGGTTCTAAATCTTCGATAGAATCGATGTCCATATAGGCTGGTACGGTTAAGCCAATTTTTGCTCCGTGTAAGTTTTCGCCTAAATCGACTAAATCATCTTTATATTGTTCATAAAATTCAATATGGGTAATTGGAAGCCAGGCTGCAACAGTTGCATCTGCTTGACCGTTTGCAAGGGTTTCAAACACAACAGCAACATCAACCGGTGTTACAGTGACATCAAACCCATGATCTTCCATCGCTGTTTTTAATACTCCAGCGGAAGCACGTTCTGAATCCCACGGCGTTGAGACGATTTCGATTTCTTCACCGTTACCTTCTTCGACGCCTTCAACCCAAGTCTCTACTTTATCTTGATTATCTTCGACCCACTGGGCAGCAATATCTTCAACTTCTTCACCGGTTTCTTCGGCTTCATACATGATTTCCTCCATATCTTCAACATCCCATTCAAATTGCTCGATTAACTTGTTTGCTTCCGGGTGATCCTCTGCAAAACCTAATCTTGTAAGGGAATGAATAGATTCTGTACCACCGTAAATTTCATCTGGATCGTCTAAATATTTTAAATCAGGATATTTAGCAAACATCCAATGGGGGTTCCAACCTGTTACAATAATTGGTTCTTCATTTTCAATTTTTGTATCTAATTCACTCATCATTGCTCCCGTTGAAGAAAGTTCGACTTCCCAACCTTGGAGTTCATCATATTCTTCAAGAGCTCTTTCTGTTGTGACAGAAATTCCCGCTCCAGGTTCAATTCCAGTAATTGTATAGTCTACAGCTTCACTGTAATTAACATCATCATTATTTTCATTTTCATTTGCGTTATCGTTTGTTTCACC
>DATGRX010000105.1:0-5887 GCA_035303185.1 Bacillota bacterium
CTTAAAGCCATAGCGGCTCCAGCGATCCAAGGTGCAAGTAAACCAAAGGCTGCTACTGGAATTCCAGCTGTATTGTAACCAAAAGCCCAAAACAAGTTTTGTTTAATATTTCGAATCGTTTCATGGCTTAGTGTGAGGGCTTTCGGAATTAAGGTTAAATCTCCACCTAAGATTGTAATATCTGCAGCTTCAATCGCAACTTCTGCACCTGAACCAATCGCAATTCCGATATCTGCGACGGCTAAAGCTGGTGCGTCATTAATACCGTCACCAACCATACCTACTTTTTTACCTTCTTCTTGCAACTCACTAATGACATTTGCCTTCTCTTCGGGTAGAACTTCTGCGATGATACGGTCGATTCCAACTTCTTTAGCAATGGCATGAGCTGTGCGTTCATTATCGCCTGTTAGCATAATAACATCAATATTATTGTTTTTAAGTGTAGTAATCGCTTGTTCTGCTGTTTCTTTTACTGTATCTGCTACAGCTACGATCCCTTGAAATTCATTGTCAATCGCAATAAGCATAGCTGTTTTTCCTTCTTCTTCATAAGTTACAAGTTCTTTCTCAGCATTCGCAATATCTACATCATAATCACGCATTAATTTTCTTGTTCCAACCAAAACTTCTTTCTCGTCAATAATAGCTAAAATACCATGACCAGGTATCGCTGTAAATTGTTCAACATCTAATAAGTCTATTTCTTGTTCTACTGCATAATTAACAATTGCTGTGGCTAGAGGGTGTTCAGAATCCTTCTCTGCACTTGCTAGTAACTGTAAAACTTCATCATTACTTGTGAAGTCTGTAACCACAGGTTCACCATGTGTAATCGTTCCCGTTTTATCAAGGACAATTGTATCAAGTTCGTGCGTTCTTTCTAAATGCTCTCCACCTTTAAATAAAATTCCAGTTTCTGCTCCAAGACCAGTTCCTACCATAATAGACGTTGGAGTTGCAAGTCCAAGGGCACAAGGACAAGCAATAACTAAAACGGCAATTGCTGCTGTAAGGGCTGGTTCTATATTGCCCGGTGATACGAAACTAATCCATATGATAAAAGTGACAATGGCAATTCCAACGACAATTGGCACAAAATATCCGGAAATAATGTCGGCCATTCGTTGGATCGGTGCCTTTGACCCTTGAGCTTGTTGAACGATATCAACGATTTCAGCTAGGGCCGTATCTTCACCAACTTTTTCAGCTTCCATTTCAATCGTACCATTAATATTCATCGTCGCTCCAATAACTTCTGCATTTGCTTCTTTTTCAACCGGAATAGACTCTCCAGTTATCATAGATTCATCGACAGAAGTTGCTCCCCGTTTCACCATCCCATCAACAGGGATTTTCTCTCCCGGTTTAACGATAATGCGATCACCGACTACGACGTCTTCAATTGGAACCATAACTTCTTCCCCGTCACGAAGTACTCGTGCTTCTCTTGCTTGTAATTCTAACAACGCAGAAATCGCTGCAGATGTTTGTCCTTTTGCACGAGTTTCTAAATACTTTCCGAACAATATGAGCGTTATTAATACGGCACTCGTTTCAAAATATAAATGAGGTTCGTATGCTGTATTGATAACATATTTTACTCCCTCATATACACTGTAAAAATATGCCGCTGACGTACCTAACGCAACGAGTACGTCCATATTAGCACTTTTACTTCGTAAGCTGCGATAAGCTCCATCATAAAATGTCCAACCGATGTAAAATTGTACTGGTGTTGCAAGAGCCATTTGGAACCATGGATTATTAAAAATAGCTGGTAATGTAATTCCAAGTAAATGATCTAACATCGTCATTAACAACGGTAAAGACAATATGACAGAAATGATTAAATGTCTCTGCATTTTTTTCAATTCTTTATTTTCGTCTGCTTCTGTTCGATCTGTTTTGTCCTCAGCAACATATCCAAGCCGTTTAACTTCCTCAATAATATCTGAAACTTTTGCTACATTTTCATAAAAATTCACTGATACGGTTTCTGTAGCAAAGTTAACTGTCGCCCCTACGACACCTTCCATTTCATTTAAGTTTCTTTCAATGGTATGTGCACAGGTTGAACACGTCATACCACTAACGTGTAATTGCACTTCTTCTGTTTTTAATCCATATCCTAAATTTACGACTTGACTTTCAATATCTTCAAAACTTACTTTTTCTGGATCGTAATCAACGGTTGCAACTTCCGTCATTAAGTTTACTTGAGCATCAACACCATCAAGTCTATTTAACATTTTTTCTACTCGGGATGAACAAGCTGAACAAGTCATTCCAGTAATTCCAATAGTTTGATGTTTCTTTTCCATATTCATCCTCCTCATTTTGAAAATTGTTTAAAGACATCAATTAACTCTTCAAAGGCCGCATCTCCATTACCGGATTTTACTGCATTTGATACACAATGTTTTGTATGTTCTTCCATTAATGTGAAGCCGACGCTTTTTAAAGCCGCATTAATGGCACTAATCTGAATTAAAACATCGACACAATATCTATCGTCCTCAATCATTTTCTGAAGGCCTCGTACTTGTCCTTCGATCCTTTTCAAGCGATTAATTATCGCTATCTTATCTTCATCCTCACGCGGAGATAAAATTTGTTGATCCATGTCGATCACTCCTTTTTCCTAACTACCTATAGTATACACCCGTATAGTATATCTATGCAAGAGATTCTAATGTTTTTCTAAATAATATATGATTTATGTTGTTTGACCTTCTTAATCGGAATCATTCTTATTTACAAATCGGAATCATTACGATATAGTAAACGTACTATAAAAAGGAAGTGAATGTATGAAGCGATTTATATTCATTAGTTTTATACTCCTCTTCTTAGCTAGTTGTGGTAAAACGAATGAAACAAAATCAAGTACGCATAAAATTTATACGACGATTTATCCGATCCATTTTCTCGTTACCGAACTCGTTCATGATGATATTAAAGTTGTTACTGTATACCCTCCTGGGGTAGATGCTCACACGTATGAACCGACAATACGAGAAATGATAGATATCGCCAGTGGAGATGCTTTTTTTTATCTCGGAGAACAGTTAGAAACTTTTACTAATAAAGCTAAATCTGCTTTAAAAAATAGCGATGTTTCTTTTATTGAAATCGGAAAATATGAAGGTATTTTCTCTAGTGACTCTGTTGATGCTGATCCTCATTTTTGGTTTGATCCATTACGGATGATTATCGCTGCTAACATGATTTCAGAACAGTTAAGTGAACTTTACCCGGAAGACAAACAAGTATTCCAGGAAAATCTTAATGAATTAACGAAGGACTTAACGACATTAGATGAACAATTTGCAAAATCATTAGCCAAGACAGATAAGCGAGAGATCATTGTTTCCCACGGTGCTTATAAATATTGGGAAGAACGTTACGGGATTCGGCAAATCCCAATTAGTGGTATAACAGCAACAGATGAACCGTCACAAAAAGAGTTAACTAATCTCATTCAGAGCGCTAAAGAAAAAAACATTTCCTACGTGTTGTTCGAGCAAAATGCGACGAACAAAATTGCAGAAATTATTCAAGAAGAATTAGATGCAAAACGACTATTTATTCATAATCTAGAAGTACTCGTCGATGACGATATCGAAAATGAAGAAAATTACTTTTCCTTAATGAAACATAATTTACAACAACTTGAAAAAGCTTTACAGTGAGGCGATTCGATGACAAAACAGATTGTTACATTAAACAATGTTTCCTTTGCTTATGAAGAACAGAAGGTTTTACAAAACATAAATCTATCAATTAATCAAGGCGATTTTATTGGACTTATTGGACCGAATGGTGGCGGCAAAACAACCCTTATCAAATTAATGTTAGGATTACTTCCTCCAGAAACCGGAGAAATAAGTTTTCCTTCTAGTGCCACAAGGTCAAAGAAAAAGGATCCTTCTATCGGTTATGTGTCCCAGCGTGTTCGCACCTTTAATCAAGGTTTTCCTGCAACAGTGTTTGAAGTTGTTGCTATGGGCCTTACCGCTAAAATTGGCTATTTTCGTTTGATGAAAAAACATCATAAAGAAAAAGTTGAAGAAGCAATTGAAGCCGTCGGAATGAAAGCGTATATGAAGGAGAAAATTGGGGATTTATCTGGTGGTCAACAGCAACGTGTTTTTATTGCTCGTGCTCTTGTAAATGATCCAAAAATCCTCATCTTAGATGAGCCCACTGTGGGCATTGATGATAAAAATGTCAAAACTTTTTACGAACTACTAAAGTATTTACATGAAGAAAAACAGATGACTTTACTTCTCGTCACCCATGATTTACAAGAGATGAAAAATTACGTTCAAAACGTCATTTATATAAATAAGACCATTCAATTTTCTGGAACAACGAGCGAGTATCTCAAACTTTCAGATGCAGAATTAATGGAATTTTATACTAGAACAACAAACAACAATAGGGACGGATTTCAATGATCGAACATTTCTTACAATTTGAATTTTTACGACATACCTTTTATACTGGTTTATTAATCGGGCTTATTGCTCCCTTACTCGGTACTTTTCTCGTTGTTCGAAGACTCTCATTTTTAGCCGATGCCCTAAGTCATGTTACCCTTGCCGGTATAGCTTTTGGTCTATTTATGGAGAAGCGATTTTTACTAATCTTTTTATCACCCATGTATAGTGGAATGGCTTTTTCAGTTATCGGTGCCATTTTTATTGAAAAGTTACGCTCTGTTTATCAATCCTACCAAGAATTAGGTATCCCTATCGTCTTATCCGGTGGCGTCGGTTTAAGCGTAATCTTTATTGCCCTTGCAAAAGGTTTTAATCAAGATTTATTTACGTACTTATTTGGTTCTGTTTCTGCCGTTAGTAAAACCGATTTTTATATGATTCTGATCCTTTCAATCCTTGTTCTCTGTGTCGTCTTTTTATTTTATAAAGAACTCGTCACTTTATCTTTTGATGAAGAGCATGCAACTGTTTCTGGCCTTCAGACGAAACATATCCACTTTTTATTTATTATATTAGTTGCTTTTGTCATTGCCGCTTCGATGCGCATTGTTGGTATTTTACTCGTTTCAGCCCTAGTAACCCTTCCGGTAGCTGCTGCCATGCGACTAGCAAAAAGTTATCGCCAACTTATTGGCTACTCCATTTTATTCGGAGAGTTCTCTGTCATTTTAGGTCTTATTTTAGGATACTACCTAAGTATTCCTCCAGGTGGCACAATAGTAATGATAGCCTTACTTATTTTACTTAGTACAATTTTATGGAAACGTAAACGGGGTGAATAATATGGATATTCAAAAAGCAATACGTTTATTACGGGAAAACGGTCATAAAATTACCGATCGACGAAAGGATTTAATTCGTTGTGTTGAGCGAGAAAATAGGTATATAACAGCAAAAGAAGTGATGAATTTAATCGAAGACACCCATCCGACGATGAGCTTTGACACTGTATACCGCAACTTGAACTTATATGAAGCATTAGAAATTTTAGAAGCAACAACTCTTCAAGGAGAAAAACATTATCGTTTTAAATGTAGTCCGAAACATCACCATCATTTTATTTGTAATGATTGTGGTTCGACCAAAAAGTTACCAATCTGTCCGATGGATGAAGCTGAAAATTTACTAGGTGGATATACGATTAAAGATCATAAGTTTGAAGTGTACGGGCTCTGTCCGGAATGTCAAATCGCATGATGAAAAAATATCTTTTCATCGGTATCGGTGGCATGATTGGGACTTTGTTACGCTATCTAGTAACTTTATCGACATTCGGACATTTTTTATTCCCTTGGGATACTTTGTTCGTGAATATAGTTGGTTCCTTTATACTTACAATTGTTTTATTACACTCCTTTATCAAAAAGGTCTTATCACCA
>DATGRX010000106.1:0-43321 GCA_035303185.1 Bacillota bacterium
ATGTCAAGTTTCAACAAATTGTGGGGAAAGGGGGTTCTGTACCCTTTTAACACAGATTCTCAGAGAAAAAATTATTGAAACGAAAAAACAAAGGAAAAATCAAAGGTGAGGGAGACCTCCCGTAAATACTTGACAGACTCAAGTAATGTTTTCATCTTGAATATCAAGTAAATTTTTAATACTATTAGTAATAGACAAGTGGTTTCCCTCCTAGATAAGGTTTTCGTCGACTTTAATTCTACAGGGAAATCCACTTGTTTTCTATCTAAAAGAGAAAAAACGTCAGTGAATTTCAATCAGCTTCCCTAATGAATGGGAAGTTGATTTTTTTATTCACCAACGTTATTTATTGTAGAACCCGTTTTTTGATTCTAAAATTTATTGAATTCTTTTTGTTAAAGAGTATCATTTACTTTCATAGTTGAAAGCTTTCTTCCTTTAAAGTAGTTTTATTTGTTAAATAGTGTGTAATTACGGAAAAATCCTTTTTAATTTCTATAAGCTGTGCAATGTCATTGTCTATTACTAAATAATAGATCGTCTTTTTCTTAATTCTTTAATAGCTGAAAAAGGGGGCTACATTATCAAGTATAAAATTTAATATTATTATTCTCTTTTCTCTATCAATATCTCTTGTTAACCCATATACCATAGCTTCCTGACTTACAACTTCTCATATTTATTCATTGTTGTTCTCCAAACTATCTATTTTATTATTGTATCTTTTATAATTTGTTTATTAATAAAATAACCGAGAGTATAAGACACAAAGATACCAATGACAAACTTAATTGCTAATATGATCCATACATTATGTGCATTAGATAGGTTAGGAAGCCACATATAATCTTCAACATCCTTTTTCTATTAAAAAGCTGCGATGCTGTCCATAACGAAAATAAACAGTGTGAACGTTAGGGTGTGCCAAAAATAATGTCTTTTTCTTAATGTTTTAGATGATTGGTTATCGCTTGATAAAAAAGATTCACTAGAGATATTTCTTGGTAAAGCTAAACTTTCATCTTTTCCAGAAATCCAGCCGTTAGCTGTTGGTATAGCGACAATTAAAAAAACTTCTAAGATGCTATTTGTAATGTTTTTTGTCAAAAATATTTCCATATGCATGATACAATAACTCCTAGGTAAATCAGGCATAACGTTATTCCATTGCTCCGGATACAAGTAATTTTCTTCTTTCATCCATTTATTTTCCTTATCTTTATATTGAAAAACTTCTTCTATCGGCACGTCAAAAACTTATACAAAATCCCAGGCTAATTTAATGAAGGATTATAACTACCTCTTTCCAAATGGCTAATAGTTTCTCGGCGAAAACCGACAAGGTCAGCTAATGTTTGCTGGCTCATATTGTGAATCGCTCGGTATCTTCAAATCTGAGTAGTTAGCATATCAACACCTCTGTTATAAATAAATATCATAATGTTATAAAAGTGTCACATTTATAAATACAGAACAAGGTTATTTTTAAAAATATTGTAGGGGTTTGTTGTTTACATGTATTTTATTTTTACGTATAATAGACATAGTCAAAGATAGTCAAAGTCAAATTATTGTTTAACACTTTTTTAATGAGGTGGAAAACGAATGGGGAAAAATATTACAGATATTATTGAGCGATACTTAAAAGAGATTTTGTCTGAGCAAGAAGATAAAGTGATCGAAATTAAACGGAACGAGATTGCTGATTTGTTTCAATGTGTACCATCACAAATTAATTATGTTATTAATACGCGTTTTACCGCTGAAAAAGGGTATATGATTGAAAGTAAGCGTGGTGGTGGAGGATATATTCGTATCATTAGAATTGAGCATCAAGATGAAGCTGAATTAATTGATGAAATTATTAATATGATAGACAATACGATTACTCAACAAACAGCGGAGGATATTTTAACACGATTAAGGGAAAAGGAAGTTATTACAGAAAGGGAAAAAAGGCTTATGTTAAGCGCGATTGATAGGAGAACATTAGCGTTCAAACTTCCTTTGCGAGATGAGGTTCGTGCTCATGTGTTAAAAGCAATGTTAACGACGCTTAAGTTTTTGGAAAAATAATTTGTGCGAGGAGGCATATCAGATGGAATGCCAAGTGTGTCAAAAAAGGCCAGCAACACTACACTTCACACAAGTCATTAATGGTAATAAGACAGAAGTACATGTATGCGACATTTGTGCGAAAGAGAAAGGATACGTTTCTTTTCCAGAAGATGGTTATTCATTGCACAATTTGTTGAAAGGTTTGTTTAGTATTGATGGTCATGCAATGGATGAAAATCGAAAAAAACAATTGCATTTTCAACGAGAATACCAATGTCCTCAATGTGAATTAACATTTTCTGAATTTCAACGAACAGGGAAATTCGGTTGTGCCAAATGTTATGAGACATTTTCACCTAGAATCGATGCAATCTTGCGTCGAGTGCATAGTGGAAACACAGAGCATCACGGGAAAATCCCGAAGCGAAGAGGTGGAGATTTACACATTAAAAGACAAATTGAAGAGTATCGCGAGCAGCTACTAAAACTAGTTGAGGAAGAAGCTTTTGAGGAAGCGGCAAAAGTTCGCGATAAAATCAATGCCTTGAAGGAACAAACAAATTCATCTTCAAGGGGGGATGACAGGTGAGCTTGCAAGATTTTATGAATGAGGCGATTAGCCCTTGGATGCGTGAAGAAGGGCCGGATAGTGATATCGTCCTTAGCAGTCGAATTCGCTTAGCGCGTAACTTTCTAGATGTACCGTTTCCAACGGTAGCTGATGGAATAGATTTAGCACGAATTCAGGATTTTGTAAAAGAGCAATATGAAGATAATTCTTTTTTAAACTACCACAATTTCCAATACGTAAAAATGAGTGAATTAACTTCAATTGAGAAAAGAGTGCTCGTAGAAAAACATTTAATTAGTCCTCATTTGGCGAATAAAGCGCAAAAAGCTGGAGCTCTTATTTCAGAAAATGAGCAGGCATCAATTATGGTGAATGAAGAAGATCATATTCGCATCCAACTTTACTTTCCTGGATTTCAATTAGCAAAGGCGCTTGAGGAATCCCTTACAATAGATGATTGGTTGGAAGAGAAAATTAATTATGCTTTTGATGAAGAAAAAGGATATTTAACGAGCTGTCCAACTAATCTAGGAACAGGAATGCGTGCTTCAGTTATGATGCATTTGCCAGCACTCGTCGTAACGAATCAAATTAATCAAATGATTCCAGCAATTAATCAACTAGGTCTTGTCGTCCGTGGTATTTACGGTGAAGGAAGTAAAGCGATCGGGAATTTATTCCAAATCTCTAATCAAGTTACATTAGGGAAATCAGAGAAAGATATTATCGGTGATTTACAAAGTGTTGTTATTCAACTCGTTAATCAAGAACGAGAGGCGAGAAAACATCTTTTAGAACAATCGCAAATTCAATTAGAGAATCGCATTTTCCGATCCTATGGAGTCTTACAATATAGTCGTATTATTGAATCAAAAGAAGCAGCAAAGTGTATATCAGATGTAAGGTTAGGCATAGACTTAGGAATGATTGAAAACACACCACAAAACATATTAAATGAACTTATGGTTTTAACACAACCTGGATTTTTACAACATTATGCAAAAAAGGTCTTGTCACCGAATGAAAGGGATGTCTTTCGGGCAAAGTTGATACGAGAAAGACTGAAATTGGAAAATGAGTAAGGAGGAAATGCCACATGTTATTCGGTAGATTTACAGAACGAGCACAAAAGGTGCTTGCCTTATCCCAGGAAGAAGCTATCCGTTTAAAGCATAATAATATTGGAACAGAGCATATTTTATTAGGGCTTATCCGTGAAGGTAATGGAATTGCAGCAAAAGCATTAGAAGCTTTAGGGATAAATAGCGAAGACATTCAAAAGGAAGTAGAGACGTTAATTGGCCAAGGGCAATCACCTATGCAATCAATTCATTATACACCGCGGGCGAAAAAGGTAGTCGAACTTTCGCAAGATGAGGCGAGAAAATTAGGTCATTCTTATGTTGGGACAGAGCATATTTTGCTAGGTCTTATTCGTGAGGGTGAAGGGGTAGCAGCCCGGGTCTTACGAAATTTAGATGTAAGTTTAAATAAAGCAAGGCAGCAAGTTCTAACATTGCTTGGTGCGAGTGAAGCAAAAAGAGGAAGTCAAGGTAAAGCACAAGCTCAAACAAAAAGTACACCAACACTTGATTCGCTAGCGAAAGATTTAACAGAAAGTGCTCGCCAAGGTGAAATCGATCCGGTTATTGGAAGAGATGTAGAAATTGAAAGAGTTATTCAAGTGTTAAGTCGCAGGACGAAAAATAATCCCGTACTCATCGGAGAACCTGGAGTAGGGAAAACAGCAATTGCGGAAGGTTTGGCCCATAAAATTGTAACGAATGAAATCCCTGAAATATTACGAGATAAGCGAGTCATGACGCTAGATATGGGAACGGTCGTTGCTGGAACAAAATATCGTGGGGAATTTGAGGATCGCTTAAAGAAAGTGATGGAAGAAATCCGTGATGCAGATAATGTCATTCTATTTATTGATGAATTGCATACATTAATCGGTGCTGGAGGAGCAGAAGGTGCGATCGATGCATCAAACATATTAAAACCGTCACTTGCTAGGGGAGAACTCCAATGTATCGGTGCGACAACTTTAGATGAATACCGAAAGTATATTGAAAAAGATGCAGCCCTTGAGCGGAGATTTCAACCGATTCATGTTGATGAGCCGACAACGGAAGAATCGATTCAAATTTTAGAAGGCTTACGTGACCGTTATGAAGCGCATCACCGTGTAACTATCACTGAGGAAGCTATCGAAGCGGCTGTTACGCTGTCGGAAAGATATATAACGGATCGTTTTTTACCAGATAAGGCCATTGATTTAATTGATGAAGCGGGTTCTAAAGTAAGGTTAAAGTCATATACAGCACCGCCGAAACTAAAAGATTTAGAACAAAAACTTGAAGAAGTACAAAAAGAAAAGGACGCCGCTGTTCATGCTCAAGAGTTTGAAACAGCCGCATCCTTAAGAGATCAAGAACAAAAGCTTATTGAAAAAGTAGAAGAAACGAAGAAAAAGTGGCGAACAAAGCAAGAAAAAGCTGATGATAAAGTAACAGCGGAGGATATCGCAAGTGTTGTATCGATTTGGACGGGGGTTCCTGTATCAAGACTGACAAAAACAGAAAGTGAAAGACTGCTTAATATGGAAGAGGTTTTACATGAACATATTATTGGTCAGGAAGAAGCTGTGACAGCTATTTCTAAAGCAATTCGGCGGGCACGGGCAGGTCTAAAAGATCCGAAACGACCAATAGGTTCCTTTATTTTCCTTGGGCCAACAGGTGTTGGAAAAACCGAGCTTGCTCGTAAGCTAGCAGAAATTATGTTCGGTGAAGAAGATGCGATGGTTCGAATCGATATGTCCGAATATATGGAAAAACATGCTACATCCCGACTTGTTGGTTCGCCTCCAGGATATGTCGGTTATGATGAAGGTGGCCAGTTAACTGAAGCTGTCCGACGAAAGCCATATTCTGTCGTATTATTAGATGAAATTGAAAAGGCTCATCCAGAAGTATTCAACATTTTACTTCAAGTATTAGAAGATGGTCGATTAACAGATGCAAGTGGCCGGGTTGTCGATTTTCGAAATACGATCCTTATTATGACATCTAATGTAGGAGCTAGTGAGTTAAATAAAAATAAATATGTCGGATTTACGTTACAAGAAGAAGGTCAAGCACATAAAGATATGAAAGAAAAAGTAACTTCAGAAATGAAAAAGGTGTTCCGACCGGAATTCTTAAACCGAATTGATGAAACAATTGTTTTCCACTCATTAGAAAAGAAACATATGAGTGAAATTGTGAAATTAATGATTGCTGAATTAAAAGAGCGGCTATCAGAAAAAGACATCGAATTTACGATTACTGATCGCGCAATAGAAAAAATTGCTGAGATCGGCTTTGATCCTGAATATGGAGCTCGTCCGTTACGAAGGGCTATACAGCGTCATATTGAAGACTTACTTTCTGAAGAGGTGTTGAGAGGTAGGATTAAAAAAGGAGAAAAAGCAAAGATCGGCTTAAATCCACAAGGAAATATTATTTTACTATAAAAGAAGCGTGGAAAAAGCTAGTTGGGAAACCTACTAGCTTTTTTCAACATGAATCTTTTTTAAATGAATTGAAAAATAAATGTAATTTAATCGTGATATGTATAAGTTATAATTATCAAAAGAGGGGACAGATGCCCATTGGCGAAAAGAAAGTCAGTTTTTATTTGTCAGGAATGTGGTTATGAATCTCCAAGGTGGATGGGAAAGTGTCCAAATTGTCATGAGTGGAATACGATTGTCGAGGAAATTACATCTAGGACAAAGGGAAACCGCCAGTCAAGACAATCACTTACACAAAGAGTGGAGAAAATTACAGAAGTAAAATCTGAACAAGAACCACGAATGTTAACGAAAATGATGGAGTTCAATCGTGTTCTTGGTGGGGGAATCGTTCCAGGTTCACTCATTTTAATAGGTGGTGATCCAGGAATTGGAAAATCAACATTACTTTTACAAATATCGGCCCAATTAGCGGATAATCAAATGCCTGTTTTATATGTATCAGGTGAGGAATCTACACAACAGACGAAAATTCGAGCAGATCGTTTAGGTATTGCTACGGATTTGCTCTACGTATTAGCTGAGACGAACTTATTTGATATTACACAACAAATCTCGGATTTAAAACCTTCCTTTATTGTTATCGATTCGATTCAAACGATATACAATGAGGAGGTTACGAGTGCACCTGGAAGCGTCAGTCAAGTACGGGAATGTACAGCGACATTAATGAAAATTGCTAAAACAAAAAACATTCCAATTGTCATTGTGGGACATGTGACGAAAGAAGGTGCTATTGCTGGTCCGAGAATGCTAGAACATATGGTAGATACTGTTTTATATTTTGAAGGTGAACGGCATCATACGTATCGAATATTACGAAGTGTGAAAAATAGGTTTGGAAGCACGAATGAAATGGGAATTTTTGAAATGAAAGAACAAGGTTTAGTTGAAGTCATGAATCCTTCAGAAATTTTTTTAGAGGAACGCTCTCAAGGTGCTTCTGGTTCAACAGTTGTTGCATCGATGGAAGGAACACGCCCGGTGCTCGTAGAGATTCAAGCTTTAATTTCACCATCTAGTTTTGGTAATCCTAGAAGAATGGCGACAGGTCTTGATAATAATCGGATTTCTCTTTTAATGGCAGTACTTGAAAAGAGAGTAGGGCTATTATTACAAAATCAAGATGCTTATGTAAAGGTTGCTGGCGGCGTAAAATTAGATGAACCAGCTATCGATTTAGCTGTAGCGATAAGTATTGCTTCTAGTTTCCGTGACCAACCAACAAATCAAACAGATATTTTCATCGGAGAAGTAGGGTTAACAGGTGAAATTCGGCGGGTATCTCGTATTGAACAAAGAGTACAAGAAGCGGCAAAGCTCGGATTTAAACGAGTCATTTGTTCGAAAAACAATTTAGAGGGTTGGACAACTCCTAAAGGAATTGAAGTGATTGGAGTAAGTACAATCCAGGAAGCATTACAAGAAGCAATAGGATATTAAGTATTTCTACCTAAATAATAGTTAGTATAAACGTTCAAGGAATTGACATATATTACAAAATGTGATAAAATTTTATCTTTTGCTTCATTGACTCGATTTTATAGCTATGATATTATTTACTTGAATAATTATGATTAAAATTACTTAAATAGGCAATAATAAATGACAGGAGGTGGAAAAGATTGAGGTGGATTATACATTTGTTTTTTGTCATTATTGGAGCAACAGTAGGATTTTTATATGCTCCAGCTCTCGTTAGTTTTGTAGGTTTAAATACATCACTTGCCGGGCTAAATTATATCGTTGCCATTTTAGGGGCTCTGGCCTTATTTTTATTTTCTTACGTTATTGCTGATTATCTCGTACATTTTCTAAAATGGGTGGAAGAACAGTTAATTAAAATTCCAATGGGAGACTTACTTTTTGGTAGTCTAGGATTAATTATTGGACTAGTTATTGCCTATTTAGTTAATATTTCGATAAAAGATATCAGTTTACCGATAATTTCTCAAGTTGTGCCGATCTTTTTAACAATTATTTTAGGGTATTTAGGCTTCCAGATCGGATTTAGGCGTCGTGAAGAGTTTATCAATGTTTTTCAAGTTGTTCGTAGAGAACGAGAAAAAGATCGAAAGAAAATAAATACAGAAGAAACAAAGAGCAACACTTTGAAACCTAAAATTCTCGATACAAGTGTTATTATTGACGGTAGAATCGCAGATATTTGTCAAACACACTTTTTAGAAGGAACGATTGTAATTCCACAATTCGTTTTAGGGGAGTTGCAACATATTGCTGATTCATCGGATGTTTTAAAAAGAAACCGTGGTCGTAGAGGTCTAGATGTATTAAACACGATTCAAAAGGATTTACCTGTAGAAGTAGAAATTTATGAAGGTGATTTTGAAGACATTCCAGAAGTCGATAGCAAACTCATACGTCTTGCTAAAGAAATGGATGGTGTTCTTGTTACGAATGATTACAATTTAAATAAAGTATCAGACTTACAAGGTGTACGCGTTTTAAATATTAATGATTTAGCCAATGCCGTTAAACCTGTTGTCTTACCAGGGGAAGAGTTAGTTGTTCAAGTTATAAAGGATGGAAAAGAGGAAAAGCAAGGTATTGCTTATTTGGATGACGGTACGATGATCGTCGTTGAAGAAGGAAAAGATTATATTGGTAAATCAATAGAAGTGTTAATTACAAGTGTTTTACAAACATCAGCCGGTCGCATGATTTTTGCAAAACCAAAATTACTTGAAAAAGCATTATAAAAAAGGTATAACTATATAAGGTATAAAAAGTGATAACATATGGTGTTATCGCTTTTTGTCGTATAATGACTAAGGATAGTAAATGGGTCTTAAGGAAGGAGACAAATTATGACGAAGGAAGTACGCGTACGATATGCTCCAAGCCCAACAGGGGATTTGCATATCGGAAACGCACGGACGGCATTATTTAATTTTTTATATGCAAGGCATCATGGTGGAAAGTTTATTATTCGAATAGAAGATACAGATACAGAAAGAAATGTTGCTGGTGGTGAGGAAAGCCAATTACATTTCTTAAAATGGCTAGGCATCGACTGGGATGAAGGACCAGATGTTGGTGGCGATTTTGGTCCGTACCGACAAATGGAACGATTAGATATATATAAAAAATATGTTGATATGTTATTAGAAAAGGATTTAGCTTACGAATGTTTTATGACGAGTGAAGAATTAGAACAAGAACGCGAAGAACAGATGGCCCGTGGAGAAGCACCGAAATACTCGGGAGCCCATGCAAATTTATCTGAAGAAGAAAAAGAGACTTTTCGTGCTGAAGGAAGAAAACCAAGTATTCGAATTCGTGTTCCGGAAGATTACACATATGAATTTGATGATATTGTCCGCGGAAAGATAGCTTTTGAATCAAGTGATTTTGGTGATTGGGTTATTTTTAAGCAAGATGGGACGCCGACATATAATTTTGCGGTTGTAATCGATGATTATTTAATGAAGATTACTCATGTGCTTCGTGGAGAGGAGCATATTTCCAATACGCCAAGACAAATGATGGTTTATGATGCGCTCGGTTGGGAAGCACCAAAATTTGGTCATATGACACTTATTTTAAACGAAGAACGTAAAAAGCTCAGTAAACGTGATCAACACATATTACAATTTATCGAACAGTATGAAGAGTTAGGCTATTTGCCAGAAGCTATTTTTAATTTCATTACATTGCTCGGTTGGTCGCCAGAGGGAGAAGAGGAGATTTTCACGAAAGAAGAACTTATTGAAATATTTGATCCAGAGCGTTTATCCATATCAGCTGCCGTGTTCGATGTTAAAAAGTTAAGTTGGATGAACGGTGAATATATAAAAGAGTTAGACAAAGAAGACGTTGTTCAGCTCGCTTTACCACATCTCATTCAAGCAGGAAAAGTACCGGAAGATATGAACGATGAAAAGCGAGAATGGGTGGAAGATTTAATTACTCTTTACCAGAGGCAATTAAGTTATGGAGCGGAAATTGTCGAATTAACGTCTGTCTTTTTCCAGGAAGAAATATCCCTTGATGATGCAGCACAGAAAGTACTTGAAGAAGAGCAAGCGATTGAGGTCTTGCAAGTTTTCACCGATCACTTAATTCATTTAGATGAGTTTACAAGTGAAAATATTAAAGAGCAATTAAAAGCAACACAACAAGAAACAGGGTATCGCGGTAGAAGATTATTCATGCCGATTCGAGTAGCAACAACTGGACAAACGAATGGACCTGAATTACCGAAAGCGATTGAACTTATCGGTAGAGATGTTGTCATTAATCGGCTTGATCAAATTTTAAATGAACTTGGAGCATAAAAGGTAACAAATACAATTAAATATCATACAATAAAGGTATATAAAAGCGTTGATAAGGAAAAGTAAAAAGCGATTCATTTACACAGAGATAATCACCTTGGCTGAGAGTGGTTTTAAACATCGTTTTTGAAATGCACCTTTGAGCCTGTTATAGAAACACTAGTATATAACAGCGGGGCCCTCCGTTACAGGGATGAAGTTGGGAGTTTTGTTCCAAACAGAGTGGAACCGCGCTCATGAGAAGCGTCTCTGTGTAGTCATCTACACGGGGACGCTCTTTTTATATTACAATTTTAGGAGGTCGTGTGCGTATGTTTAAAAGAATGAAGGAAGACATGGACGTAGTTTTTAAGCAAGATCCAGCAGCACGGACATATTTTGAAGTGTTCTTTACGTACTCAGGATTACATGCTGTATGGCTTCATCGAATCGCACACTTTTTTTATCGATATAAATTACGTTTTATCGCAAGGGTTATTTCCCAATTCAATCGATTTTTAACCGGGATTGAAATTCATCCGGCAGCTAAAATTGGACGAAGGTTTTTTATCGATCATGGAATGGGCGTCGTTATTGGGGAAACGTGTGAAATAGGAGACGACGTTCTCCTTTACCAGGGAGTAACGCTAGGTGGAACCGGCCATGAAAAAGGTAAGAGGCATCCAACGATCGAGAGTAATGTGCTAATTGCTGCGGGTGCCCATGTGCTCGGCTCAATCACGATTGGAGAATCATCGAAGGTTGGAGCAGGGTCTGTCGTTCTTAAGGATGTGCCGCCCCACTCAACTGTCGTCGGGATTCCTGGTCGTGTTGTCGTTCAAAACGGAAAACGGGTAAAAAAAGATCTTGATCATCATAAATTACCTGATCCGGTTTCTGACCGTTGTGATATACTACAAGAAGAAATTGACGAATTAAAACGGGAAATAGAACAGTTGAAAAAGGAGATATCAGCAAATGCCAATTATGATTTATAATACATTAACTCGCGAAAAAGAAAAATTTAAACCAATCGATAGAAATGAAGTTAAAATGTACGTCTGTGGGCCGACAGTATACAATTATATTCATATTGGAAATGCAAGACCAGCAATCGTTTTTGATACAGTAAGGCGCTATTTTGAATATGAAGGTTATGATGTAAAATATGTTCTTAACTTTACGGACATTGATGACAAAATTATTGATGTCGCTAATGAAGAAAACGTACCTGTCTCTGAAATTTCAGAGAAATATATAGATGCATATTTAGAAGATGTATCAGCTTTAGCTGTGAAAGAGGCAACAGTACATCCCCGGGTTACCGAAACGATTGAGGAGATTATAGAGTTTGTCGAAGGATTAATCGAAAAAGGCTTTGCCTATGAAGTCGAAGGCGATGTGTATTTTAAGGCACGCAAATTTGAAGAATATGGAAAGTTGTCCGCCCAGTCTATTGATGAATTACGTTCTGGAGCAAGAATTCAAGTAGGGGAAAAGAAAGATGACCCATTAGATTTCGTTCTGTGGAAGAAATCCGAAGAAGGGGAAATATCTTGGTCGTCCCCGTGGGGAGAAGGCAGACCGGGTTGGCATATCGAATGCTCAGCGATGGCGAAAAAGTATTTAGGTGAAACTATCGACATCCATGCCGGAGGACAAGATTTGACCTTCCCACACCATGAAAATGAAATCGCCCAATCTGAAGCCTTAAGTGATAAGACCTTTGCTAATTATTGGATGCATAATGGGTATATGAATATTGATAACGAAAAAATGTCTAAATCCTTAGGGAATTTCATTTTGACCAGGGATTTAATTGAGCAGTTCGATCCGAATATTATTCGTTATTTTATGCTTACTGTCCATTACCGGAGTCCGATTAACTTTTCCGATGATTTGTTAAACAGTGCGGCAAACAGTTTTGAACGAATTGAAATTGCTTATCAAAATTTAGAACATCGAAAATCATTAAGTTTAAACTTAGTCGATAATGATGAAGAGTGGTTAGAAAAAATTGCTCAACATAAAGAAAGCTTTGAAGCGGCAATGAAGGATGACTTTAATACAGCAAAGGCAATTTCTGTTATTTTTGATTTAACTCGAGATGCGAATGCATATTTAGCTGAAAAGCAAACATCAGAAAAAGTCATTGAAGCCTTTCAAGATCAAATAAAAACTTTGCTTGATGTCTTAGGTTTAACATTAAAGATAGAAGAACAACTATTAGAAGAAGACATCGAACGATTAATCGAGGAACGAGAAGAAGCTCGTGCGAACAAAAATTACGAACGAGCTGATGAAATAAGGGATGAATTAAAAGAACAAAATATCATTCTAGAAGACACACCCCAAGGAGTTCGTTGGCGACGTGGCTAAATTACAAAGACTTAAACATTTAAATGGTTTAACCCTGGCTTATGTCGGAGATGCTGTCTATGAATTATATGTTAGAAATCATCTCATCCAAAAGGGTCAAGAAGATCCTAATGAATTGCATCGTCTAGCTGTGTCCTTTGTTTCAGCAAAAGCACAAGCAAATATCGTTTGGCATTGGTTGGAAAACGATGTATTAGCAGAGGAGGAAGAGCGGATTGTTAAACGTGGTAGGAACGCGAAATCCCGCTCTACTCCTAAAAATGTTTCTGTACACGCGTATCGCTATAGTACGGGATTTGAAGCATTGATAGGTTATCACCATTTGTTAGGTAATGAAGAGCGATTAAATGAACTTCTTTCTTTAGCGATAAAAAATAATGAAAAGGAGCCGTGAAGATGGATGAAGAAATAATAATTGGACGAAACCCTGTTACTGAGACTTTGCAATCGGGAAGACAAGTCCATAAAGTGCTTATTGCAAATCATATAGATAACCGTTCGATTACGCAACTACTTGATTTATGTAGGAAAAATAATATTCCAGTCGAAAGAGTACCTAAACAACATATCGATACACAAGCAAGGGGAAATCATCAAGGAGTATTAGCGTACGTGAAACCCTACTCCTATGCAACCCTTGACGATTTATATAATCGGGCTGAAGAAAAAGGGGAACTCCCTTTTTTTCTCATTTTGGACGAGCTTGAAGATCCACACAATTTAGGTGCAATTATGAGAACAGCCGATGCAACCGGTGTCCATGGCATTATTATTCCAAAACGACGAGCCGTTGGATTAACAGCAACAGTTGCAAAAACGTCTGCAGGAGCGATTGAATACGTACCTGTTGTACAAGTAACAAACATAGCTCGAACTATCGAAGAGTTGAAAAAGAATTATATTTGGGTTGTAGGAACGGATGCTCAAGGAACTGATGATTATCGCACCCTCGATGGAGAAACAGCGATTGCTTTAGTTATCGGGAGTGAAGGGCGTGGTATAAGTCGATTAGTGAAGGAAAAATGTGATTGGACAGTTTCCTTACCGATGACAGGTGCCGTGTCTTCCTTAAATGCATCTGTAGCTGCAAGTTTACTCATGTATGAAATTTATCGGAAAAGAAATCCGATTGGTGAAACGTGATGAATAATGTTTTAGTCGTCGATGGATATAACATAATTGGTGCTTGGGAAGAATTGAAAACATTAAAAGATATTGATATGGCACAAGCAAGGGATCGATTAATTGAACTAATGGCAGATTATCAAGCATATTC
Source organism: Bacillota bacterium (assembly GCA_035303185.1). Lineage (GTDB taxonomy): Bacteria > Bacillota > Bacilli > Bacillales > Amphibacillaceae > CALAMD01. The sequence continues at coordinate 14,142 of DATGRX010000106.1, forward strand.
TGGATTAAAAATAATTATCGTTTACGATGCTCACTACGTAAAGGGTAAAGGCAGTGTCTTAAAATCGTATGATGTTGAGATTATTTATACGAAAGAAAACGAAACTGCTGATGAATGTATTGAACGTATCGTAACAAAATATAAGACAGTCGTTAATCAAGTTTATGTGGCTACATCGGATTATTTAGAGCAACGAGTTATTTTTGGTAGGGGAGCTTTAAGAAAATCGGCGCGAGAGCTGTTCATTGAATTACAAGCATCGAAAAAGAGTATTCAAGAAAGAATCGAGTATAATGAAAAATCGAAACCGAGTGCTAAAATCCCGCTCAATGACGAGCTTAGACAAAAATTTGAACAGATGCGTAGACGGCGTAATTGAAGAAGAATGATAATTTTCCAATAATTCTGTTGAGTTATTAAAGCGCTTACTGTATACTGTTTTTAATCGTAGAAGTAACTTCGGGGGGGAAGTTCTAGTGGGACTTGAGCAATTAGAAAGAGATGCAAAGTCTTTATCAATGTTGTCGGACGAAGAGTTGCTGGAGCTTATTGACGAGGATGATAAAAGCGCATTAGAACATTTGATAGATAAGTATAAAGGATTTATTCTATCAAAAACGAGAAACTATTTTTTAGTCGGTGGCGATCGAGAAGATGTCATTCAAGAGGGGTTAATAGGTCTTTATAAGGCGATTCGCGATTATGAAGTCGATCGACCTTCCTCCTTTAGAGGATTTGCAGAACTTTGTATTACAAGAAATATTATTACCGCAATTAAAACGGCATCTAGACAAAAACATATTCCGTTAAATTCCTCATTATCTTTAGATAAGCCACTTTATCAGCAGGAATCAGAAAGAACATTACTAGATATCGTAGAAGGATCACATTCATTAAATCCGGAAGAAATGATCGTAAATCAAGAGCGTCTTCATCAAATTGAAGAAAAGTTGGCGTCGATGTTAACGGACTTAGAGAGAAAAGTATTAGAATTATACTTAGAGGGTAGAACGTATAAGGAGATTTCGGTTGAGATTAATCGCCATGTGAAGTCAATAGATAATGCACTCCAACGGGTAAAGAAAAAATTAGAGACATTAACAGATGGAAAGAAACTCAGACTATAGTGTGAAACCTTCGATATGTATTGACACGCTTTTTCCAACGTGCTACATTAAAGGAAATTATACCGTACAAAAGGTTGATTTATTTGAATAAACGAGTATCATTAGCTTGTAGTGAATGTTTAAGTCGTAATTACACAACAACTAAAAATCAATTTAAACATCCAGAACGATTAGAAATGAAGAAGTTTTGTAAAAAATGTGGAAAACATACACTTCATCGGGAGACGAAGTGAGTAGAAATCTTTGTTGGAGGAAGAAAAGTTGAGATTGATAAATTTTTTAAAAAGTGTACCTCAGGAAATGAGGAAGGTTACATGGCCGAAAGGACCTGAACTCATTAGCTATACGATTACAGTTATTGCGACTGTCGCTTTCGTGACAGCATTCTTTTTTGTCATCGATTTACTTATTACACAGTTCTTAAATTTATTTTAATTAGTAGAATGCATACTTTATGAGTTTTATGTTATAATTTAAATAAATAATAGTTTTTATGAAAACCCGGTCATATACGGGTTTTTTAATATTGTTAATTTTAATGTGTTTTTTCGGTTTTAAAATTCATATGTAAAGGAGGTTAGGGCAAACTATTGTCCGAATCAAATGGAGAAAAATTGGTACGTTATTCACACATATTCTGGCTATGAAAACAAAGTAAAGGCGAATCTAGAAAAGCGAGTAGAAACAATGGGGATGGAGGATAAGATTTTCCAAGTCCTTGTACCCGAAGATGAGGAAACAGAAATAAAAGATGGAAAAAAGAAAACCTCCATGAAAAAGTTCTTTCCGGGATATGTTTTAACAGAAATGATTATGACAGATGATTCCTGGTACGTTGTTCGTAACACACCAGGGGTAACAGGTTTTGTTGGCTCTAGTGGACAAGGTGCAAAACCAATTCCACTTTTACCTGATGAGGTAGATGCTATTTTATCTCGTATGGGTGTTGAGCAACCGACAGTGAAAATCGAATTTGAACTAAAAGATAATGTAACTGTAACGGATGGACCTTTTGCAAACTTTACAGGAACGATTGAACATATTGATATTGACCGACAAACAGTCAAAGTGCATGTCAATATGTTCGGGCGTGAAACCCCGGTAGAGTTAGATTTTACCCAAATTGAAAAAATGTCATAAAGAATAAAAGGTAAATTGCTTTCTTCCTTGCATTATTTGTTGAAGCATGTTAATATTCCTTTGTTGTTCGCATCCAACAATAAGATGCGTAAATATGAGTGGGAGGGGAAAAGTTTAACCCCTGTGACCACATCACGGACTTTAAGGAGGTGTGTCCCGTGGCTAAAAAAGTAATTAACGAAGTAAGTTTACAAATCCCAGCAGGTCAAGCAAACCCTGCACCACCGGTCGGTCCTGCCTTAGGACAAGCTGGAATTAATATCATGGGTTTTTGTAAAGAGTTTAACGCACAGACGCAAGATCAAGCTGGAATGCTTATTCCAGTAGAAATTACGGTATATGAAGACCGTTCTTTTACGTTTATTACAAAAACACCGCCTGCATCTATTTTATTAAAAGAAGCAGCTGGTATCGAATTGGCTTCAGGAGAGCCGAACCGTAAAAAGGTTGGAACGGTTACACGTGATCAAGTAAAAGAGATTGCGGAAACAAAAATGCAAGATTTAAACGCAGCTGATGTAGAAGCAGCTATGCGTATGGTAGAAGGAACAGCCCGAAGTATGGGAATTACGGTTGAAGGTTAATAATAATTAACATCAGGTTGCGATACTGCTCGACAACCTGTTCTTACTGAATAGATCGTTTGAAGCATTTCGCTTCATCTCGTGGGAGGTTCTACCGTTATTACCACAAAAGAGGAGGAAATTTTAATGGCAGGAAAAAGGTATCAGGAAGCGTTAAAGCAAGTTGATCGCTCTAAAGTATATCCGTTAGAGGAAGCTGTTGAACTTTTACAGTCCATGCCAAAAGCGAATTTTGATGAAACTGTTGAAGTTGCATACCGCTTAGGAGTCGATCCTAAAAATGCAGACGAGCAAATTCGAGGGGCTATGGTTTTACCCCATGGAACTGGAAAAACACAAACAGTTTTAGTCTTCGCTAAAGGTGAGAAGGCACAAGAAGCTGAAGCGGCAGGAGCCGATTATGTTGGTGCTGAAGACCTTGTCGAAAAGATAAACGAAGGATGGTTAGATTTTGATATCGTCGTTGCAACACCTGACATGATGGCTGAAGTAGGAAAGCTCGGTCGAATCCTTGGGCCACAAGGTTTAATGCCGAACCCAAGAACTGGAACAGTAACTTTTGAAGTTGAAAAAGCTGTTTCTGATATTAAGGCAGGACAAATTGAGTACCGAGTAGACTCAGCAGCGAACTTACATGTACCAATTGGAAAACTTTCCTTTGAAAAGGATCAGCTTGTTGAAAATTTTGATGCTATAACAAAAGAACTCGTCCGAGTAAAACCTGCTTCATCTAGAGGTGTTTACATGCACAATGTAACTCTTACTTCAACGATGGGGCCAGGAATCAAAGTCGATGTTTCTGAGTATGTAAAAGATATTCAATAATTATTGACAAGTATGTCATTTACATGTAAAATTGCTTTGTTAACTTAAATAAAATACGTTGTACCGTAGACAGTAGGGGCATACTTTGCTTAATCATCCTACCGAGGTGTTTTTTATAAATGATAAGTATCGCTAGTTTTATTAGCGGATGAGTTTGTCATTTGAAGCCTCCATATGTCTATGGAGGCTTTTTTGATATATGGTATAACGGGAACTGATGATTGGGAGGTGGAAAAATGGCCACTCTTGAAAGCAAGAAACAAACAGTTCAAGAGATTTCAGAAAATCTTAAGGAAAGTCAAACGACAATTGTTGTTGATTATCGGGGCCTAGATGTTGCTGAAGTAACAGAATTACGAAAAAACTTGCGAGAAGCAGGGGTAGAATATAAAGTTTATAAAAACACTCTTGCACGCAGAGCATTACAAGATACGGATCTACAAGATTTAGAAGAAACATTAGTCGGACCGACAGCTATTGCGTTTAGTAAAGACGACGTCGTGGCACCGGCTAAAATCCTCCACAATTTCGCGAAAGAGCACGAAGCTCTTGAAATTAAAGGTGGAGCCATTGAAGGTGAAATTGCAACTCTTGATCAAATCCAAGAGTTAGCATCTTTACCAGATTACGAAGGATTGCTTTCTATGCTGCTTAGCGTCTTACAAGGACCAATGCGTAATTTAGCCTATGCAACTCAAGCAATCGCTGATCAAAAAGAAGAGGAAGACGAAGAGTAAATCAGAGTCTAAGAAAATATTTAAAGTTATGAAATAGGAGGAATTTTGATGTCTAAAGATCAAATTATTGAAGCGATAAAAGAAATGTCCGTTTTAGAATTAAACGATTTAGTAAAAGCTATTGAAGAAGAATTCGGTGTAACAGCAGCAGCTCCGGTAGCCGTTGCAGGTGGTGCAGCAGAAGGAGACGCAGCCGAAGAGCAATCAGAGTTTGATGTTGTTCTTGAAGATGCAGGAGCATCCAAGATTCAAGTTATTAAAGTTGTTCGAGAGGTTACAGGTCTCGGCTTAAAAGATGCGAAAGATCTTACAGATGCCGCACCAAAAGCAGTTAAAGAAGGCGTCGACAAAGAAGAGGCTGAAGAAATTAAAGAGAAGCTTGAAGAAGCAGGCGCTACAGTCGAACTTAAATAATATTTTACCTACACATAAAAAGAGCTCGTCATCCACTTTGACGGGCTCTTTATATCAAAACAGATAAAAGCAGGTGCTTTAATGTCTGAGCATTATTATACTCAAAAACCTCAATCTAAAAGCAAGCCACAAACATGGAATCATACATTCGACGGTGTTCAATATACCTTCACAACTGATGATGGCGTTTTTTCTAAAACAAGAGTTGATTTTGGTTCACGTTTACTCATTGAACAGTTCAGAAAACCAGCTGTACAAGGAGATATTTTAGACTTAGGCTGTGGATATGGTCCTATCGGTATTATGATCGCAAATAAATACCGTGATGAACATATTGTAATGACTGATATTAACGAACGAGCAGTTATGTTAGCGAAGCAAAATGTAAAACAAAACCAAATTATAAATGCAGAAGTCATTTTAAGTGATCGTTTTGAACAGTTATCAAATCGAATGTTTTCCGCAATTTTAACAAACCCACCGATACGCGCAGGCAAAAAAATCATTTACTCAATGTTTAAAGACAGTTTTCAGGCATTGAAGAACAAGGGAGAGTTGTGGATCGTCATTCAACGAAAACAAGGAGCTCCATCTGCGAAGAAAAAACTACAGGAATTATTTGGGTATGTCACATTGATAGAAAGAAAAAAAGGATATCACATTTTTAAAGCAGTTAAATATTGACTATAGAAACAGTATGTGGTAACATCATTAGATGCGAATGCCAAATTGCAATGTCAAGAAAAAACTTATAAAAGTTGAAGAGTATAAAGCATACTTATTATGGAAAAACTGTGTGAAATATTAACGTTTCAAAGGTTTACTCTTTGGAACTTTTAATTTTTAACAAAAGCTTATGTGCAATAAGAAGAATACAAATTCAAGCTAATTTGAGGGGTGAAGCAGTTGACAGGACAACTAGTTCAATATGGTCGGCACCGAAAGCGTAGAAGTTACGCACAGATCAGCGAAGTATTAGATTTACCTAACTTAATTGAAATCCAAACCGCTTCATATAAGTGGTTTTTGGAAGAAGGGCTTAAGGAGATGTTTCAAGATATCTCTCCGATTGAAGACTTCGCAGGAAATCTATCACTAGAGTTTGTAGATTACCGCTTAGAGGAACCAAAGTACCCAGTAGAAGAATCGAAAGAACGAGACGTAACGTATAATGCTCCATTACGCGTGAAAGTACGTCTCATCAATAACAAAACGGGTGAAATTAAAGAACAAGAGGTTTTCATGGGTGATTTTCCGTTAATGACAGATACGGGAACCTTCATTATTAACGGAGCGGAACGAGTTATTGTTTCTCAACTTGTTCGTTCACCGAGCGTATACTTTGACACAAAGATTCATCCAAATGGAAGAGAGGGCTTAACCGCAACGGTTATTCCAAACAGAGGTGCTTGGCTAGAATGTGATACAGATGCAAGGGATGTTGTCTACGTTCGAATTGACCGGACACGAAAAATGCCTATTACTGTATTATTACGTGCATTAGGCTACAGTACGGATGAACAAATTATCGAGCTCATTGGTGAAAATGAGTTTTTAAAGAATACGTTGGAAAAAGATAATACAGAATCAACAGAAGAGGCTCTAATTGAGATTTATGAGCGATTACGTCCGGGAGAACCACCAACTGTAGAAAATGCGAAAAGTTTACTATATTCTCGATTTTTTGATCCGCGACGTTATGACTTAGCCTACGTAGGAAGATATAAGATTAATAAAAAGTTAAACATCCAAAATCGATTATTTAACCAAGTGCTAGCTGAAACGTTAGTGGATGAAGAGACGGGAGAAGTTTTAGCACAAAAAGGTGATAAGTTAACAAGGAAAGTCCTGAATAAATTAGCAGAGTACTTTGAAAGAGAAGAGTCTCGTTTAGCAGAAGTAACTGAAGAACTTCCTGAGGCAATCGTTGATGAACCAATTACTTATCAAAAGGTTAGCATTGTTGATCCGACTGATCCTAATGGTGAAAGAACGTTAAATGTCATTGGAAACTCCTTTGTTGCTGAAGATGTAAAACATATTACACCAGTAGATATTGTCAGTTCGATTAATTACTTTTTCAATTTACTATATAAAGTCGGAGATATTGATGATATTGATCATTTAGGAAATCGTCGACTCCGTTCAGTAGGCGAATTGTTACAAAACCAATTTAGAATTGGTTTATCACGAATGGAGCGTGTTGTCCGTGAGCGTATGTCTATTCAAGACACATCAAGTATTACTCCACAGCAGCTTATTAACATTCGTCCAGTAATTGCATCAATTAAAGAGTTTTTTGGAAGTTCACAATTATCTCAGTTTATGGATCAAACGAATCCGTTAGCTGAACTTACACATAAACGCCGATTGTCAGCTCTTGGGCCTGGTGGACTGACAAGAGAAAGGGCAGGTTTTGAAGTGCGAGACGTTCACTACTCTCACTACGGAAGAATGTGTCCAATCGAAACACCAGAAGGTCCAAACATCGGATTAATTAACTCATTATCCAGTTATGGTCGGGTAAATAAATTCGGCTTTATTGAAACGCCATACCGCCGAGTTGATCCGGAAACAGGCTTAGTATCAAAAGAAATTGACTATTTAACAGCCGATGAAGAAGACAATTATGTCGTTGCTCAAGCGAATGCACGGTTAGATGAAAATGGTCGTTTCATGGATGAAGAGGTTATCGCTAGATTCAAAGGTGAAAACACGATTGTTCCAAGAGAAGAAGTCGATTATATGGACGTTTCACCAAAACAAGTTGTTTCTGCGGCAACTGCTTGTATTCCATTTTTAGAAAATGACGACTCGAACCGAGCGTTAATGGGAGCAAACATGCAGCGTCAAGCTGTGCCATTACTGTTACCGGAATCGCCAATTGTCGGAACAGGAATGGAGTACGTTTCTGGAAAGGATTCAGGGGCGGCAGTTATTTGTGCCCACGATGGAATCGTTGAGCGCGTTGAAGCAAAGGAAATTGTCGTAAGAAGAGTTTCTGAAGTAGACGGAAAGGAAGTTGAAGGTGACACAGATACGTACACCTTACAAAAGTATGTCCGTTCTAACCAGGGAACTTGCTATAATCAAATCCCAATCGTCAAAAAAGGTGAGCGAGTATATAAAGGAGATGTTCTAGCTGACGGACCTTCTATGGAGAAGGGTGAGCTTGCTCTCGGAAGAAACATTCTCGTCGCATTTATGACATGGGAAGGGTACAACTATGAAGACGCGATTATCATGAGTGAACGACTCGTAAAAGATGACGTATATACATCTATACACATTGAAGAATATGAATCAGAAGCCCGAGATACGAAGTTAGGTCCTGAAGAGATTACTCGTGACATTCCAAACATTGGAGACGATGCACTTAAAAATCTCGATGAAGATGGTATTATTCGCGTCGGTGCCGAAGTAGAAAATGGTGATATTTTAGTCGGAAAGGTCACACCAAAGGGAATGACAGAACTTACAGCTGAAGAACGGTTACTCCATGCGATCTTCGGTGAGAAAGCCCGAGAAGTTCGAGATACTTCTTTACGAGTTCCTCATGGAGCTGGTGGAATTGTCTTAGACGTTAAAATCTTCAATCGTGAAGATGGTGATGAACTCCCACCAGGTGTCAATAAACTTGTCCGAGTATATATCGTTCAAAAGCGTAAGATTTCTGAAGGGGATAAAATGGCAGGACGACACGGTAACAAAGGTGTTATTGCGAAATTGTTACCTGAAGAAGATATGCCATATTTAGCTGATGGAACTCCAATCGATGTGATGCTCAATCCTCTCGGAGTACCTTCGCGAATGAACTTAGGTCAAGTGTTAGAACTACACTTAGGAATGGCAGCTAAAGAGTTAGGTATCCATGTTGCTTCACCGGTATTTGATGGGGCTACAGAAGAGGAAGTTTTAGACACACTCGAAGAAGCGGGCTTGCCAAGGGATGGAAAGACAACACTCTATGACGGTCGTACAGGAGAGCCCTTTGACAATGAAATAGCTGTAGGAATATCCTACTTATTGAAGCTCTCCCATATGGTTGACGATAAGATTCACGCCCGTTCAACAGGACCATACTCTCTCGTCACACAGCAACCTCTTGGAGGAAAGGCTCAATTTGGTGGCCAGCGCTTCGGAGAGATGGAAGTTTGGGCGCTTGAGGCCTATGGTGCTGCATATACATTGCAGGAACTCCTCACCGTTAAATCAGATGATGTTGTCGGAAGAGTTCAAACGTACGAAGCTATCGTTAAAGGAGAAAATATTCCAGAACCTGGTGTGCCAGAGTCCTTTAAGGTACTTATTAAAGAATTACAAAGTCTCGGAATGGACGTTAAAATGTTAACAAGTGAAGAAGAGGAAATAGACTTGCGGGTTTTAGATGAAGAAGAACCACATACAGCAAGTAAATTAAATTTAGATATCGACCGTAAATAAAGTCTTTCAGTAATAAGTAATATCGGAGAAGTTGTTCTCAGGAAGAATAGCTTCTCCGGTTTCAACATAAATGATTAAAGGTAATTCAAACATTTATAGGGAGGTTGACCCCTTGTTAGATGTAAATAAATTTGAACATATGAAAATTGGTCTTGCATCATCAGATAAAATTCGTTCATGGTCATACGGAGAAGTAAAGAAACCCGAAACAATTAATTATCGTACACTAAAGCCAGAAAAAGATGGTTTGTTTTGTGAAAGAATTTTCGGACCACAAAAAGACTGGGAATGTCATTGTGGAAAATATAAACGAGTACGTTACAAAGGTGTCGTCTGTGATCGTTGTGGGGTAGAAATTACAAAGTCTAAAGTTCGTCGCGAACGAATGGGACACATTGAATTGGCGGCGCCAGTTACACATATTTGGTACTTTAAAGGAATTCCAAGTAGAATGGGATTGTTGTTAGATATATCCCCAAGAGCCCTTGAAGAAGTAATTTATTTCGCCGCATATATCGTAATTGATCCAGGCGAAACATCTTTAGAGAAAAAACAATTACTATCTGAAGCTCAGTATCGGGAAAAATATCTTGAATATGGAAACAAATTCAAAGCGGGAATGGGTGCTGAAGCTATTCGCGAACTACTAGCGAGCATTGATCTAGACAAAGAAGTAGAAGAACTTCGCAAGGAATTAAAAACAGTAAGAGGTCAGCGAAGAACTCGAGCGATTCGGCGATTAGAAGTCGTAGAAGCATTCCGAAATTCTGGAAATGATCCAACTTGGATGGTTATGGACGTTTTACCAGTCATTCCACCAGAAATTAGACCAATGGTTCAATTAGATGGTGGGCGTTTTGCAACGTCTGATTTAAATGACTTGTATCGTCGAGTGATTAACCGAAATAACCGTCTTAAACGTTTATTAGATTTAGGAGCACCAGGAATTATCGTTCAAAACGAGAAAAGAATGCTTCAAGAAGCTGTTGATGCTTTAGTCGATAACGGAAGAAGAGGCCGACCAGTAACAGGGCCAGGAAACCGTCCCTTAAAATCCCTATCACATATGTTAAAAGGAAAGCAAGGACGTTTCCGTCAAAACTTACTCGGAAAACGAGTAGATTATTCTGGACGTTCTGTTATTGTTGTTGGGCCGAAATTAAAAATGTATCAATGTGGATTGCCAAAGGAAATGGCATTAGAATTGTTTAAGCCTTTTGTCATGAAAGAACTCGTTGATCGAGAAATTGCACATAATATTAAAGCAGCAAAGCGAAAGGTAGAACGAGTTCGACCAGAAGTGTGGGGTGTGCTTGAGGACGTCATTAAAGAACACCCAGTGCTTTTAAACCGAGCACCAACATTGCACAGACTCGGGATTCAAGCTTTCGAACCAACGCTTGTTGAAGGTCGAGCCATTCAATTACATCCACTAGTATGTACAGCTTATAATGCTGACTTTGATGGTGATCAAATGGCTGTTCACGTGCCACTTTCAGCTGAAGCGCAAGCCGAAGCAAGAGTTCTTATGATGGCGGCACAAAACATCTTGAATCCAAAGGACGGAAAGCCGGTTGTAACACCTTCTCAAGATATGGTACTTGGAAATTACTATTTAACTTCGGAACGAGCAGGAGCTATCGGAGAAGGCCGTATCTTTAAAGATACAAACGAAGCATTAATGGCATATCAAGATGGTCACGTACACTTACACACAAGAGTAGCAGTTCGCGCATCAAGCTTTAACAACCAAACATTTACAGAGGACCAAAACAAGAAATTACTTTTAACGACAATCGGAAAGTTAATTTTCAATGAAATTTTACCGAAATCCTTTCCTTACATTAATGAACCGACAAGGGAAAATTTAGAGATTCAAACACCAGATAAATATTTTGTAGAACCAACTGTAAACGTTAAGGAAGAGTTAGAAAACCGTGAACTCATCCCACCGTTTAAAAAAGGTATTCTAGGTGACATTATCGCCCAAGTGTTTGATCGGTATAAAGTAAGTGAAACGTCTAAGATGTTGGATGCAATGAAAGATCTAGGTTTTAAATACTCGACAAAAGCTGGTATTACGGTCAGTATCTCAGACGTTGTCGGTTTAGATGAGAAAGAAGAGTTATTAGAAGAAGCCCAAGAAAATGTTGATAACGTTCAGAAGCAATTCAGAAGAGGATTAATTACAGAAGAAGAGCGTTATGAACGTGTTATCGATATATGGTCAGATGTAAAGGATCTCATCCAAGATAAATTAATGGATACACTATCACCAGACAATCCAATTTATATGATGAGTGATTCTGGTTCTCGAGGAAACCCATCGAACTACGCACAGTTAGCAGGAATGCGTGGGTTAATGGCTAACCCAGCTGGGCGTATTATCGAACTTCCGATTAAGTCTAGCTTCAGAGAAGGGTTAACCGTCTTGGAGTACTTCATTTCCACACACGGTGCTCGAAAAGGCCTTGCGGATACAGCGCTTAAGACAGCTGATTCAGGTTACTTAACAAGACGACTCGTTGATGTCGCTCAAGACGTCATCATTCGTGAAATAGATTGTGGTACAGATAGAGGTTTAGTTGTTAAGGAATTAAAGACGGGTATGGAACTCATCGAACCATTAATTGATCGACTTATTGGACGTTTTTCCTTCGAAACAATTGAACATCCAGAAACAGATGAGGTAATTGTTGAAGAAGATGAGATAATTACAAGCGCAATTGCTAAGGAAATTGTTGATGCTGGTATTGAAGAAGTGAAAATTCGCTCTGTATTTATGTGTAATACAGAACATGGCGTCTGCCAGAAGTGTTATGGTCGAAACTTAGCAACTGGAGATGAGGTAGAAGTAGGTGAAGCGGTAGGAATTATCGCAGCCCAATCTATCGGTGAGCCTGGTACACAGTTAACGATGCGTACATTCCACACAGGTGGAGTTGCTGGAGATGACATTACACAAGGATTGCCGAGAATTCAAGAGTTATTTGAAGCAAGGGTGCCAAAAGGAAAAGCTGTTATTAGTCAAATCGATGGAACCGTAGAAGCTATTAACGAAGATAAAGATAAACGAGTTATTATCGTTCAAGGAGAAGCAGACGATTATGAACATACAATTCCTTACAATGCACGATTAAGCGTTGCTGAAGGTGACCATGTAACAGCAGGCGATCCATTAACAGAAGGACCAATTGATCCGAAAGAGTTACTCGAAGTCCGTGGTGTAGAAGCTGTCCAAAACTATCTGCTCCAGGAAGTACAACGTGTCTACCGATTACAAGGAGTTGAAATCGGAGATAAACACGTAGAAGTAATGGTCAGACAAATGTTGCGGAAGATTCAAGTGACAGATGCCGGTGACACAACGTTACTCCCAGGAGAATTGTTGGAGCATCATCAATTTAAGCAAGCAAATGATACAGCACTTAAAGAAGATCTTGAGCCGGCTGTTGGAAAGCCAGTACTGCTTGGAATTACGAAAGCAGCTTTAGAAACAGATTCGTTCTTATCCGCTGCCTCTTTCCAAGAAACAACTCGAGTATTAACCGATGCTGCCATCAAAGGTAAAGTAGACTCATTGCTCGGTCTAAAAGAAAATGTTATCATCGGTAAGCTCGTTCCAGCTGGTACAGGAATGGATAGATACCGTTCATTAGAGATGGAGTTAGATGAACCAGAAATTGAAGAAGAAGTAGAGGCGAAAGAAATCGAAACAATTCAATAAAAAAACCTTTTAAATATAATGAAGAAGCACCTAAAATTAGGTTCGTTTTATAGTTGACAATCAAATAATATGATGTTACTATATTTTAGGTGCTTCCGATTATATATTGAATTGGAGGTACAGTTGATGTCCTATGAAAAAATTGCTCAATTGAACCAACAGCGAGTAATTGTTGGAAAAAAGGAAACAGTAAGGGCGTTGCAAAACAATGATTTACAAAAGGTGATCATTGCAAAGGATGCAACGGAAAAAGTAACCAAACCTGTCCTTGAGCTAGCGGAAGAGCTGAACGTACCTTGTACGTACGTAGATTCAAAAGAGCAGCTCGGAAAAGCTTGCGGAATTGACGTTGGTACATCAACGGTAGGAATTAAACGACATTAGTTTTTGCGCTTAACACCCGCAAAAACTTTGTTTTTACCTTAAAATGAACCACCTGGATGTGTGGTCCATAACTAAAGGGTTTTTCAATGAAGCTACATCTTAAAGAAATCACAAAGTAAAGGAGGAAAATCATGCCGACAATTAATCAGTTAGTTAGAAAAGGTCGCGTGAGAAGACGTAAAAAAACAGACTCGCCAGCATTAGGTCGAGGTTACAATAGTTTCAAAAAGCAATTTACGAGAACAAACTCACCGCAAAAACGAGGTGTGTGTACACGAGTTGGTACATTGACACCGAAAAAGCCTAACTCGGCTCTACGAAAATATGCCCGTGTTCGCTTGTCTAATAACATGGAGGTAACAGCGTATATCCCAGGTATTGGACACAACTTACAAGAGCACAGTGTTGTTTTAATTCGTGGAGGTCGAGTAAAGGACTTGCCAGGTGTTCGTTACCACATCGTTCGTGGAGCTCTCGATACGGCAGGTGTTGAGGGACGTAAACAAGGCCGTTCCAAGTACGGTGCCAAAAAATCTTAAATAAAATCACGAAATTGCACAAAGTAAGAAGGGAGGCTATTGTATGCCAAGAAAAGGTCCAGTACCAAAGCGAGATGTCTTACCAGATCCGCTATACGATTCAAAGCTTGTCACGCGATTAATTAATCAAATAATGGTTGATGGAAAGCGTGGCAAAGCACAACGAATTTTATATGAAGCTTTCAAGCTAGTAGAAGAACGAAGCGGCCAAAAGGCAATGGATGTCTTTGAAGAAGCAATGAAAAACGTCATGCCGGTTTTAGAAGTGCGAGCTCGTCGAGTAGGGGGTTCTAACTACCAAGTACCGGTAGAGGTTCGACCAGAAAGGCGTCAAGCACTTGGTTTACGTTTCATTGTTAATTATGCTAGACTACGTGGAGAAAAATCTATGGTTGAACGTTTAGCGAACGAAATTTTAGATGCATCGAATAATACAGGTGCAGCCGTTCGTCGTAGAGAAGAGTTACACCAGATGGCAGAAGCAAACAAAGCGTTCGCTCACTACCGCTGGTAATCTTAAAATAATAATTAAACAATTTATAGTAAAGGAAGGAGAGAATACATGGCTAGAGAATTCTCCCTGGAAAAGACACGTAATATCGGAATTATGGCACACATTGATGCTGGAAAAACGACAACAACCGAACGTATTCTTTTCTATACAGGACGTATTCATAAAGTTGGTGAAACACACGAAGGTGCATCAGAGATGGACTGGATGGAGCAGGAGCAGGAGCGTGGAATTACAATTACATCTGCTGCAACAACTGCTCAGTGGAAAGGTCATCGAATCAACATCATTGATACACCAGGTCACGTAGACTTTACTGTTGAAGTTGAAAGGTCACTCCGCGTACTTGATGGTGCAGTAACTGTACTTGACGCACAGTCAGGAGTAGAGCCACAAACAGAAACAGTATGGCGCCAAGCAACAACATATGGAGTACCTAGAATTGTACTTATTAATAAAATGGATAAAATAGGTGCGGATTTTCTATATGCAACAAGCACAATTAAAGAAAGGTTAGGCGCTAATGCTCATCCTGTTCAGTTTCCAATCGGAGCAGAAGATGAGTTTGTAGGGATCATCGATCTATTAACAATGAAGGCATATTACTATAGTGACGATCCATTAGCGGATCCAGAAGAAAGAGAAATTCCGGAAGAGTTACAAGATCAAGCGCAACAACTCCGTGATGACTTAGTAGAAGCAGTCGCTGAATTAGACGATGATTTAATGCTTAAGTATTTAGAAGGTGAAGAAATTACAATTGACGAATTAAAAGCAGGCATTCGTCAAGCAACATTAGATGTTGAATTTTATCCAGTGTTTGCAGGATCTGCTTTCCAAAACAAAGGTGTTCGTCTATTATTAGATGGAGTTGTTGATTATTTACCAGCTCCTACAGACATTCCACCAATTGAAGGAATCGTTCCAGGAACAGAAGAAGAGGTAAAACGAATCTCTGCAGACGATCAGCCATTTTCAGCTTTAGCCTTTAAAGTAATGTCTGATCCGTATGTAGGAAAATTAACTTTCTTCCGTGTATATTCTGGAACATTAGATGCAGGTTCCTATGTACAAAACACAGTAAAAAATGAGCGTGAGCGAGTCGGACGTATCTTACAGATGCACGCAAACTCACGAGAAGAGATTTCAACGATCCACTGTGGTGAAATTGCAGCAGCAGTAGGATTAAGAAATACAGCAACAGGAGAAACACTTTGCGATCCAGATCATCCAGTTATTTTAGAATCAATGGATTTCCCAGAGCCAGTTATCTCTGTTGCGATAGAACCAAAAACAAAGGCAGACCAGGATCGAATGGGGCAAGCCTTATCCCGCTTAGCCGAGGAAGATCCAACATTTGTAACTGAAACAAACGAAGAAACTGGACAAACGATTATTAGCGGAATGGGTGAATTACATTTAGATGTAATCGTTGACCGCTTGAAGCGTGAGTTCAGAGTAGAAGCAAATGTCGGAGCACCTCAAGTAGCATACCGTGAAACATTCCGTGCATCAGCAGAAGCTGAAGGTAAGTTCATTAGGCAGTCTGGTGGACGTGGACAGTATGGACACGTATTCGTTAAGTATGAACCAAACGAAGAAGGTGCAGGCTTTGAGTTCGTCGATAAAATCGTCGGAGGGGTTGTACCGCGTGAATACATTCCATCAGTAGAACAAGGAATTAAAGAAGCAATGGAGAATGGTGTACTTGCTGGTTATCCATTAATTGATGTTAAAGCAACATTATATGATGGTTCATATCACGATGTTGACTCTAACGAAATGGCGTTTAAAATTGCTGGTTCTATGTCCTTAAGAGAAGCGAAAAACAAATGTCAACCAGTATTGTTAGAACCAATGATGGAAGTAGAGATCGTTGTACCTGAAGAGTATATGGGAGACGTTATGGGTGATGTAACATCCCGTCGTGGCCGAGTAGACGGCATGGAAGCACGTGGAAATGCACAGCTTATTAAGGCTTATGTCCCACTTGCAGAAATGTTCGGATATGCTACAGCATTACGTTCGAACACACAAGGACGTGGAACATATACAATGTTCTTCGATCACTACGCAGAAGTGCCAGAAAGTATTGCTGAAGAAATTATTAAACAAAATGCAGGAGAATAATTGATTTTTTCTTCATTCTCACGTATAACAATTAATATAAGCTAATAATCATTATTGGCTTACTATAAAATTCAAAATTAGAGTAAAAATTAAGGAGGAACTATAAATGAGTAGAGAAACTTTTGATCGTACTAAAGAACACGTTAATATCGGAACTTTAGGACACGTTGACCATGGTAAAACAACATTAACAGCTGCAATTACAACAGTAATGCACAAAGTACAAGGAACAGAAGGTGCAATGGGTTATGAGCAAATTGACGGTGCACCTGAAGAGCAAGAGCGTGGAATCACAATTGCTACATCACACGTAGAGTATGAAACAGATAACCGTCACTATGCACACGTAGACTGCCCAGGGCACGCTGACTATGTTAAAAATATGATTACGGGAGCTGCACAAATGGATGGTGCTATTTTAGTAGTATCCGCAGCAGACGGACCAATGCCACAAACACGTGAGCACATCCTTCTTTCCCGAAACGTTGGAGTACCAGCATTTGTTGTATTCCTCAACAAAGTTGATATGGTAGATGACGAAGAACTAATTGAGCTTGTAGAAATGGAAGTTCGTGAACTCTTAAACGAATATGACTTCCCTGGTGATGATGTACCAGTTATCACAGGTTCAGCTCTTAAAGCACTTGAAGGTGACGAAGAGTATGAGCAGAAGATTATTGAATTAATGGAAGCTGTTGATGAGTATATCCCAACACCAGATCGTGAAACAGATAAGCCATTCATGATGCCTGTTGAAGACGTCTTTACAATTACAGGACGTGGAACAGTTGCAACAGGACGTGTTGAGCGAGGTCAAGTAAAAGTTGGTGACGAAGTAGAAATCATCGGACTTTCTGACGATGCTACAAAGACAACAGTAACAGGTGTAGAAATGTTCCGAAAGCTTCTTGAGTATGCAGAAGCAGGAGATAACATTGGTGCATTACTTCGTGGAGTTACACGTGAAGAGGTAAGTCGTGGCCAAGTTTTAGCAGAGCCGGGTTCAATTACCCCACATACGAAGTTTCAAGCTGAAATCTACGTTCTTTCAAAAGAAGAAGGTGGACGACACACACCATTCTTCGGTAACTACCGTCCACAGTTTTACTTCAGAACAACAGACGTAACAGGAGTTATCGAATTACCAGAAGGTGTAGATATGGTTATGCCAGGAGATAACGTAGAACTTGACGTTGAGTTAATTTCACCAATCGCGATTGAAGAAGGAACACGTTTCTCCATTCGTGAAGGTGGAAGAACAGTTGGTTCAGGTGTTGTCTCTGTCATCCACGAATAATTCCTTTATTCGAAAATGAGATTAAAAACAGATAACTACAAAAGCGTAGTTATCTGTTTTTTTATCTTAAAACTAAATACAATTTATCTAATAAATATAATAAGATATTTATTACTTTTTTTAACCGAAAAATATTATAACTTAAAAGAATACAGGCAATCTTTTTATAACTATAGAATATGAACTTTACTTAAACTTTCTATCATGAAAATACAAAACTAATAAACCCAACTAATTTTGGCTAAAATGCAAATAATCCTTGCATTTATCTAACTTTCTTAGTATAATGCGTAATTGTGCGATCTAAACATAACAGAAAAGCCTGTTAGAAATGATTGCAAAAAAGCCATTCTCTCTGTATAATGAGAATGTTGACTTTAAATGGCGATGAAGCGAAAGGTTGTTGGAACACCCGGCCCCTTTGCCATGGCGAGTGTCCAAGAAATTTTCGTGGAGAAGTCTGTTAAAATATAGGCGCAAGGGAGGTAAAGTAATGGCGAAAGAAAAGATCAGAATTCGTTTAAAAGCATATGATCATAACATTTTAGATCAATCTGCTGAGAAGATTATTGAAACAGCAAAACGTTCTGGTGCAAGTGTATCAGGACCAGTACCGTTACCAACGGAAAGGCAAGTATTTACTGTTTTACGTTCTGTGCATATTTATAAAGATGCGCGAGAGCAGTTCGAAATGCGAACACATAAACGATTAATTGATATCGTCGATCCTACACCACAAACAGTCGATTCTTTAATGAGGCTTGACTTGCCATCTGGTGTGGATATTGAAATTAAACTATAAAAGTTAAGAAAAAATAGGAGGTGCAACGGATGACGAAAGGAATCTTAGGTCGAAAAATCGGCATGACTCAAGTGTTTACAGAGGATGGAGAGGCTGTCCCTGTAACAGTCGTTGAAGCAGAGCCGAATGTTGTTTTACAAGTAAAGACAAAAGAAAGTGATGGCTATGCAGCTATTCAGTTAGGGGTTGCAGATAAGAAAGAAGTACAAAGAACGAAGCCTGAGGAAGGTCATGCTGAAAAAGCAAACACAAATCCTAAGCGCTACGTTCGTGAAATCCGTGACGCTAACGTTGACGAATATGAAGTCGGTCAAGAAGTTAGTGTAGAAGTATTTGAAGTCGGAGAGAAAGTAGACGTAACAGGTACTTCAAAAGGAAAAGGATATCAAGGAGCCGTTAAGAGACATGGTTATGCAAAAGGGCCAAGTTCTCACGGGTCAAGATTCCACCGCTCACCAGGTTCATTAGGTGCAGTCGATCCAGGTCGTGTTTTTAAAGGAACTAAACTACCAGGTCGAATGGGTGGAGAGCAGGTAACTATTCAAAATCTAGAAGTGGTAAAAGTAGACGTTGAGAGAAATGCAATTTTAATAAAAGGAAACATTCCTGGTGCAAAAAAATCGTTCGTAACGATTAAAAGTGCTAGAAAAGGAAATTAATTGATAGACGAAGGGAGGATATGTCATGCCTACAGTATCAGTATTTAAACAAGATGGTTCCCAAACAGGTGATTTGGAGTTAAATGAAGCTGTATTTGGGATTGAGCCAAACAAACATGTTGTCACTGAAGCAGTGAATTTACAGCGTGCTTCCCAGCGACAAGGAACACACGCTGTTAAAAACCGCGGAGAAGTTCGAGGTGGTGGAAAAAAACCTTGGAGACAGAAAGGTACAGGACAAGCTCGACATGGTTCTATTCGTTCACCAATTTGGGTAGGTGGAGGAGTTACATTCGGTCCAACACCAAGAAGTTACGGTTACAAAATGCCTAAAAAGGTCCGCCGATTAGCACTTCAATCCGCATTATCATTGAAGGTACAATCAGAGGATGTTCTCGTATTAGAAGACATCGCCTTTGAAGCACCTAAGACAAAAGACTTCGTTTCAATGTTAGATGCATTAAATATTGAAGAGAAAGTTTTAGTTGTATTAGCTGAAGAAGATGAAAACACATCACGCTCAGCAAACAACTTACAAAATGTAAAAGTTATTACAGTAGATCAATTAAATGTTTTAGACTTGCTCATGCATGACAAGCTCATCTTAACGAAAGATGCAGCTGAAGAAGCAGGGGAGGTGCTTGCATAGTGGCGGATTTAAAAAGTATTATTAAACGTCCAGTAATTACAGAGCACTCTGCAGATTTAATGATGGATAAAAAATATACATTTGAAGTTGATCCAAAAGCGAATAAGACACAAATTAAATCAGCAGTAGAAGAAGCTTTTGATGTAGAAGTAATAAAAGTAAACACAATAAATGTTAAAGGGAAGTTTAGACGTATGGGAGAACATGAAGGTTATCGACCAAATCGCAAAAAAGCTATCGTCCAACTTTCCGAAGATAGTAAAGACTTAGACTTCTTTGAAGTATAAAATAACAAGGGAGGGATAAAAAATGGCTATTAAAAGATTTAAACCAACATCAAACGCAAGTCGAAACCGAACAGTACTAGATTTTTCTGATATTACAACAAGTAGTCCGGAAAAAACATTAATTAAAGGAAAGTCAAAACGTGCCGGACGTAACCACCAAGGTCGTATTACGACACGTCATCAAGGTGGTGGTCACAAACGAAAGTATCGAGTTATCGATTTTAAACGAAACAAAGATGGAATACCAGGGCACGTTGCTACGATTGAATACGATCCGAATCGTACAGCAAACATCGCTTTAATCAATTATGCAGACGGAGAAAAACGATACATCCTAGCTCCTAAGGGATTAGAAGTTGGGCAAATCGTTGAGTCTGGAGAAGATGCAGACATTCGTGTCGGTAACGCACTTCCACTTGGAAACATTCCCGTTGGAACAACCGTTCATAATGTGGAGTTGAAACCAGGTCGAGGAGGTCAGCTGGCTCGATCAGCAGGATCCCAAGCACAAATCTTAGGACGAGAAGGAAAGTATACATTAGTTCAACTTTCTTCAGGAGAAGTTCGTTTAATCTTAACGACATGCCGAGCAACTATAGGTCAGGTCGGTAACATTGAACATGAACTCGTAGTGATGGGTAAAGCTGGACGTTCACGTTGGTTAGGTAAGAGACCTAGCGTACGTGGAGTAGTCATGAATCCAGTTGATCACCCACACGGTGGAGGAGAAGGTGCATCCTCAATTGGATTAGTATCACCTGTATCCCCATGGGGTAAGAAGACACTTGGTTACAAGACACGTAGTAAGAACAAGAAATCAAATAAATATATTGTGCGAGAGCGTAGACGTCGTAATAAGTAAATTATTAAGATTGTTTACACATCCGAAAAGGAGGTTAATTCATGGGACGTAGTTTAAAAAAAGGGCCTTTCGCTGATGATCATCTATTAAAGAAAATTGATGAGTTAAACGAAAAGAACGAACAACGAGTCATCCGAACATGGTCTCGACGTTCGACAATCTTTCCATCCTTCGTAGGACATACAATCGCCGTCCATGACGGAAGAAAACATGTACCAGTATATATTACTGAGGATATGGTCGGACATAAATTAGGTGAATTCGCACCGACTCGAACATTTAGAGGACACGGTAGTGCAGAACAAACAACAATACAAGGTTAATGAGAGGAGGCAAGCTACATGCAATCTAAAGCCGTCGCAAAGACAGTTCGTATTGCTCCTCGTAAGGCAAGATTAGTTGTAGATTTGATCCGAGGGAAAGACGTAGGAGAAGCAATTGCGATTTTAAAACATACTCATCGAAGTGCATCACCAGTTCTTGAGAAGCTCATTAATTCTGCGATTGCAAATGCAGAACATAACTATGAGATGGACGCAGAGGATCTTATGGTGACAGAAGCATATGTCGATGAGGGACCAACATTAAAACGATTCCGCCCAAGAGCACAAGGGCGTGCAACAGCAATAAACAAACGTACAAGTCATATTACAGTAGTTTTAACAGAGAAGAAGGAGGGATAGTCTGTGGGTCAAAAAATTAACCCAATAGGTCTTCGTGTAGGAGTCATTCGTGATTGGGAATCAAAATGGTATGCTGATGAAGATTATGCAGAGCTTTTACATGAAGATATTAAAATTAGAGAATATCTTAAAGAACGATTAGCAACAGCTGCAGTATCATCGATTCATATCGAGCGAGCTGCAAACCGAGTAAACATTACAATTCATACAGGTAAACCAGGAATGGTTATTGGAAAAGGTGGATCAGAAGTAGAAGCTTTACGAGAAGCCTTAAACAAATTAACTGGAAAACGAGTGCACATTAATATCGTAGAAGTAAAGAAAGTTGATTTAGATGCAAAATTAGTTGCCGAAAACATTGCTCGTCAACTTGAAAGTAGAATTTCCTTTAGAAGAGCACAAAAGCAAGCTATTCAAAGAGCTATGCGCGCAGGTGCAAAAGGAGTTCGAACACAAGTTTCCGGACGACTCGGCGGAGCTGACATGGCTCGAACAGAACATTACAGTGAAGGGACAGTTCCACTTCATACATTACGTGCCGATATTGATTATGCAAATGCAGAAGCAGATACAACATTTGGTAAAATCGGCGTTAAAGTATGGATTTATCGTGGCGAGGTCCTTCCAGATCGACCAGAAGAAAATTAAAAAGGAAGGGGGCAATTCATTATGTTAATGCCTAGACGTGTAAAATATCGTAGACATCAACGTGGACGTATGAAAGGTAGAGCAACAAGAGGTACTACTGTTGCCTTCGGTGATTATGGACTCCAAGCATTAGAATCATCTTGGATTACCAGTCGTCAAATTGAAGCAGCACGTATCGCTATGACCAGATTCATGAAGCGTGGTGGAAGAGTTTGGATTAGAATTTTCCCAGATAAACCTTATACTGCAAAACCATTAGAAGTACGAATGGGTTCTGGAAAAGGTGCCTTAGAAGGTTGGGTAGCAGTTGTAAAACCAGGAAGGATTTTGTTTGAAGTAGCTGGAGTTGAAGAAGAAGTAGCAAGGGAAGCTTTACGTCTTGCTTCACATAAATTGCCGATTAAAACTAAGTTTGTAAGACGAGAAGAAATTGGTGGTGAAAGCAATGAAGGTTAAAGAAATAAGAGAATTAACCACTGCCGAAATTGAACAAAATGTTAAGTCACTAAGAGATGAACTATTTAACCTACGTTTTCAACTTGCTACAGGTCAACTAGAAAACACAGCACGTATTAAAGAAGTAAGAAGAACCATTGCGCGTATGAAAACAATTGCACGTGAACGTGAATTAGAAATAAATAACTAGATACTTCGAGAGGAGGTTCACTAAAGCATGAGTGAGCGTAATAGCCGTAAAGAATATGTTGGGCGAGTAGTTTCAGCTAAAAACGATAAAACAATTACTGTTCTTGTTGAAACATACAAAACCCATCGACTTTACAAAAAACGAGTTACACATTCAAAAAAGTTCACAACACATGATGAACATAACCAAGCAAAAGAAGGCGATATCGTCCGTATCATGGAAACTCGCCCATTATCTAAAACTAAACGTTTCAG
The DNA here is from genome assembly GCA_035303185.1 of Bacillota bacterium. Lineage (GTDB taxonomy): Bacteria > Bacillota > Bacilli > Bacillales > Amphibacillaceae > CALAMD01. Next base: position 37,490 of record DATGRX010000106.1, read on the forward strand.
ACTTGTCGAAGTCGTTGAAGAAGCAATTATTATTTAATTAAAGTTTGCTCGGGAAGATCCGAAGGGAGGTCACAAGAGTATGATTCAACAAGAGTCTCGTTTAAAAGTAGCCGACAACTCTGGTGCACGTGTTGTAGAAACGATTAAAGTATTAGGAGGTTCCGGCCATAAATCGGCGAACATTGGTGATGTCATCGTTTGCTCAGTAAAAGAAGCAACACCAGGTGGCGTTGTTAAAAAAGGTGATGTTGTCCGCGCGGTTATCGTACGTACAAAATCAGGAGTTCGCCGAAAAGATGGCTCATATATTCGGTTTGATGAAAATGCAGCCGTAATTATTCGTGATGATAAAAGTCCAAGAGGAACAAGGATTTTCGGACCAGTTGCACGAGAATTACGTGATGAAAATTTCATGAGAATCGTATCTCTAGCTCCAGAAGTATTATAGAATGATAAGCACTGTAGGGAGGTGCGCAAGCATGCATGTAAAGCAAGGAGATAAAGTTGCTGTTTTAACAGGAAAAGATCGTGGAAAACACGGCGTTGTATTAGAAGTTAATCCGAAAAAAGAACAAGTTCTCGTCGAAGGAATAAACATGGTACGTATCCATGCAACACCTTCACAAGAAAATCCACAAGGTGGAATATTAAATCAGGAAGCACCAATTCACATATCAAATGTATTACCAATTGATCCTAAAACCGGTGAACCAACACGTGTTGGTTATGAAGTACGTGACGGGAAAAAGGTCCGCATCGCTAAAAAATCCGGTGAGGTATTAGATAAGTAATTTAGCGACGAAAGGAGGACATAGTGATGAACGAATTAGTACGAAAGTATAAAGAAGATGTTACACCATCATTAATGGATAAATTTGAATATAATTCAGTTATGGAAGTACCAGAAATTGAAAAGATTGTTATAAACATGGGTGTAGGTGACGCCGTTCAAAACGCAAAAGCTTTAGATAGTGCTGTTGAAGAATTAGCATTAATCGCAGGGCAAAGACCTGTAATTACACGAGCGAAAAAATCTATAGCTGGATTTCGTTTACGAGAAGGAATGCCAGTAGGTGCAAAGGTAACATTACGTGGCGAAAGAATGTATGAATTTTTACAAAAGTTAATTGCTGTTTCATTACCACGAGTACGTGATTTTCGTGGAGTTTCAAGAAAAGCTTTTGACGGACGTGGAAATTATACATTAGGAATTAAAGAGCAACTTATTTTCCCAGAAATAGAATATGACAAGGTAAATAAAGTTCGCGGTATGGACATCGTAATCGTTACTACAGCTAATACTGACGAAGAAGCTTTTGAACTATTGTCAGAATTAGGCATGCCTTTTCAAAGATAAGTTTTATATAAATAAAAGGAGGTAAGTTTGTGGCCAAAAAATCATTAGTTGCAAAGCAAAAACGCAAACAAAAGTATGCAGTTCGTGAATATACACGTTGTAAACGATGTGGACGACCAAAGTCTGTTATCCGTAAATTTAAACTATGCCGAATTTGTTTTAGAGAGCTTGCACATAAAGGACAAATTCCAGGCGTAAGAAAAGCTAGCTGGTAACCCTTAAAAGTGGGAAGGAGGTATTTTAGGAATGGTAATGACAGATCCGATTGCAGATATGCTTACACGTATTAGAAACGCTAACATGGTTCGCCATGAGCAATTAGAAATCCCTGCGTCAAAATTGAAAAGAGATATCGCAGACATTTTAAAGCGTGAAGGATATATTCGAGATTATGAATTCATTGAAGATGACAAGCAAGGAATTTTACGACTTTATTTAAAGTACGGAGCAAACAACGAACAAGTTATTAGAGGTTTAAAACGTATTAGTAAACCAGGACTTCGTGTATATGCGAAAGCCCATGAAGTGCCACGAGTATTAAACGGATTAGGAACGGCAATTGTTTCTACATCGAAAGGAGTACTTTCAGATAAAGAAGCAAGAGCACAATCTGTTGGTGGCGAAATTTTAGCTTATATTTGGTAAGAAGTACATTTAGCAATTAGGGAGGTGCACGTAATGTCTCGAATTGGATTTAACCCGATTGAAATCCCAGAAAACGTAGAAGTTAAAAAAGAAGGAAATATTGTAACAGTAAAGGGACCAAAGGGAGAACTAAATCAAACAGTAAGCGATGAAATTACTGTAACTATAGACGAAAATGAAGTCGTTGTAAAACGACATGACGATTCAAACAAACAGAAAGCACTACATGGTACAACAAGAAGCCTCATTTCAAATATGATTGAAGGCGTTCAAAAAGAATATGAAAAACATCTCGAAATCGTAGGTGTAGGATATCGAGCACAAAAGCAGGGCAAAAACCTTGTTATTAACGCAGGATATTCCCACCAAGTAGAGATTGAGCAGCCAGAAGGTATTGAAATTGAAGTTCCGCAAAACACTGAAATTATTGTCAAAGGAATAGATAAAGAGTTAGTTGGAACTGTTGCCGCAAGAATTAGAGCGGTCCGTTCACCTGAACCTTATAAAGGAAAAGGAATCCGTTATAAAGACGAATATGTCCGTCGTAAGGAAGGAAAGACAGCTAACTAAACGGCTAGCAAGTTGAAAGGAGTGACTTAAATGATCACGAATCAAACACGAAATGATGCACGTAGAAAGAGACACGGTCGTGTCAGAAGTCGTGTGATGGGAACGCCAGACCGGCCTCGTTTAAACGTATATCGTTCCAATAAACATATTTACGCACAACTTATCGATGATTTAAACGGAGTAACGCTAGCGAGCGCTTCTACAAATGATAAAGAATTATCCCTTGATGCAACATCTAATGTTGAAGCTGCAGGGAAAGTTGGAGAATTAGTGGCCGAACGGGCTAAAGAAAAAGATATCGAAAAGGTAGTTTTTGATCGTGGAGGATATCTTTTCCATGGACGTGTGAAAGCTTTAGCAGAGGCAGCTCGAGAAGCAGGACTTAAATTTTAATTAGAGGAGGGAAGATTTTAAGTGAATAAAATGATTGATCCAAACAAATTAGAATTAGAAGAACGTGTCGTTACAATTAACCGAGTCGCAAAGGTTGTTAAAGGTGGACGTCGCTTCCGTTTTTCAGCACTCGTCGTTGTTGGAGATAGAAATGGTCATGTTGGATTTGGTACAGGAAAAGCCCTTGAAGTTCCAGAAGCTATCCAGAAAGCAGTAGAGAACGCAAAAGATAACTTGATCAAAGTTCCTATTGTAGGAACGACAATTCCACATGAAATCCACGGAAGATTCGGTTCAGGAAATGTTTTAATGAAACCAGCAGCTGAAGGTACAGGGGTTATCTCTGGAGGACCAGTCCGTGCGGTTCTAGAATTAGCAGGTATTGATGATATTTTAACGAAATCATTAGGTGCAAACACACCAATTAACATGGTTCGCGCTACAATTACAGGACTTAAGAATTTACGAACAGCAGAAGATGTAGCAAAACTACGCGGAATCAGTGTAGAAGAACTGTTAGGATAAGGAGGGTTGTCTACGATGTCTAAAAACTTAGAAATTACCCTCAAACGAAGTATGATCGGAGCAAATAAGAAACAGCGAAATACAATTAACAGCTTAGGATTAAGAAGTGTTAATGATGTCGTTGTTAAGGAAGATTCGCCATCAGTTCGTGGTATGGTGAATATCGTATCCCATTTAGTAACAGTTAAAGAAATAGACTAATCGATAAATAGCAAAAGAGGAGGTGCCAAAAGTGAAACTTCATGAATTACAAAGTACTCGCAAGAAAAGAAAACGAGTCGGGCGTGGAATGTCATCCGGTTCAGGGAAAACATCAGGCCGGGGACAGAAAGGGCAAAAAGCTCGTTCAAAAGTACGTGTAGGATTCGAGGGAGGTCAAACTCCACTTTTTAAACGTTTACCAAAGCGAGGATTTACAAACGTAAACAGAAAAAATTACGCAATTGTAAACTTAGAAACACTCAATCAATTTGAAGATGGCACAGAAGTAACACCAGAATTATTACTTAAGGAACGGGTAATTAACAATCAAAAAGACGGTGTTAAAGTTTTAGCTAAAGGTGAATTAGAAAAATCATTAACCGTTAAAGCTCAAAAATTCTCTGTTGCAGCCAAAGAGGCGATTGAAGCAGCGGGTGGAAAAACTGAGGTGATTTAATGTTCCGAACAATCTCCAATTTTATGCGTGTAGCAGATATTAGAAACAAAATAATATTTACGCTACTTATGTTAGTTGTTTTTCGAATAGGAACATTTATACCTGTTCCTTTTACGAATAAAGAAGCAATTGACTTTATGAGTCAACAGTCTGTCTTTGGCTTTATGGACACCTTTGGTGGAGGAGCCTTACAGAACTTTTCAATTTTTGCCATGGGAATTATGCCTTATATTACGGCATCCATTATTATGCAGCTTTTACAAATGGATGTAGTCCCGACATTTGCAGAATGGAGAAGTCAAGGAGAAATGGGGCGACGAAAACTTGCACAAGTAACTCGTTATGGAACAATCGTTCTTGCCTTCATTCAAGCAATTGCAATGTCCATTGGATTTAACGCAATGGCTGGTGGTCAGTTAATCGTTAATCCAGGATTTACAACATTTATCGTCATTGCAATTGTCTTAACAAGTGGAACTGCATTTTTAATGTGGTTAGGTGAGCAAATCACAGCCCATGGAGTCGGAAATGGAATTTCGATTATCATTTTTGCAGGTATCGTTGCAGGGGTTCCAAACGGAATCAAACAATTATATGCAACATACTTAATGGATGCAGGCGATGAACTATTCATTAACATCGTTATTGTAGCACTTATCGCACTTGTCGTTGTAGCCGTTACAGTCGGTGTTATCTATATTATTCAAGCCGAAAGAAAAATTCCAATTCAATATGCAAAAAGAATGGTGAATCGATCACCAGTTGGTGGTCACTCCACTCATTTACCACTTAAAGTAAATGCAGCGGGAGTTATTCCAGTTATTTTTGCGGTAGCCTTTATTATGGCGCCACGAACCATAGCTGGATTTTTCGACAACAATTTTGCCAATTCAGTAGAGGCAATTTTTGATTATACAAGACCAGTAGGAATGTTAATTTATGTCGTGCTTATTATTGCATTCACATACTTTTATACATTCGTACAAGTAAATCCAGAACAAATGGCCGAAAACTTACAGAAACAAGGCGGTTATGTTCCAGGGAAACGTCCAGGAAGAATTACAGAAGAGTATTTCACAACGGTCCTTTATCGTTTAACATTCGTCGGATCGATTTTCTTAGCAAGTGTTTCTGTACTTCCGATGGTGCTTGGTCGATTAGCATCACTTCCAGAGACGATACAAATTGGAGGAACAGGACTCCTCATCGTAGTAGGTGTCGCCTTGCAGACAATGAAGCAACTTGAAGGCCAATTAGTAAAACGACATTACCGTGGTTTTATTAAATAAGTCAAAGTTGCACAAAAAAGCGAGGGGATAAAATGAATATTATTTTAATCGGTTTGCCTGGTGCAGGAAAAGGAACACAGGCAGACAAAATTAGCGAAACATATAACATCCCCCATATATCAACAGGTGATATGTTTCGTCAAGCTATGAAAGAAGAAACACCTTTAGGTTTAGAAGCAAAAGAATATATGGATAAAGGTGATCTCGTTCCTGATGAAGTTACCGTTGGAATTGTCAAAGATCGCTTGAAGCAAGAGGATTGTAAAGATGGATTTTTATTAGACGGATTTCCAAGAACAATCGCACAAGCAGAAGCGTTAAAAGAAACATTAGAAGATCAGGAAGATAAAATAGATTTCGCTATACATGTAGATGTACCAAAAGAAATTTTAATT
>DATGRX010000107.1:0-16717 GCA_035303185.1 Bacillota bacterium
AATTTCAACTTTAAGTTCGGATGATCTACTTTTCATCTTTTAGTGAGAATGAACGGACAATATATTTCTCATTTAATTAAATAAAAAGATAGTCTTTTCTTTTTATAAAAATGTTTCCCTTGTGCAAAAATGTTTCCTTGATGAAATATTATTTACTTAACACAACTTTGTTAATGTTTAGAAAGGTGTTGTATATGGATAATGCAATAAATGTCAATCGTTTAACAGTTTCCTATTTAGGTAAAATTGCTATTGAAAATGTAAGTTTCACATGTCAAACAGGTAATTTAATTGGTATTATCGGTCCTAATGGAGCTGGAAAATCAACATTAATCCAGTCGATACTTTCTCTTATTCCTAAAGATAGTGGAACTGTCTCTTTTCAAGGTCAACCGATGAGAAATGTTCGAGAAAAAATTGCTTACGTTCAACAACGCAGTGATATTGATTGGGATTTTCCGATTCTCGTTCGAGACGTTGTTTTACTCGGGACGTATCCGAAACTTGGTTTGCTCCGGAGACCCTCTGCTGAGGATCGACAGTTAGCCCTGGACTGTTTAAAGAAAGTAGGTATGGACACTTATGCAAATCAACAAATCGGGCAACTTTCCGGAGGACAACAACAACGAGTATTTCTAGCCCGGGCTTTAGCCCAAAAAGCCGACTACTTCTTTTTAGATGAACCCTTTGTTGGTGTCGATATGCGTAGTGAGAGAGAAATTGTTCGAATTCTAAAAGAAATTCGTGATGAGGGAAAGACAATCTTTATCGTTCATCATGATTTAACGAAGGTCGAAGAGTATTTTGATGAATTATTATTATTAAATAAACACTTAATTGCTTACGGAAATGTTGAAGAAGTCCTTACTGAACAACATATGAGCGAAGCATACAACATTCAGATTCCTCAACTTTCATCGAGAGGAGCTGATAAGTAATGGAGTTTATTAATGACTTATTAGAGTATAGTTTTTTACAGCGAGCTATGTTTACCGCTATAATTGTTGGAATTATTTCTGGTGTTATCGGTTCCTTTATCATTTTACGAGGAATGGCCTTAATGGGTGAAGCGATTTCCCATGCGGTATTACCGGGAGTCGCAATTTCTTATATGCTTAGCATTAACTTTTTTTACGGAGCGGTTTTTACCGGTCTCCTCACTGCCCTCGGTATTGGTTATGTCAGTCAAAATAGTCGGATTAAAAGTGATTCCTCCATTGGTATTGTTTTTACTGCCGCCTTTGCCCTTGGGATCATATTAATCGTTAAAGCAGAAACTGCCCAAGACTTAACACAAATTTTATTTGGAAATGTGCTTTCTGTCAGTTCAGGAGATATGTATTTAACGTTGGGCATCGGTATCGTCGTTTTACTTACCGTGTTCTTATTTTATAAGGAATTACTCATTAGTTCCTTTGATGAAACGATGGCGAAAGTATACGGGCTCCCAACAAAAATGATCCATTACGTTATTATGACCTTGCTTACTTTAGTGACTGTCGCTTCTTTAAAGACAGTTGGAGTTGTTCTCGTTGTTGCTATGTTAGTCACACCTGCGGCAACCGCTTATTTACTTACGAATCGGTTATCCCGAATGATCGGATTAGCATCTTTATTTGGGACACTTTCTTCGATTATCGGAATTTATATTGGCTTTCAATTTAATATTCAACCAGGACCATTAATTGTTTTAGTTGCGACAGGATTTTTTGGATTAGCCTTTTTGTTTTCACCGAGTGAAGGTGTTGTATGGCGTAGAGTTCGAGAACAACAAGCAAAATATGCAAACAAAAATTAGCAAAGGAGTTTTGGACACCATGCGAAATATGAAGATCGTTCTTATACTTTTTTTGGGGTTATTCTTACTGACAGCTTGTCAAGATGAAGTGAAAGAAAAAATTGATGATGACATATTACAAGTGATTACATCTTTTACTTTAATTGAAGATATGGTTAAACAAATTGGTGGAGACTTTGTTGAAACACATAACTTAGTCCCGATCGGAACAGACCCACATGAATATGACCCGTTACCAGAAGATATTAAGATAGCGACAGATGCTGATATTATTTTCTATAATGGATTTAATTTAGAAGGAAATGAAGAGGGCGGCTGGATCGTTAAGTTTGCCGACTCTATTGACAAACAATTAGACGATTTTTACATGCTTATGGACGGTGCGGAACCGATGTATCTTGAAGGACATGAAGGTCAACCAGAACACATAAATCCACATACATTTTTAGATCCTGTACTCGGTATCCATATGGCTGAAAATGTTCGAGATGCGTTAATGGAAAACTTACCAGACCGTAAAGAAGAGATTACCGAGCGAGCAAAGGAATATATCGCTGAGCTTGAAGAAATTGAGCAACTGTATGAAGAAAAAATTAATGATATCCCAGAGGAAAATCGCATTTTAATCACAAGTGAGCGAGCCTATCAGTACATGGCCGCTCGATATGGTCTAGAGGAAGGATATATTTTCCAAGTCGATACAGAAGAACGTGGGACGCCTGAACAAATGACATCCCTTATTGAATTTATCGAAGAAAAAGAGCCTCCTGTTTTGTTCGTTGAAACGAATGTTGATCAACGTTCGATGGAAACTATTTCTGATGAAACAGGCGTTGAAATTTACGGTGAGGTGTTCTCCGACGAAATTGGCAAGCCTGGTGAAGAAGGAGACACATACGTAAAGTTTCTCCGTTACAATATTGAAATGATTCATGAAGGATTAACATCAAAGTAAACAAAAGCTTGAGCGGATTTTCCGACTCAAGCTTTTTTACTAGTTTGGCATGTACGCTCGGAAATTTTGTAAATCTACATTCCCGCCAGAAATGACACAAACAACGTTTTTATTTGACACATTTATTTTATTGTACATGGCAGCAGCAATCGTAACAGCACTTGAAGGTTCAATAAGCTGCTTCGTTCGCTCTAACGCTAAAAACATTGCTTGCTTAATACTATTCTCACTAACTAAGACGATATCATCGATATATTTATGGATGATCGGAAACGTGACATCGCCAGGCTGGCTTGTTCGTAAACCATCAGCTATCGATGTCGTTTCCTCAATCGATGTAATTTCTCCTTTTTGTAAAGATAAATATGTGTCTTTCGCGATTTCAGGTTCAACGCCGATCACTTGTATCTCAGGCTTTAATTGTTTGATTGCTGTTAAAATACCTGAAACGAGCCCTCCTCCACCGATTGGAATGAGAATCATATCGATATGATCGATTTGTTCGAGAAGCTCAAGGGCTATTGTTCCTTGCCCTGCAATAATATACGGATCGTCATACGGTGGAACGTATACTCCTTCTTTGTCTACAGCAATTTGCTTCGCTCGTGGTAAGCGTTCATTAGATGTCATCCCACATTTTTCCACTTCCCCTTGATAAGCCTGGATGGCAGCCTCTTTGCTTGAATTAATATCTTTCGGTACAACGATTGTCGCTGGCACGTTCAACTCATTAGCAATATAGGCAACCGCTTGACCGTGATTTCCAGAGGAAGCTGTCGTCAAAAGCTTTGCCCCTTCTTCGACAGCTACTTTCACTTTATTCGTTGCTCCACGAATTTTAAACGAACCTGTCTTTTGTAAATGTTCTCCTTTTAAAAACACATTGTTCCCACATAATTTCGATAGTAGAGTAGATTGAAATATCGGTGTTTCATGAATAATTGGTGAGATTCGCTTTCTCGCTTCTTTAACATCTGCAACTGAAATCAATGACCATCATCCTTTAGCTTTTATGTATGAACGTTATTATTCCTTTGAATCTATCATACTACATTTCTAGAGAACAACAATGTTTTGAAACAGCAATTTTACCCAACAAAAACCCTAGGATCACAGGTTATTGATCCTAGGGTTTAAAAATCTTTCTACAAAGAACCTTTGTTTATGTTAATATTTATACCGTCCAAGGTAATGATTCTAAAAAGGTATATACATCCTCATGAAGTCTTTCTCTTTCTACCCCTGTTGTCACAACATGCTGGGACTTCTCATACCATAATAATTCTTTCTCTCGCGAGGAAATATGTTCATATATATAAGATGCACTATCTGTATTAATTAATTGATCCTTTACAGGTTGAACAATTAAAGCAGGTTTGTCTATTTTGTTTAAACTGCTATCTACTTCCTGAATAAGCGGTTCTAGGGAATCAATCGTTTTCGGTGCCTTATCCATTAGCAAATCGATTTCTTGTTTAATAACCTCTGGGCTTTTTTGCTCAAATTGTTTATATTGTTTCGCAAATCCTTTAAATGTCACAAGTAATCGATCTTTATTATCAAAAAAGATTGGTGTTGCGAGGGTCGCAATTCCTTTAATATCCTTTGTTGCAGCTAGCTTTAAAGCAAGTACTCCGCCTAAAGATAACCCAGCTACAGCAATTTCTTCATAGCCTAAACTTTTTAAATGGTCATAAGCTGCAAGCACATCTTCCCACCAATCCGTAGCAGAGGTTTTCGCTATTTCTTCTAAAGCCCCACCATGACCTCGATATATAGGAGCGTGGGTTGTATAATTTTTTTCTTGCAAATATCGGCCAAGCATACGTACGTCGGCGGAATCCCCTGTAAAAGCATGTAATAAAAGAACAGCCCGTTTCCCCGCTTCAAAAGTAAAGGGCTTCGGTTGTACAATTTTCAAAAAGATCAAACTCCTTTCACTCAAATTCTTCGAAACTTGCTTGAAATCCTAGTGTGAATCAAAGAACAATTATTAGCTTACAGATAATATTTTAGAAAGTCTACTGTTACGTATTGTTGAGCAAAGCGAAAAACCAAAAGATTTCTCGCTTATTTATTTGTTTAAAGCTGCTTGAATCCCTTCTGGATCAAAGCCCAGAACCCATTCTCCATTTATTTCCGTTTGGGGAACTCCCATTTGACCAGTACTTTCAACGACTCGTTGCATTTCTTCAGGATTATTTTCAACATTCACTTCTCTAAAAGCAATATTTTTCTCTGTTAAATAATTCGTTAACATTACACAATATGGACATGTACTTGTTACATAAACCTTTGTTTCCTTCATTTCCTCTCCTCCTATAAATAATTTGATCCTTTATACCCCAATAGGGTATATTATAAAGCTAAAAATAAAGAGCATAACTAAGTTAGCTCATCAAATCCTTCTCTTTTTTAATTGTTTTATGCACATTGTATACCCATGTGGGTATATTGTCAAGGAATAACATTTACTAACCCTTTAGACCGTATTAGAAATATAAAATCCTTCCAAGGTAGTTGTTTAATAACTACTTATTGGAAGGATTTACGTGAGTGATTTCCATAAAAATAGCTTTATCTATTCCTTTTCAATATATCTTAATCCCCTAAAGATCGCCTTCACTTTACCGTTTTCTACGATAAAAGTGATTTTTTTATTATCTTGAGTTAAAAATTCATGATCTGCGACTGGACGTAATGGAATCGTACTTACACCGACAAGTAGTTGCAACTGCCCTTCCTCGTTAATTTCTGCATGAACTTCTTGTCCTTCCTGAGAACGATACTTTCCACAATATGTTTCTAACTGTTCTTTTGATACATCAATAGTTGGTAGATCGTTCTTTTCCTTTTCAAGCTTTAATAACTGTCTCATCACTTGAAGGGCCATATTTTCTGCCGGTGCTTCGGCGATATTTATTAAAACAACAATCGATAGCTTTTTTTCCGGGACAGCCAACATGAAAGAAGATACACCTTTTATACCACCACCATGTCCAAAGGTTTTATAACCGCCTACTTCACCGATGATAAAACCGTAACCATACTCAACATCATTCGGTGTTATAACATGCGGTGTTGTCATTTGCTCGACACTATCCTTTGATAAAATCGTTTTTCCTTGGAATTTGCCATTTCCAACATACATATCGACATAATTCATTAAATCAGAAACGGACGCTTTTAATGAGCCATTTGTATAAATTTCTCCAACATCCCACCAACTCGGTGAATGGAAAACCTTTCGTTCCGGTGTTTTATCATAAGCAAAAATTTCTGTTACATTATCCATCTCTTCTAATTTTGCTTGCAAAAACGTTGAGCGATTCATCTGTAATGGTTCAAAAACATGCTTATCCATATAAGTGAGAAAATCTTCACCACTTGCCTCTTCAATAATCGTTTGTAACAGAGCATAAGCTTCATTCGAGTAATTAAACATTTCTCCCGGCTGTCCTAGTAAAGAAACTTCTGTGTTTTTCATAATCTCAACCATATCGTCTACCGTTGAAATCGGATCTTTATGTAAAATATGATCGCCTGCAAATAAATAACTACCATCTGGATCGTCTAAAATGCTTTGCAGTCGAGCAAGATGGACAGCATACATACCAGGTAGTCCTGCTGTATGGGTCATTAAATGATGGATCGTTACTTTGTCTGAGGCACCATCATTAGGTAAAGCAAAATGAGGAAGCCACTTTTGGACTGGATCTAATACGGACAATTTACCGGCATCTTGTAATTGCATAATTGCAAGGGCGGCAAAAGACTTTGTAATGGATGCAACCCCAAAAACAGTATCTCCATTAACTAGTAACTCCTCTTTTTCATCTCGGAATCCATAATAATATTCATAAACCTTTTCTCCATCTTGATGAGCCATGATCGCCATACCCGGAATCCTTAATCGATCACTATAATTTTTCAATTGTTCATTAAGCTGCTGTTTTTCTTTCTCTTGTAACATCACGATGTCTCCCCCTTACATTCCTGGTCGCTGATTCATAAAGTTTTCATAAGCAAAACCCCGGACTTCTTCTTCCGAATAATGCTTTAATAATTCATTAATTAAGTTCTCGAACTTTCCCGCGTGTTCTAAATCGTCCACATGATAAAAAATACCATCAAAATCAGAACCAAAACCAATGTTGTCAACACCACCTAATGAACAAAGGTGATCAATATGTTCAATTAAATGTCCGATAGTAGCTTTTGTTTTATCTTTGCGAATAAAAGGTGGAGTAAAAACGACATGGATTAACCCGTCATTCTTAAACATTGCTTCGATTTGGTCATCATTTAAATTTCGAGGATGATCACATAAAGCTCTCACATTTGAATGAGATGCCATTGGGTACTTAGCCAGTTCCATGACGTCCCAAAAACCTTTCTCATTTAAATGAGACACATCGGTAAACACATGATTTTGATTGTTTAAATCAACAACTTCCTTACCTAATTCAGTTAAACCTGCACCACGGGGTTCTCCAACGCCATCGGCACACAAATTGGTATTATTCCACGTTAAACCAAGAGATAAAACACCTAGTCGATATAAGGTACGTAATTTCATTAAATCGTTACCAAAGGCGTCAGCTCCTTCTAAAGTTAACACCGCTCCGATCTCATCATCAGCTAACTTATCTATATCAGACCACTTTTTTATATGCTTCATCTGTTTATGTTTACCTAAAATTTCTGTATAAAACAAATCGACTTGCTCAAGGGCGTGTTGCCATTTCAAATCGGACGGTAAGTCAGGCATAATAAAAATGGCAAAAAACTGGACTTTCACATTTCCCTTCGTTAATCGTTCAACATTTGTTTCAAGTTCATCAGCATCTGTAAAAGATAGTGGTCTTTTGCCGTACTCCTTACCATTTTTAGCCAATTGTAACTTTAACAATGCATCACAATGAGTATCAATAATTTTCACAATACAATCCCCTTTCTTATGATTGACAAGCTTGAATAAATGACTGAAAAATCCTTACAGACGATTCATCTTTAACTTCAATCATATTTTCTGGATGCCATTGGACACCTAAAGCATACGTATGTTTCGTACTTTCTATCACTTCAATGATACTGTCGGTTGCCTTACCGCTAACATTAAAACCTTTAGCAACATCCTTAACCGCTTGATGATGATGACTATTTACGATAATCTCATCCTTTTTCACGATATCGTAGAAAAAGCTACCTTTCGTAACCTCTACCGTATGTGTCCCATAATATGTCGGTGCTTCTTGGCTATGTTTATAAAGTTCCTGTTCATGTTGAGCATAAATATCTTGATATAAAGTTCCACCTGCTGCAACGTTTAACATCTGCATACCACGGCATATTCCGAGAATTGGTTTATCCTGTTTAAGCATTTCTTGAAATAAGGCAAGCTCAAACTTATCTCGTAAAGGAGTAACTGTTCCGTTTTTCCGATGTGGTTGTTCCCCGTACATTAATGGGTTAACATCATATCCTCCCGAACCTAGTAAGCCGTCTATTTTACGAGCCAATTTTTTTGTAGCCTCTTCATCTACAAAGTTTGGCAAAACAACAGGAATTCCCCCGGATTTTACGACAGATTGAACCATTCGTTGGGAAATATGTTGTTTTTCTTCATCCTTTGATACCGATGAAGTAATTCCGATGACTGGTTTCATGTTCTCATCTCCCTAAGTTTTATCCTTAAAGGTCAACTTCTTTTATCATATCATTCGATACATATGATTTCTATCAATTCAGAATTCGTTTCTTTTCTGTTTTTATAATAATTCGATATAATTTGTTACAGAAGGAGTTGGATACGATGAAAAGAATCAAAGTGATCTCTCTCGGGGGGACGATTTCTGCGCTTGGTAAAAATCGTTTAGATTTTAAAAATTACACTTCCGGAAAGTTAACGGGTGAAGAGCTTATTGAAGCTATTCCTGAAATAAAAGATATTGCTCAGGTTGACATTGTTCAACTAGATAATATAAGTAGTACAGCGATTAATAAAAATCATTGGATACAGTTACGGGAAATGGTTCATACATATTTATATGAAGATAATTATGATGGAATTGTCATTACCCATGGAACGAGCACCTTGGAGGAAACGGCTTATTTTCTTCATTTAACCGTAAATAGTGAAAAGCCTGTCATCCTCACTGGGGCACAACGTCCGTTTTCTGCCATGAGTACAGATGTGCATCTAAATTTATTACATGCCATAGTTGTCGCTGCCCATGACGAGTCGCAAGGGAAAGGTGTTCTAGTTGTATCGAATGAAACAATTAGCAATGCACGGAACGTAACAAAAACGGATACATACGCCCTTGAAGCTTTTCAATCTCCAGAGCTTGGGTTTTTAGGCTTTATTACTGGGGATCTTAAAGTGATGTACTATCAAGAGCCTGTGCAACGCCATACCGTAACATCCGCTTTTAAAGACGTTTCTTTAACAAATATGAAAGAAGTTGCTATTTTATATTCCTATGCTGGTGCTACTGGAGATTTGATTGAATATATTGCTAAAAGTGGAAATTATGCTGGTATCGTTATGGCTGGTACAGGTGCTGGTAGATTTTCACCAAAAGAAGATGAGGCGCTTAAAGTAGCCGAGGAGAAAGGTTTATTTGTCGTTCGTAGTAGTCGAGTAAGTAGTGGGAATGTACCCCACATTACACATTACTCCTTTTTACAAGCGATCACAGCCGATAATCTCTCTCCACAAAAAGCGCGCATTTTATTAATGCTTGCTTTACAAAAAACGAAAAACATCGATGAAATACAGGAACTATTTTATACCCATTAAAAAGAGCGCTCCAAGGGAATAGACATTTCCTTGGAGTTTAAAAGCTTTACATTGGTTCATATAAATGGACCGTTATATCTTCCTTTGAAAAAGCTTCCTCAATTAATTGTTTAACATCTTCCCAAGCTAATCCGCCAGCACCACACCCGAGAGGTGGGATCGCGATCGATTGGATGTTATGCTTTTTAACGACTTCTACTAAATCTTGTAATCCTGCTTCTATATCCGAAAGCTTTGATTTGTCCCGGTAATGGTGCAATGTTGGGAAATTAATTATATATTTTGGATCGTCCTTCTCCCGTTCATAAACATGCATTTTTCCGAGTTGAAGTTCGCCGTCACTACATGCTTTTTCGTAGGCCTCAAACATATCCGGATAACGTTTTTTAAATTGTAAAGCAATCCCTGCTCCCATTACTCCCACGACATTTACAGCATTTACAAACGCTTCAGCATCATCTTGAAACAAATCACCTTGTTTATAAATAACCATACCATCACCCCTACTTATCATCTTACAAAAAAACCCTCTAAGAATCATTTCTTAGAGGGTTCGTCAATTAAAGTTATACTTTATGACTTCTTTTTTTTAGCATTGTTCCATTTTGTGCTAAGTTGACGTGCCAGGAAAAGGCTTCTTCGAGAACGTGTGGTGTATGTCCGCCACGAAGTCGTGCCATATTGAAATATTCTAGCATTTGTTCTTTATATTCTGGATGGATACAATTTTCGATAATAACTTGTGCTCGCTCAACTGGAGCAAGACCACGAATATCTGCATATCCTTGTTCGGTAACAATGACATCTACATCGTGCTCTGTATGGTCAACATGGGAGACGAACGGAACGATACTTGAGATGTCTCCACCTTTTGCTAAAGATTTCGTAACAAAAATCGCAAGTCTTGCGTTCCGAGCAAAATCTCCGGAACCTCCGATCCCATTCATCATGTTTGAACCTCCAACATGTGTTGAATTTACATTTCCATAAATATCAACTTCTAGAGCAGTATTAATAGATATGATTCCAAGTCTACGGATAATTTCAACATGGTTAGAAATTTCTTGTGGTCGTAAAACAAGTTTATCTTTATAATCATCAAAGTTATTAAAAACTTTTTTCATCTTTTCTTCAGACAATGTCATGGAACATGCAGATGCATGGGTTACCTTTCCTTCATCGATTAAATCGAATACAGCGTCTTGTAAAACTTCAGAATAAACTTCTAAATTTTCAAAATCTGTTTCCAAAAGTCCATAAAGTACAGCATTTGCGACGGTACCAATACCTGCCTGAAGAGGTGCTAATTCATTTGTTAATCTTCCGGCTTCAACTTCTTTTTTCAAAAACTTAATTAAATGTTCGGCGATCATATCCGTTTCTTCATCTGGTGGTAAAATTGTTGATGGTGAATCTTCATAATTTGTAAATACAATACCGACAATCTTTTCTGGATCGACCGAAATGCCCGACTCACCAATTCGATCCGCTGCACCTGTTAATGGAATTGGATCACGTTTTCCTTGTTCTGCTGGCTCATAAATATCATGAACTCCTTCTAATTCTTCGGGATGTGCTTGATTAATTTCAACGACGACTTTTTTCGCATTAGCTACAAAGTTAGAAGAGTTTCCGACAGACGTAGTTGGGATAATCTTTCCATCTTCTGTTATTTTAATCGCTTCAATGACAGCATAATCAATTTCACCAAGTACACCTGAACGAATATCTTCTGCCATGACACCGAGATGATGATCGACGAACATCATTTCTCCGTCATTTATTTTTTGACGCATTGTACGATCTGCTTGGAAAGGTATTCGTTTATTTACTAAACCTACTTCAGCAAACATTTTATCAATATCTGAACCTAGGGAGGCTCCTGTGAAAATGTTTACAGAAAGTGGTTCTTTCTTCGCCCTTTCAATTAACGCAAAAGGAACTGCCTTTGCATCACCAGCACGCGTAAATCCACTTAAACCTAAAGTCATGCCATCTTCAATCCAGCTTGCTACGTCCTCAGCTCCTACTACACGGTCATGTAGCTCTGGAATTTCAATATACATATCTTTTTTAATGGTCATTTGTAACACCTACCTCTTTAAAAATGTTCTTACGATAAATTTTATCAAGTTCCTTTTGTCTATTCATTCGTTTTTGAATGAAAGGGCTTTTATTTGGCTTAAACGACGAAAATCGGTACATAAGGCACAGATTTTTTTAGTGAGAAATGATAGCTTTTGATTAAAAGTGTAATAATCGTCGTAAATTTCTCGCATACGTTTGGCTGACCGGGACCCGGATATCGTTTTTCATAATTAACATAAATGTCGAATGTGAATCAGGATGAATTTCAACGATATGATTAATATTTACAATATAAGATCGATGACATCTGATGAAAATATCGCTTGGTAACATAAATTCAAGTTTCGTTAAATTGTATCTATGATTACCTGCTTTATTTATCGTTTGAACTTTTGTCCGCCTTTGTAGTGCTTCTAAAACAATGACTTCTGAAAAACGAACGGGTGTCCATCTATCTGTTGTACGTATCGTTAACATTTCCGTTGGGAAATAATTTTGCCTATGTGGCAGGATTGTTGTAATACAACCCTTTGGCTCTCCGTTTGAAAGTAACGGGACAGAAATACCATAATACGGCATCCCGAACAATCGATCATCTTTAAACTCAGATACCTTTTTTTGATTCGTTAATGCTTTGTAGGTCACTGTTTCCTTATCAATTTCATCGCCTGGCCGGATATTTAAATCAACATATTCACTTGGATAATAATCAATAAATCGCTTATCATCAGCTATGGCGATTGAAGCATCATTTGGAACAATTTCCTCTAAAATATTTATTAAAGATGATATCGTTAATTTCTCCACTTTCTTCCCTCACAAATTAATTCTTTATGAAATAGTTCGAGCTTGTTCATAAGCTTCGATAAGCAATTCGACAATATGAATCGCTCGCACATGTTCACTAAGTCCTTCTCGTTCGACTCCTAATTTCATTTGAAGTAAACAACCAGGATTTGTTGTAACAATCGTTTGAGCTTTTGTCTCTTTAACATGTGCCATTTTATCATCTAAAATTTTCATTGACATTTCCGGTTGAACGATGTTGTATATCCCCGCTGAACCACAGCAACTATCTGCCTGCGTCATTTCTTTATACTCCATTCCTGATATAGCCTCTAATAATATTCTCGGTTCACGGTAAGTGTTTTGACCATTTCGTAAGTGGCATGAATCTTGATACGTGACAATTTGATTGTCTACCTTCAGCGGTTTTTTATGAAAATTTAAGTCAACTAATATTGAAGTTACATCTTTTATTTTGCTTGTAAATTGTTTCGCTCGTTCAGCCCATGCTGGATCATCTTGTAATAAATAATCATATTCAACTAAAAACGCTCCACAACCACCGGCATTCGTAATAATGTAGTCGACTTCTGCATCTTCAAAAGCTTTTATATTTTTCTTAGCCATTTCTTTTGCTCGTTCTCTTTCTCCACTATGACCGTGCAAAGCTCCGCAACAACCTTGTATATCTGGAATGACAATGTCACAGCCAGCATAGGATAAGAGTTTCGTTGTCATATCATTAATATTTAAAAACATTGTATCCATTAAACATCCTGAAAAGAAGGCTACCTTCTTTCGTGTCGATTTTGTTGCTTCGATATATGTCGGACGATGTTTCATCTGCTTTCGCTTTGGAACTTCAGGCAATGCTTTTTCCATTGTTCTCATATGATCTGGGAAAAAGTTTAAAATCCCTAATTTACGTGTCATCGTCTGTAAACCTGACTTTTGATAAAAACGGAGCAAACCAACCGTTGAAATCATTCGTTCATGGTGGGGAAACAATTTATCAAAAGCAATATTTCTTACAAGTCTTTCATGAAGTGGCTTTCGTTCTGTTTGATGAATCGCTTCACGAGCTTGTTCTAATAGTCTTCCGAAATTAACACCCGACGGGCAGGCTGGCTCACAGGCCCGGCAACCTAAACAAAGTTCAATCGATTGTTTTACTTCATCGGTTACCTCGATTAATCCGTCTACAACACCTTTCATTAGTGCGATGCGCCCTCGTGGTGATTGAACTTCATCTTTTCCGGATTGGACATAAGTAGGACAACTCGGTAAGCAAAATCCACATCTCGTACAATTGAGTAATTCATCATAATCTAAATGTTCTTGAAAGGCTTCTTGAAATTTTCGCTGTTCTACAGTTGTCATTTGTTCACCACCACTCTTTTTCTATCATCAATGGTGAACATTTTGCCGGGATTCATAATATTATTTGGATCAAGAGCAAGTTTTATTTGACGCATCACATCAATACCTGCTTCGCCGACTTTCAAATGGAGGTAGGGTAATTTCATGGAGCCGACGCCGTGCTCTCCGGTAATCGTTCCACCGAGTCTAACGGCTTCTTTGAAAATTTCTTCAAAAGCTTTTTCAACTCGTTTGATTTCACCCTTATCTCGGACATCTGTTAAGCATGTTGGATGTAAATTTCCGTCTCCTGCATGACCAAAGGTACAAATCGTCACATCGTATTTTTCGGCAATTTTTGTAATCGCCCGAACCATATTCGCAATCTCAGAGCGTGGAACCGTTGCATCTTCTAAAATCGTTGTCGGCTTCAGTCGGGATAATGCTGATAGAGCAGCTCTTCTAGCGGTTAATAGCGATTCAGCTTCTTCGTCTGTTTCAGCGACGGTAACTTCAAAAGCACCATTTTCTTCACAAAGAATAGCAATTTTTTCAATATCCCTTGTAACAACTTCTTCTTCCCCATCTTGCTCAATTAATAAAATCGCTTCTGCATTCACTGGCAAGCCAATCTTTGTATAATCTTCGACAACTTCTACCGTTGCTTGGTCTAAAAACTCTAATGTCGCCGGGATGATACGGTTTGCGATGATGGCAGAAACAGTTTCAGCCGCTTCTTCAATATCGTGATACAAAGCGAGCATTGTACGTTTATATGTTGGTTTTGGAAGTAATTTTAATGTCGCTTCTGTGATTACACCAAGGGTTCCTTCCGCCCCGACATATAGTCTCGTTAAATCATAACCAGCAACATCCTTTGCTAATTTACCGCCTGTTCGAATGACCTCTCCATTTGGCAAAACGATTTCAAGACCAAGAACATAGTCCCTTGTGACACCATATTTTAAACCTCGTAATCCCCCTGAGTTCTCACTAATGTTTCCTCCAATTTGTGATATATGCATACTACCCGGATCCGGTGGGTAAAATAGCCCTTTTTCCTCGACAACTTGAATAAGCTCTTCTGTAAAAACTCCTGGTTGAACGGTGGCTGTCAAATTATCTTCATCGATTTCTAAAATTTTATCCATATGTTTAAACAGTAATACAATTCCACCTTCTAGTGGTGTCGTCCCTGCACATAAATTCGTTCCTGAACCTCTTGGTACAAGAGGAATATGATGTTCGTTACACAATTTAACGATTTGAGAAACTTCCTCTGTATTTCTTGGTGCCACAACGGCATCTGGTAAAGCTTGAAATTGCGCTGTCGAATCATAAGAATATGCTAATAAACTTGCCTGTTCTTTTTCCACATTTTCCTCACCGACAACTTTCTCTAACTGCTTGAAAACTTGCTCAGTGATCATATCTGTTCCACTCCTGCTTATATATTTATTATAAGAAAAATTCTGGCCATAAAATAGCCATCCCACAAGTTGTAACAAAATGTTCACGAAGGTTCGTCAGCTTTGTGAACGATCATGAACAAGGTCCTTTTTGACTTTTTATTTCACTTTTAAATAATAATTTAGTTAATTTTATTTCATTATAACAAAAGCACTGAACCTGTAAATAGCTTGTAGTATTTCTTATTCCATTGTAACAAACATCTTTTCTTTATTAGCAGAAATAGCTTTATATATTTTTTCTTTTTCGATCATTTACGCTATACTTTGAAGTAAACATGCAAACATAAGAAAGGAACGTTATAATGCAACGACTCTATCAAGGTAAAACAAAAGACGTTTATGAAAAGGATAGTAATCACGTACTACTGCAATTTAAAGACGACGTGACAGGCTCTGATGGTTCATTTGATCCAGGTGCAAATACTGTTGGATTAACAATCCCCGGATCCGGTCAAGCAAATGTAAAATTTACAAAATATTTTTTTGAAAAGCTAAAGGAAAAACAAATCCCAACCCATTTTGTTTCTGCGAATGTAGAAGATGCGAGCATGATCGTTAAAAAAGCCAAGATGTTAGGAAAAGGAATTGAAGTAATCGTTAGATTTTATGCTGATGGAAGCTTTGTTAGAAGATATGGCGATTATTGTAAGAAACACGATCCCCTTGGCGGACTCATTGAATGCACGATTAAAGATGATGAACGAGGTGACCCACCAATTTTAAAAGATGCACTTATTACACTAGGCATTCTTACTAAAGATGAGTATGAAAAAATGATGATATTAACGAAAGACATTGCAACAATTGTCAAGAATGAATTGGCCAAAAGAGATGTCACATTATATGACATTAAATTTGAATATGGCAGAAAACCTGAAACAAGTGAACTGATGCTTATTGATGAAATTTCACCGGGTAACATGCGAGTATATCGTGACCAAGAGCTTATCGAACCAATGGAGCTTCATAATCTTTTCTTCGGACATTAAAAAAGGATTAGACCTTTCTTACATTAGGTCTAATCCTTTTGTTTACTTAGACACATGCTCTGTAAAGTCTGCTAGGAGACGTGCTCCAAATCCTGGCGCTCCTTTGGCATAATATCCTTTATCTTTACCATCCATTCGGCCAGCTTTGTCAACGTGAATCCACTTGCTTGGATCATGAACAAACTTACGTAAGAAAAGTCCTGCAGTAATCGAACCAGCTGAAGCTTGGTTACTAATATTACTAAAATCAGCGTAATCACTGCTTAATGTTCTTTCATAATCTTCTACGAGTGGAAGTGGCCAGACACGGTCGCCGTTTTCGTCACCGATTTTCTTCATTTCATCCATTAACTCTTCATCACCGAAAATACCAGCGACACTTGGGCCAAGGGCTGCGACAACAGCACCTGTTAATGTAGCAATATTTACGACATAATCCGCTTCTAATTCCCCGGCACGGATGAG
>DATGRX010000108.1:0-9469 GCA_035303185.1 Bacillota bacterium
TCAAATAAATCGGAAGGAGTCATTTCAGCAACTTATGTCGCCCAAAAAGAAATGGAACGCATGTATGAATTTAGCAAAATGGTTCCAATAACAAAAATAGAAGATTCTAATGACTTCGATTACACCAAAATCGAAACAGACGGAGAATGGACAGTTTATAAAAAAGAAGAAGAACATTACGATATACGCTTAAAAATAAAAAAGCTAGCAACAGAAGAAAATGAAAATATCGGGTTAGTACATGTTTTTATTGAAATACACGATCTTTCTACAGACAAACTAGAAACAGAGATGGAAAACTTCCTTGATTGGAAGGAGGACGAGTCTTGAAAAACGAAAAAGGAATGACTTTAGTTGAAGTACTCGCCACCCTTGTTATTGTGTCAATCGTCATTATTTTTCTTGTCGGCATTCAAGTCGTTGTTCAAAAACAATTTAAATCACAAACAACAAGTACTGAACAATTAACAGATATAACGATTGCGATGAAATCAATCACGAAAGAATTACGCTTAGCCGAAGAAGTAAGTGCAAATGAAAGCGAACTTTTGATACAATTAGCACCAGATGAACAAGTGTCTTACGTGTTACAAGAAGATACTTTACAAAGAAATGATTCGGATTATATTCATGAAATTAAAAATTTTTTTGTTGAAAAACGAGACAACAACAAAGTTTATATAAGCATCGAAAGTGAAACAGGAAAACAATTAGAAACAGAAATTGTCGGAAGGGGTGAATAATGTGAAAGAATTTAAAAATAATGAAAAAGGATATGTGTTAATTGGGGTTATTGCAACTTTCGTTATTTTATCAATTCTGTCACTAACGATGATTACTCTTTCTGCAGCGTCTTTCAAAACCTCAACGACAGAAAAAAATAACCAGTCCGCCTTTTATATTGCAGAAGCGGGATTGAATTATCAAGAACAGCAACTAAAAAATAAAATTATTAAAATCTATGAAGCAAACAACGTGGAAACCGAAGACGATTTTATTCGTGAACTTTCAAGTGATGTACTCTTTCCAGACGCGACATATGATGATTTTGAGCAAGAAAATGCATATGCAGAACTTAGTGTTGAAAAATTATCAGACTATCAATTTAAGATCTATTCAAAAGGATATGTCGGAAAAGAAAGTCGATCTCTTTCAAGAGTAGTTGGAGTAGAATGGCAGGATAAATACCAATTTATCGAAGAGAATGTACCAGCAGAATTACCACCCTTTGCTGTTTTTACGAGTGGAAGTTTTTCCATGAAAAGTGGAACGATTAATGGTGATATTGCTTCAACAGAAACCGCTCCCGATTCAGTTGTGTTTCATAATAGTGGCCCTAACTTTAATGGGGAAGTTTATGTAAAAGATGAAAATATAAACATTGTAAAAAATTATGTAAATGAAGATGAGTTTACTCCTAGCATCAAGCTCTTGGATAAAAAATATACTGTACCGGAATTGCCTGAATTTCCACAAATTCCTGAAGTTAATGATTCGGAACGATATGATAGTGTATCATTATCCGGTAATCAGATGAAGACAATAGAAATCTCTGAACTAGGATATTTTGAAGAGGTAAAATTACAAAATAATACGAAATTAACATTAGATATTGGCAATCAAGACACAGAAATAATAGTGGACAAATTTGATATAGAAAATGGACATATTTATATTAAAGGAGAAGGAAATTTAACACTTTATATAGTAGATTACTTTAATATCGATAATGGAAGTACTATTAATCAAAATGGAAAAGTTAAACAACTCAATATCTTTATGAAAAATAATATTGAGGAAGTGACTATAGATGGTTCGCAAAAAATCAATGCATCCTTATATGCTGAAAATGCAAACATATATTTAACTGCTGGTGGGGGATTTAAAGGTAATATTTTTACTGGAGGAACAGAATTTAGTATAACAGGTGGTTCTAGTAACAATGCTCAATTATTCTTTGCCCCGAATGCCCATTTTAAAGTTAAAGAAGGAGGAAAAATAAGAGGAAAGATTATTGCTGAAAAATTTAAAATGAGCGGTGGAGGTTCCGTAACGTTCGAAGAAATTCATTACACTGACGGTCCAATTTCACCTTCTGCATTAAATATGGAAAACAGTTCTGGTGAAGGTAGCGGTGGAGGTACGATTGTCGAAAAAATCTCTACAGGAAACTCTCCATCTTTTTCAGGTGGCTCCTTAGAAGAAAATGATTAGTAAACTTTACAACGTTTATTTTAATTTGAGCAAACATAATTGACAAAAAGCGATTTTTATTATATATTAATAAAGGTCGAAAAAAGGAGGAATACCCAAGTCTGGTTGAAGGGGTCGGTCTTGAAAACCGAAAGGGGTGTCAAAGCCCGCGGGGGTTCGAATCCCTCTTCCTCCTCCATTATACTTTAAAAAGCGCATAAAATCTGGAGATAATATAAAGCCGTTACACTGTAGTGGCTTTATTTTTTATATTTATAAAAAGCAAACTTGACAATTTAGATTGATCAGCATATAGTATTAGAAAACTTGGCTATCGGCAAACTTAAGTTGAACTTATATTAATTACTTGAAAGACTATGAACAGGCCAGTAAATAATAGTTAAACAAAAGAGAGTGGAATTCATCGGCTGTAAGATTCCATTGTAATTACATTATTGAAACCTACCTGGGAGTCGTTAAATAAAACTTAACCGCAGTGTACTGCGTTATCAATCCAAAGCGGGTATTCTCTTTTGAATACCAAATTAGGTGGTACCGCGGATATAATATAAACCTCATTCCGTCCTTGATACTGGACAGAGTGGGGTTTTTTATATATTAAACGGGAGGCATAAACATGTTTAAAAAAGTTGCATTTATCGGGGCCGGATCCATGGCAGAGGCAATCATCTCCGGGATGATCCAAACATCTTTTTTACAAAGGGAACAAATTTATGTTACGAATAAAAATAATCAGGAACGGTTAGATAGGCTTTCAGAACGTTACAAAATTCAATGCAGCCAAGATAAAGCGGATGTCTTAACTGATGCAGACGTTATTGTTTTATCGATGAAACCATATGATGTAAAAGTCGCTATTCATGCTGTAAAAGATTATATCCAGCCACACCAACTTGTTGTTTCCGTTGTTGCCGGGGTTTCAACGGACGCTGTATCAGCGCTGATCGGTCATGAAGTTCCAGTTGTCCGTGCAATGCCAAACACATCCGCTTCAATCGGATACTCCGCTACAGCGATTACAAAGGGTCAAAGTGCCACGAGGGATCATTTGAATAAGGTTGAATCATTGTTCAAGACCATTGGAACAACAGCAATTGTTGCCGAAGAAGATATGCATACGGTGACTGGGATTTCCGGGAGCGGACCGGCGTATTTTTATTACATGGTCGAAGCGATGGAAAAGGCTGCTGTGGAGTTCGGTCTCGAGCCGGATATCGCTAAAGATTTAATTACACAAACAGTGATTGGTGCAGGTGAAATGTTAAAGCATTCCGGTGAATCTGCAGCAACATTACGCGAAAACATTACAAGCCCAAATGGCACAACACAAGCGGGTCTGGAAACATTAGCACAACATGATTTCCAGAATATGATGATGGCATGTGTGAAAAGCGCAACAGAGCGCTCCATAGAACTCGGTGGGGAAAATAAAAACGAGACTGGGACAAAAGAATTTTAAGTATTTAAAAACCGAACTTTATCTCGAATTATTTAGATGAAGTTCGGGTTGTTGTTTTTGAAGAGGTAACTCATCGCTCCGTCAAAATACTTCGCTTTCCGCGGGCACGGCTTCAACTTCCTCGGAAAGAAAAGACCGCTTTCCTGCGGGATTTTCAGCTCGTGCTGTTCCCGCAGGAGTCTACGTATTTTGACTACGCTTAGTGTCCGCGTTTATACTCACATAACCGCAAATAGAAGAAGTTTTTGATATTCAACATCTATTTAATTGTTGATGAAGTAAAATAAATAAGCAACAAATACTTTATCTATTTTATTTGCTTACAGAATTAGTAAAACTGCACAAAGCGAAGGTGAAATACGTAGACTGATATGAACGAAACTGTCAAGTCGACCCCCTCACTTATTTAAATATACGTTTTTTAGGCAACTCTAATTAAAGGGTCTTTTTAGACTCTTTTTTTCATTTTCCTCTATTCAAGCAGTTAGTTGGCCACATGTCCCCTTCCTTTTAGCTTACCAACCTTTCCTCACTCCTTTGATTGATTGTCAAGAGTTCTCCTTGACTGTCAATCAAAGGAGTGAGATTCTTTAAAAAAGCTAAAAGGATGGGACATCTCCTTTCTTATTTTATAAAGGAGATGAATACACGGCACGAAGGCAAAAATCTCTGCTCCGATTGGCACACTGATATCCGTGGGTTCTCACATTTTATCTTTCCGTCTCAAGGATCTGTCACGAACTCCTGGCGTGCGTTCACTAATTTATAGCTAGCACAAGTCTACGTCGTGCGTTATCCTTTACGGTTTTTACCTTTGCCTCCGGGCCCTATATTCATTTCCTTTTCACACATTTTCTTAACTTTTATTTTATGGTTATTTTAATTTTCCTTAGCTTCAAATTGAAATTCATGTGCAATTGCCCAGATAAATCCTGCCAACTCCCTTGCAACTGCGGTAATAGCCTTCCCACTTTCTTTTCCACGCCCTAATAGACGAAAATACTTTTTATACAAACGATTTTGAGCTTTCCATGAAACCCCTAAAATATTAGTTGGGTGCCCTTGTTGTCTTTTTTTCAGCGCCCCTTTGACTGCTGGTTGATGTCTATAGCTCCACGCAGCCTCTATTAATAACCTCCGTACATGTCGATTTCCTGTCTTGGTTATGTTGCCTAATTTACGTAAATTACCACTGGAACTTTCACTTGGCACCAGTCCAGTGTATGCCATAAATTCTTTTGGGGATTGAAAGCGTTCGAATGATCCGACTTCTGCAACCAAACTAGTAGCTGTAATAACTGCTACTCCACGTAATGTCATAAGGATTTGGATCATAGGCGCATGGACTCCCTCACTAGCTTGCTCCTCAATTTCTTGTTCTAATATTTTTAATCGTTGTTGAAATTCTTTTAGTTGCTGTAAATATTCCCGAAACGTTACACGGGATGCCGAACGTTCGAATTTTAAACTATCCAACCAATCCCAGTATTTCACTGTCCATTTCCTAGTTCCTTGAGGTGGGTTGATTTCATTCCTTAAGAGAAATTTTGTGAGCCGATGTTTGGCCCTTAATTCATCTTCCTTTATATCCTCGCGTGCCCGGACTAAATCCCGTAGTGCTTCATTATCTTCTGTTGGTACATAGATAGGTGTTAATTCGCCGGCCCGATAAAGGGTTGCGAGTTTAATGGCGTCGCGTTTGTCAGTCTTGACGCGCTCGCCAGGCTTTTGTGGTATTAGTGATGGCGCTATGACTTCACATTCAATATCCATACTCTTCAGGAGGCGATAGAGGCCATAGCCAGTGGGACCGGCTTCATAACAAACTTGAAGCTGGTCGGGTCCCCCTAATTTTTTCATTAGCTTCCTAATGGCCTCCACCGTATAGTTAATCATACCAACATATCTTGGTTTTGAACGTCCTTCCTCTGCAACAGCTACTGCTATTTTTTCTTTTGATACGTCTAAACCTACGTACTTTGTGATATAATTCATGTCACTAGCCCCTTTCGTATTATAGCTCTGTTTTGGTAATGTCCTTGGTAACAATATTGCCAAAATTAACCTACGATATTACGATCAAGGGGCTAGTTTCGTTCATAATAACTCCAATGGGAACAAAGGTTTTCGATGGGGCGAGTAATCGCAATGTTTTTCGATGGGACGAGCAGTGCGCAGTCCCAGTCCCAGCAGTGAACACGTAAGTGAGCGAGGAGGCTAAGGCCGTGCCCATGGAAAGCGTAGTTATTTCACCGTAGCGATTGCCAGCACTCCCTTAAAGGTAATGTTCGTTTTTTATGTTGCATGATTTAGTTTTGTCCCAGCCTCTTTAATCGTCTTTTTCAATTTCGAGAATTTTTCCTGTAACGGCATCGATTGTCATTTCCACTTCACCATCATTTGTTTTTATTTCAATTTCGTATTCATAGCGATTATCATCTTCATCCAATTCCATCTCGATTACTTTGCCGCCAACTTTTTCTACTGCAATTTGCATCGCCTTTTCAGCAGAAATACTGTTTTCTAAAGCCCCGCTCACTTCATAATCATCGTCATCATGGTCATCTCTGTCTACTTTTAATACTTCTCCCGTTGAAGCCTCGATGTAGATGTCGTATTCTGTATCACCATTCTCAATTTCGACTTCATAATAAACATACCCTTCATCACTTTCTAACTCGATGCTATCAATATGGCCATCTTGTTCCGATAGGGCGATTTCCTGTGCTTTTTCCATTGAAAGAAGACTCTCTGCTGCTGTAGCGTCTTTTGTCTGCACCACTTCCGCTGATTGAACAGCCGTTTCTTTCACGGTTGTTTCACTGTTATTATTTACAGCTGCCCCCGCGATTGAGGCTCCGCCTAGTAAAATTCCTGCTGCTGTTATTCCTGTTACTAATAATTTATTCATTTTTATTCCTCCCAATTAGCTTTTCTAACTACAGTATATCTAGTGAAATTTATAAACAGCTGAGAATAAGGTTAGAATTTGATGAGAATCAACTAAAACGGAATTTGTCAGTGGGAGGGTTTTCTCCAGCCAACAAAAACTTGATCTGGAGCTTATTGATTAGGTAAACATTAAATAAGGAATTGCGGATTTAATTCTTTACTTTTTTATGACTGAATCAATAAGCTCAACAACTTAATTAATCTTCATCAAATTCCTTATATTTTCCCTCATTTTTCCTTATAAGTATAGGTAAATAGTTGTTCTTTTTGAAAGATAATCAAAAAATACTTCATGTTCTTTGAAATCAATAACAGCTTTCATGCTAAATCACTCCCGAATTTTTCATTTCTTTATAGGTTTTATTTTAATTTTAAATCGGTAACTTTTTATAACAACGTGTTTATTTCTCTGCTTTTTTCCCCATAATGGATATAATCTACGTTTTTAAATTGGAGCTATCACTTATGAAGCGAAAACTTTTTACTTTTTTAAAAAAACATCTGCTTTTATCCGGATTGTTAAGTTTAGCCACTTTAGCCATCTGTTTTGTCATGGCTATCTATTTTGCCAGTTTTCTTTTAGGCCCGCCGTCTTTAATGAATGAGCAAAACACGGTCATATATAGTCAAGATCAGGAAGTAATCGGTGAAGAAAATGGCACAAAAAGCCTTGATCAGGTTTCGCTCGATCATATATCTCCGAAGCTTATTGATGCAACGCTTGCCGTTGAAGACAGACATTTTTATCAACATCACGGGTTTGATTTCAAGCGAATTTTCGGTGCAATTGTCTCTAACATAAAAAGTTTCTCTTTAAAAGAAGGTGCGAGCACGATCAGTCAGCAATTGGCACGAAATTTATATTTATCATTTGAAAAAACATGGATCAGAAAAGTAAAAGAAGCGTTTTATACAATTCGGCTGGAGATGTATTATTCCAAAGATGAGATTTTAGCCGCTTACTTAAACTCCATTCATTATGGACATGGTGCTTACGGAATTGAAGCCGCAAGTAACCATTTCTTTGACAAATCTGCAGATGAATTAGACTGGGCTGAAGCAGCAATGTTAGCCGGGATTCCAAAAGGACCGACATATTATTCCCCGTTCAATGATCCCGAAAGAGCGAAAAAACGACAATTACATATTTTAAGTTTACTTCGAAACACCGGACAAATGACAGCCGAAGCGTATGAGGTAGCTGTCAATGAACATTTAAACTATGTAAAGGCAGACAACCTGGAAAAGGATACAATTGGGCCTTATTTTCAAGATATGGCTTTACACGAGGCTGCAAGGGCGTTAGAGCTCGATGTGGATTCTGTCCGGTCTGGCAGTTTTCAAATTTATACAACACTGGAGACAGATTTGCAAAAAAAATTAGAAGATAAAATAAAAAACACGATCACAGATAAAAGTGAGATAGAGGTCGGGGCGTTGGCGATGAATCCGAGTGACGGGGGTATTCATGCTTTAGTCGGCGGGCGTGATTATGAAACAAGCGCCTTTAACCGTGCACATACAGCGCAGCGGATGCCCGGTTCCGCTTTTAAGCCATTTTTATACTACGCCGCTCTAAATAACGGCTATACACCAAGTACAAAGTTGATAAGCAAGCCGACAGCATTTACGTTGGATGATGGTGATGTTTATGAACCTGGTAATTTCAATGGGTATTATGCAGACGGGCCGATTACGTTGGCACAGGCACTTGCATTATCAGATAACATATTTGCCGTGAAGACGAATATGTTTTTAGGCACCGATACACTCGTCGATACTGCAAGAGATTTCGGCATCACGAGCGAATTACCTGCTGTTCCTTCACTCGCCCTCGGATCTGCCGCCGTCTCTGTGAATGAAATGGTTACAGGTTATGGCATGCTGGCAAATGGGGGGCGAGAAATCAAAGCGCATACGATTAATAAAATTACCGACACGCACGGAAAGGTTATTTTTGAACGTGATGATACGGACGGTGAGCAAAAACTTGATCCACAGAGTGCCTTTATTTTAACACAGCTCATGACTGGTATGTTCGACTCGGAATTAGATGGTTATATGGCTGTGACTGGTTCAACGATAGCCGATGAGCTGACAAGAACATACGCCGGAAAGTCCGGTACGACAAATGCAGACAGTTGGATGATCGGCTATAGCCCAACACTTGTGACAGGTGTTTGGACAGGTTATGATGACAATCGCTCAATGGAAATCGCAGATGAAGTAACTTACGCGAAAGATATTTGGGCATCTTTCATGGAAACGGCCCATGAAGATGTACCGGAAAATAAATTCAGCGCGCCCGCAGATGTTATCGGCGTTCCCATCGATCCGGAAACAGGGGAGCGGGCAACCCCCTATTGCCCCTCAAGCCGTGTCATGTATTTTGAGAAAGGAAACGAACCGCAAACCCATTGTACGGCGCATT
This sequence comes from Bacillota bacterium, assembly GCA_035303185.1. Taxonomy (GTDB): domain Bacteria; phylum Bacillota; class Bacilli; order Bacillales; family Amphibacillaceae; genus CALAMD01. Next base: position 9,057 of record DATGRX010000108.1, read on the forward strand.
TACCGGATGGAGAGGATAAGGATAAAAAAGAAGAAGAGGGAGAAGGAATGATGGAACGATTATTTGAATTGTTCAGGTGACAAAAAAATGGGACGGAAGCGAGTTGAATCTGCTATTGCACGAGCTTTGGTGTTATCGAACGACTTTTTGGTGTTGTTGCACGAGTTTTTACGATTATCGCACGACTTCGAACGATTGTTGCACGACTTAGGGATATTATCGCACGACAACGCAAAATATTCGCTCTCCATTTATAAAAAAAAGAACCGACTCCTAAAAGTAAGGTCCGGCTTACTTTTAGGGTCGGCTTCTTTTTTGTCCTAGTAATACATGAGTAGCCCATGTACACATATTTTACAAACTTCTTACTAAAAGTACAAGAAATTCGCTAACTGTTCATTATTCGGTCACAA
>DATGRX010000109.1:0-2793 GCA_035303185.1 Bacillota bacterium
CCACCATGCAATGTTAAGATCTCGCCTAAAATCGTTCCTAACATGTTTACATCTCGCCTTAACAAAGCATTTTTATCTTCTGCTGTTTTCATTTTCATCCCTCCAAACGAAATGAAAGTATATTATATCATATCATAAACATTATATAATTTAATCTACTCTACCACACAAATGTCGTGGTATTTTTATCTAATATTCAACCATAGGTTTATATGATATAATGACAAGAAAGAAAACGGTTAATATGCGAAGGTGGTCAGATGAATCTCGTCATAGAAAGTTTAACAGCGTTCGGAGAACTTATCTTAAATCCAATGTTTTATTGGATTATTTTGTTAGTCATTCTTCCAAGTGATCATCGCATACAATTAGAAAAAAAGTTTTTCAATCAACAAGTTTTTGGTATGAGAGCAGAACTAAGACAGACACTTTATCTTTCAATTGTTATGTCCTTGTTTCTACTCTTACTTACCCTTGGTTTACGAATGACATTTTCTTATGAAATGATTATTATTTTAAGTACAGTTATTCTTATTTTAACATATACGAATAAATATACATTACTTTCTGCAAGTTACACGATCGGAATTACATTAATTATTTTTTATTTCTTACCATTAGATGAGAAAACAAATCAAATTTTAACTGATAAATTATTTGCAAGTTTAATATTAATTATGAGTCTCTTATTAATCGCCGAGGCATACTTATTGGCACGGTTTAAAAATAAAGAGGCATTCCCATCGTTAAGTAGGAGTACCCGGGGTAGATGGTTTGGGAATTTAACAGTAAGTAAAATAAGTATCATTCCCCTAGTTATTATATACCCAGAAGGGACACTTCCCGTAATAAATTTCCTTTTCCCATATGCTTCGATAGGTAATGAACAATTTAGTTTCTTTATCATTCCTTTTGCTATCGGCTTTAGTCATATATTTAAAGGAAAATTACCAGAAAGCTACACAAAAAAGTTAGCAGGAAATGTTTTGTCCTTAGCCATCATCGTTATGGTCCTTGCTTTTGGCAGTTTGTACATCTCTTATTTATCAATTATCGCAGTCATGATTGCAGTATTTGGTCGTGCTTTAATCCACTACACATTTTATAAAAAGGACGTAAAGAAACCACCTATATTTTTTGAATTACATAAAAAGGTGCGTGTGTTAGGAGTTGTTGAAGATTCCCCCTCTCAAAGACTAGGCTTTAATGTCGGGGATAAAATAGAAGAAATCAATGGGAAAGCCATTCACTCCTTTGAAACTTTCAAACAAGCTTTTCATGAATATAATGGGTTATGTACGATGAAAGTAGTAACTGCGGAAGGTAAAATTTATTATATTAAAAATAGTATATATGAAGGCACTCCTGCAGAACTGGGATTACTTTTTGGAACAAAATCATAGAATCATTAAAATGAGCACAACCGTAAATGCGGATTGTGCTCATAAATATAGGAGTATTTAAGCATATATTTGTTTCCATTCTTCAAACCAATCTTGTATTTCAGTGTTTGGTTTAACACCTAACTCTTGCATTAAAATATTATTCAATTTTTCATACTGACTTCTAACTGCTTCTCTATTATTTACTTTATCGTAATGTTTCATGATAAAAATTATATAGGGCTTCAGTTTTTATCATCTTTTCTTTACTAGATAAACAGATTTTAGTTTTTAAACATATATTGACGTCTTAACTTGTACAATGTAGTATAAGGTTTATTATGTAAGGGCTTTCATGTAGTTATTATTTTAAGGGGGAATGCGAAGATATGTCAGCTCAAAAGAAGAAAGGTTTATTTGAAGGTGCATTTGGTCGGTTAATTCTTCCGGGTATCGTCATTCAGTCGACATTAATTGCGGGTGGTTATGCGACAGGTCGTGAGGTTGTTGAATATGGGGCAAAGTTCGGAGCCCTCGGATGGATTACTGGGCTGATGATTTTAGTTGGTTTTGCTGTGATGGCCTTTTTAATGTTTGAAGTTGCCCGGCTATTTCGTGCTTACGATTACAAAAGTTTAGTTAAACAATTTTTAGGTCCTTTTTGGTTTTTATATGATATTATTTACTTTTTATTAGCAATTCTCATAATCTCGATTGTCATTGCAGCTACTGGTTCGATTTTAGAAAGGACACTTGGGTTAAATTATTGGATTGGTGTTTTGATCATAACTATCGTTACGGCTATTTTAAATTTCTATGGTAGTCATTTAATTGAGAGGTTTAAAACCTTTGGAACGACATTTTTACTCACAAGTTACGTCATTTTTGCAATTATGGTTATTTCACAAACATGGGGAGATGCAAAAGTTGTATTCGCTACAGGAGATACTAGCTACATGGACAGTTTCCCATGGTGGAGTTTATTTACTGTCGCTATCGTCTATGTAAGCTATAATCTCGCTGTTTATCCGGCTGCCTTATTTACTGTGCGACGGCAAAAGTCAATGAAAGATACGTTAATCGGAGGATTGATTGCTGGAATATTAATGACGGTTCCATGGTTTTTAACTTACTTTGCTATGATGGGTCATTATCCAAATGAAGAAATTTTAGGAGCGGATGTACCTTGGCTCGAGATGATGAGTCAATTTGGTATCTGGGTGTTAATTCTTTTTGGTATCGTCGTTGGGTGGACGTTTATAGAAACAGCAACTGGAATGATTTACGCGTTTGTCGAACGTGTTGAACAAAACTTAAAAGATGTTGGTAAAGAACCACTATCTGGGAAAATGCGGGGAATAATTGCGATTGTTGCTCTTGGTCTTTCAGCAATTGTTTCTAGTGTTGGTAT
>DATGRX010000110.1:0-16601 GCA_035303185.1 Bacillota bacterium
TCCACCTACACTGTTTAAAAACCTTCGCGGTGTTCGGTGCAAAATAATTCCTAAAAATAGAAAGATGAAGATGACAATGTGTAAATTTAAATCAAAGCCATTTTGAACAAAATGGTAAACGACATATGCCATTCCCATGATGCCGATTAAAAGGGAAAGGATTTGGCTATTTTCTATTCTTGTCGCTGGTGAGTCTTCCTGCTCTCCTTCGCTTTTTTCCTCTTCAGTGTATTCGTTTGATTCCCAATCGTAGTGATTTTGCTGTTTTAATGGATCCTGGGTTCGAAGTAGTAACCAATTTAAGATCGGAAGGGTTACGAGTAATACAATGATAATAAATATGTTAAAACTGCTAAATAAAGTGTCCATTACTGGAATCGTACCCATTGTATCCTCTAAAAAATGTCCCTCAGTTGCAACAAGAAGTGGGGCTGATGCAGAAAATCCACCATGCCAAAGTAAGAACCCACTATAGGCACTAGCGACGAGCAAACGGAAATTTGCGGATGGAACTCGTCTTGCTACGTATATTGCCATAAGTGCACCAACAACTAATCCAAAGCCATAATTAATGATAGATGCAATTGAAGCGACAATTGTAACGAGTATAATTGCTTGGGCGGGAGTGTTTGCTAGTTTACTAATTTTAGTAAGCATTCTTCGCACAATAGATGTATTTGCCAAAATATATCCAGTGGTAACAATTAAGGCCATCTGCATCGCAAAATCTAATAGATCCCAAAATCCTCCACCCCAATGACTAATCATTTGAAGAGGTGAGCTGTCAGTAAAGATGACCCCCATCACATAAACAATAAGTGTTAATATGACGGCAAATAAAAATGCATCTGGTAAAAATCGTTGAACGATACGATCAAAAAAATTTGTTAGAGCCTTCATATACATCCCCTTTTCTCATTGTAAAACGTATTCAATATTGTCGCTATAAACTGAAAACTTGTCAACACTATTTCAGGTGAATCAAAAAAGCAATAAACACTAGTAAATATCCTAAGCCTAATAAACTGAATATTGTCAATCATATAAAGTATATATATCGATTTTGTAGGAGTTGTAAGTTATTAATACTTGTGGATGATCATACAATAGCATTTTATTTTATTCATACAACAAATATACAACATAATTCATGGCTAAGAAAAGCGATATAGCTACTAGAAAGGAAAGGAGTGTTAGAGAGCGGGAAAATCATCATATTAATTGGCCCGAGTGGTTTGGAAAATTTATAACTATTTAAATTAATCAATCGCTTAACTAATTCAAGAAAAGTAAATTTTACAATAATAGTGGAGATACATCTAAATCAGTTCCAGTAGAGTTAAGAAAAATATTGGATATGTTATTTAAATTATCAGTTTATTGTCTCAAAAGAAAGAACCGACCGGAAGATACGATCGGTTCTTTCTTATGTAGGAATCCATTCACTAAATCTTCAAGTCATCGAATATTTTGTATTTTTTAACGGGGTCGTTAGAAAAAGCATATACATTTTGTAGGATTGATAAAAATACTTTAATTAATGGGGACATATATTGGCCTTTTCGATAAATGACGGCAAGTTGGAGTGGCTGAATAGGTTTTTCGATAGAAAGAAAAGCAAGATCATTATTGAAAAAGTGAGTATACATTTTGGGAAGTATAGTGAAACCAAAACTATTTACTGCCATTTGAATAAGTGTATATGTATCGGTAGATTCAAGCTTGGGTTGGATAGCAAACCCTTGTTCAGCACTATATTGTTCAACTACTTTTCTAATATGAAAGGGTCTTGGTACAAGGAATAGAGGGAGTTCTATTAATTGCTCGAAAGCTATGTTTTTTTGTTTGGCTAATTCGTGTTTTCGAGATGTAATGGCGAAAAGTTCAGCGGAAAGTAATGGAATATACTGTATTCTAGGATTGTTTACAGGTAAATAAACGAGCCCTAAATCTAGTTCTGAATTTAAGAGCTTTTCAATAGTTTCTTCCGTTTTTAAATCATAAATACTTACTTTAATATCAGGATATCTTTGATGAAATTCCATTAAAGGCTTATATAAAGGTTTATGTCCTGCAGAACCGATTGACAAACTTCCTCGTGTGAGTCCGTCTAACTCCGAAATCATCGTTTTTGCCTTATCTAGTTCATAAAAAATTTGGTTCACTTGTCTTAATAAAATATATCCAGCTTCTGTAATTTCAATTGAATTTGAATCCCTATCAAATAAAATGGTGCCTAATTGATCTTCAAGGACACGAATTTGATGACTAAGTGTTGGTTGAGTAATGCCTAAACGCTTTGCTGCATTTGTAAAATGTAATTCCTCAGCTACAGTAACAAAGTACTTTAACAATCGAAGATCCATTTTACACACCTCTTAAGAAGATTATAGATTAGTATATTTAACCCTATTTAGTTAAATATATCAATTATTCAGCTCAGGTAACATTTACTAATTACATGATAGATAAGGGAGATAAAATGTAAGGGTTATCATAGATTATTTCTATAATATGTATAGCTATACCAATATTGCCCGGGGTATTTTTATGTCATATAATGTTACCTAACAATTTTGAAACTGTGCTGATGAACTATTTATACAGCTGTATAAATAATTAATGACAAAGACTAACATAATTAGTCTGATTTTTTTTATAAATTATTTTTTTGCGAATTTTCCCAAGTTATATTTTCACATTTTTCAAAACAATGAAGGGAGAACAAGTCAATGAAAATATCAATCCTAGGAGCAGGTAGTGTAGGATTTGCCTTTGCGGGGTATTTAGGTGTAAGTGGATATAATGTTTGTTTGTACGAGGATTCTTCTTTTGAAAAAGGTATCAAAGATGTAAAAAAGCATGAGGGAATACATGTGACTGGTGCTGTCGAAGGTTTTGGGGAAATTAATCATGTAACAACGAGCATCGAAGAAGCTGTTAAACATGCGGAGGTAATTGTTATAGCCGTCCCAGCTAATGCACACCGAGTAATGGCTGAAGCATGTGCACCGTATTTGGAGGAAGGCCAAATTATTTTAATTAGCCCAAGTAAACCTTTTGCAGCATATGAATTTGCTACAACGATAAAAGAAGTCGGCAATACTAATCGAATTTACATAGCTGAAAGTTCAAATATATTTGCTTGTCGAAAAGGTGAGACAAACGATGTGAACATTGTAGGTATGAGAGAACACATCGAAATAGCTGCATTAAGGTCTTCGGATACGGATTACGTTGTTCAAAAGATTGAAAAGTTCTTACCAGGTATCGAACGGTCTGAATTACTAGAAATTACGTTAAATGATATTGGGATTTTAGTACACCCCGCACCCGCAGTTTTAAATGCCGGATGGATCGAATCAACCGAAGGGAATTTTGATTTTTACTGGGAGGGTATGTCTCCTGCCGTTTGTAATATTTTGGAGAAAATAGATGAAGAACGAGTAGCTGTTGGAAAAGCTTTAGGGATCGATTTACCAACGATTTTTGATTATATGCAAACCGAAAAGGCAAAAGAAAATGCAACTTTACATGAATTAATTAGGAGCAATGAGTTATTAGGAGGACCAAAAATAGGGACACTCGTCTGTCCCAAACATTTAGAATACAGATATATTACCGAAGATGTTCCATTTGGATTGGTGCCATTTTCGGAAATTGGTCAGGTAATCAATATTCAAACAAAATATATGGATATGATTATCTCGTTAGCTTCTGCTATGAATAAAGTTGATTATCGAAAAAATGGTAGAAATTTAACAAGGATGGGCATACAAGCAACATCCTTAGATGAACTTAAGCGGGAGATTATTAAATAATCTATTGAAATATATCATTGATGAATTAAACATTTGGAGGAGATATGACATGAATGCAGATGTAGCAGTAATTGGTCTAGGAACAATTGGTAGTTTAACAGCATGGAAATTAGCAAGTCGTGGAGTATCTGTTTTAGGATTTGAACAATACGGACTTGCTCATGATCGGTCAGCTCATGGTGGGGGTTCAAGGCGTTTTGTCGTTGCTGCTCAAGTTGAAAATCAAACAGAGTATACACTAGCTTCTTATCATGATTACCGGGATTTAGAACGAGAGACGGGACAAGAGCTTCTTTCTTTTGGTGGAACATTAACGATTGGTGATCCAGATACAGACCGGATGAAAAATGTCATCAAAAACGCAGAGAAATTTAATTTACCTTATGAAGTTTTAGATGAACATGAAGCAGCGAAAAGATTTCCACATCATAAATTGCTTCCGGGAGAAGTTATTATTTTAGATAAATTAGGTGGAGTGTTACGTCCCGAGCAAACGATAGTTACAGCGAATAACCGTGCACGTCAATTAGGAGCTACACTACATACGTATACGAAGGTAAAAGAGATTTTACCAGATTCTACAGGTGTGACCATTATTACTGAAGATGAAAACACTTATCGAGTAGGGAAAGTTATTGTTACAACGGGTCCTTGGGCAGATGAATTAGTACCTGAACTACGAGATTACTTTTCTGTCCATCAAATTATTATGAATTGGTTTATTCCAGAGGATCCGTCTGGATTTGAGGAAGAAAGGTTTCCAAACTTTTCCCGTGTTAGTGAAGATCAACATATTATCGGAACACCGCCGATCGATGGTAGGTTAGTCAGAGTAAGTCATGGACGTGGTATTCAAGAAATTGAAAGTGCGGAAGATTACAACAAAAATATTCCTGTTGAAAAATCTTATGAGTTACGAAAGGCTATTGGACAACTTATTCCAAATCTAAATCCTGACCCAGTAATGACATTAGCATTTATGGATGGTCATATGGAAGATTATTCGCCAGTCGTAGGGCCTTTATCCAAAAATAAGAATGTAATTTTAGCAACAGGAATGTCTGGTTCTGGAATCTCAATTGGGCCTGCAATGAGTGAGATAGCTGTTGATTATGCGTTAGAAAATGATTTGTCCTTTGATATCCAACAAGTGACACCAGCTAGATTTAAATTGTAATTTGAAAACCATACTAGAAAAAATTTTTTACAGTGATTTATCTGAAAAATGGCTGTTTTATGCACTTTTAAAATGTATAACGAAATCTAAGTTTTCAGACGTGGGACTTTTAAAGGGAGGGGTAAACAATGGAAAATTATGTACGAGAAGCCTTGAAGGCAAAAGGTTTAACAGTGTCTGAAGATATGATTAGATCTCTAGCTCTTCAATGGGAAGGTTTTGTAAATTTTCGTAAAGAGGTTCAACAATTAGATATAGACAGTAGCCATATGGGTACTTTTGATGTACCAAGAGAGGGGTGGAACCATGAGTGAAGAACTAGCTTATAAGACGATTTCGGAGCTCTCTTCATTGATACAAACAAAGGAAATATCACCTGTAGAGTTAACGGAAGCCGTTTTAAATCGAGCGGAACGGCTGAATGAAAAGATACATGCATATATTCATATCCATCGAGATGATGCGCTGAGGGATGCTAAACAAGCAGAGCAAGAGATCAATACAGGTACATATCGTGGTCCGATGCACGGTATTCCCGTTGCGATGAAAGATATGTTTGCTTTTAAAGATTGGATTCGGACGATGGGTTCAAATATACATCCGGATAAGCCGGCTGGTTATGATGCAACAGTCGTAGCTAGATTAAAAGAAGCGGGAGCTATTTTTACAGGTACACTACATATGACTGAATACGCAATGAGCGGATCCTCAAACCCGAAATACGGTATTTGTAAAAATCCATGGAATTTAGATTATTTTCCTGGTGGTTCTAGCACAGGTTCAGGAGCTGCTTTAGCTGCAGATATGGTCATCGGTTCTGTTGGTTCTGATACAGGCGGATCTGTTAGGAATCCATCCTCATGGTCAGGAGTTGTGTCGTTAAAGCCAACCTATGGGCGCATTAGCAAATACGGTGTTTTCCCTGTGTCTTGGACGTATGACCATTTGGGACCAATGGGTAAAAATGTAAAGGATGTTGCTCATATTTTTGAAGCAATTGCTGGATACGATCCAAAGGATTCATCAACAAGAGCGGAGCAGGTGCCAAAAATTAGTGAACATCTTTCAAAGGATATTACAGGGCTAACGATAGGTATAGATGAGGAACATTTTTTTAGTCAAATTCATCCGGAAGTCGACTCCGTTGTTCGAAAAGCAATTATGCGATTGGAAGAAATGGGTGCCAATGTTAAGCGAGTAAAAGTGCCTTATGTAGAGTATACAAACTTTGTGGAAATTGTTACTGCCTATTCGGAAGCGGCAACTATTCATCAACACTCTTTGCGAGAGCGTCCTGAAGATTTTGGTGACGATGTTCAAGCTAGCTTATATTTCGGTCATCTATTTAATAGTACCGATTATACATTAGCACAGCATTTACGAAGAAAGATGACAGAAGGATTTACTGAAGTTTTTAGGGAAGTCGATGTTTTAATTGCGCCGTCAACACCGATTCCAGCACCTAGTTTTAAAGACCGAGAAAAAATGTTTGAAAAGGAAAATAATCATGTGCCTGATTTTAAAGAACGTGGAACGAGACTATCTTCACCAGCAAATGCAGCCGGGATACCAAGTATAAGTATACCTTGTGGATTTGTTAATGATTTACCAATTGGAATTCAAATGATGGGTAAGTTTTTTGACGAACAAACACTTTTTAACATCGCTTATGCATATGAGCAAGCTTATCCTTTAAATAGAAAGCCAGATTTATGATGAGTTTTATCACTACTTTACGATAGGGGTGGTAATGATGTCAGACATAGTAATGCAAGTTTCAAATTTAAAAACACACTTTTTTACGAGTGAAGGTGAAATACCAGCTGTTGATGATGTGAGTTTAAAAATTCATAAAGGAGAAATTGTCGGTGTCGTTGGAGAATCAGGGAGTGGTAAAAGTGTGACATCTCTTTCAATTATGCAACTATTACCAGAAAGAATCGGAAAAATAGTTGCTGGTGAGATCCTGTTTAACGGACAGGATCTTACCCAAGCATCGAAAAAACAAATGCAAAAAATTCGTGGAAAAAAGATCTCAATGATTTTTCAAGAGCCAATGACATCGTTGGATCCACTGTTTACTATCGGCAATCAATTAATCGAAGCCATTTTAAATCATGAAAGGATGAATAAGCAACAGGCTAGGGAAAAATCGATTGAATTATTAAAACTCGTCGGAATCCCTCGAGCTGAATCGATCGTTGATGAGTATCCCCATCAGTTATCCGGGGGTATGAGACAACGAGTCATGATCGCTATGGCTATGTCTTGTGATCCAGACTTACTAATTGCCGATGAGCCGACAACAGCTTTAGATGTAACTATTCAAGCACAAATCTTAGATGTTATGAGACGTATCAATGAAGAGACGAACATGGCTATCTTATTTATTACACATGATTTAGGTGTTGTAGCAGAAATGTGTGATCGTGTTGTTGTGATGTATGCGGGACAAGTAGTCGAAGAAGGAACGGTGCGAGAAATTTTAAAAGAGCCAAAACATCCGTATACAAAAGGTCTGATTCGATCATTACCAAAATTAGAAGAAAAACAAGAAGAACTTTATTCCATACCAGGTACAGTACCAGTTCCTAAGGTTGGACAAGTAGGTTGTAAATTTGCTCCAAGATGTGAATATGCTTTTGAGCAATGTTTTACTCAATCTCCCGAATTATACACTCTAGAAGAAGGAAGAAGTAGCCGGTGCTTTTTACATGTAAAAGAGGAGGGAGATGAAAGAGATGACACAACAGCCAATCTTAGAAGTTAATGGTCTTAAAAAATATTATGATGTTACGGGTGGAGTATTAAACCGAAAAATTGGGCAAATAAAGGCAGTAGATAATTTATCTTTTACAGTCAATAAAGGGGAAGTTTTAGGGATTGTTGGTGAATCCGGTTGTGGAAAATCAACTACAGGAAAATCTATTTTAAGACTTGTTGAACCAACAGCAGGAGAAGTGAAGTTTGAGGGACAAGATATTACAAAATTGAACAATGAAGAAATGCGTCAATTAAGGCGAGATATGCAAATTATTTTTCAAGATCCTTATGCATCTCTTAATCCCCGGCATACAGTGGAGAAAATTATTTCAGAACCATTACTTGTCCATGGGATGAAAGATAAAAGAGAGCGCAAAAAGCGAGTTCATGAATTACTTGAAACAGTTGGTTTAGAAGCTCATCATGCATCAAGGTATTCTCACCAATTCAGTGGGGGACAAAGGCAGAGGATTGGAATAGCAAGAGCATTGGCGAATAATCCAAAGATTATCATTTGTGATGAACCTGTTTCAGCTCTTGATGTATCTGTTCAATCTCAAATTTTAAATTTAATGAAAAGATTACAAAATGAATTTAATTTAACGTATGTTTTTATCGCCCATGATTTAAGTGTTGTTAAACATATTAGTGATCGAATTGGTGTCATGTATTTAGGTAGAATGGTTGAATTAACAGATAACGATAGTTTATTTGAGAATCCAAAACATCCTTACACAAAAGCATTATTATCCGCTATACCATCACCTAATCCTGATGCAAGGCGAGAACGTATCATTTTACAAGGTGATGTACCAAGTCCTGAGGATCCACCTACGGGTTGTGTGTTCCATACACGATGCCCGATGGCAATGGATATTTGTAAACAAGTTCGACCGCAACTTAAAGAAGATGAAACAAATCACCATGTAGCATGTCATTTATTTAATCAAGCAGATTAAATGCATGTACAAAATATAGGAGGAAAAAACATGAATTGGAGAAGGAAAAGTTTTATTTTATTCATATTTTTACTATCACTATTGTTAGCTGCTTGTGGTGGCAATGGAAACGATACTGAAAATAATGAGAAAAATAATACAGCGAATAATGAAGAGAAGGTCATTATTTACGGAAGTGGTGGGGGACCAAGTGCTTTAGACCCTGCAAGTGTAAATGATGGTGAAACTGCCAAAATAACTGAACAAGTTACAGAAGGTTTAGTGGGGCTAGATGAATCCTTCGAAGTTGAGCCGAGGCTTGCCCATGATTGGGATATTTCTGAAGATGGTTTAACATATACATTTTATTTAGAAGAAGGCGTCACATTCCATGATGGTACAGAGTTTAACGCTGAAGCAGTGAAGACAAATTTTGAACGTTGGTCAGATCCGGAACATGAGTTTGCCTTTAGAGATGAAAATTATGTATATCCTAGATATGTCCCGATCTTTGGCGGAGAAAAAGGAGATGAAGGGCATTTAATCGAAGAAATTAATGTTATTGATGATTATGAAATAGAATTTGTCTTACGTAGACCAGATGGAATTTTTCTACGAAATTTAACAATTTCATCCTTTAATATTATGTCTCCAGCGGCCCTGGAAGAATACGGTCCCGATATAGATCAACATCCAGTTGGTACAGGTCCATTTAAATTTGTTGAGTGGCAAAAGGACGAATCTGTTACTTTAGAAAAGTTTGAAGATTATCGGGAAGAGGGATTACCTGTTGTTGATAAAGTTATTTTTGAGGTTATTCCTGAAAATTCAGCTCGTTTAATTGCTCTACGTGCGGGAGACATTGACATTATGGATGGGGTAAACGTAGAGGATGCGGAAAGTATAGAGGCGGATGATGATTTAGAACTAATTATTCGTGATGAGAACAACTTTGGTTATTTAGGATTTAACGTAGAAAAAGAACCTTTTAATGATAAATCAGTTAGACAGGCGATTAACTATGCAATTGATCGGGAAGCCATTGTTGAGGCGATGTATGGTGAATATGGAAGAGTAGCAACGAATCCATTCCCATCAAGTGAAATTGGTTATCATGAGGGCATTGGATATGAATTTGACTTAGGTAAAGCTAGAGAGATATTAGAAGAATCGGGGTATGCTGATGGATTAGAAATCGAATTATGGACACTGCCAATCCCAAGACCATATTTCCCAAATCCCGAAGCTGTTAGTGAAATTATTCAACACGATTTAGCAGAAATAGGTATAGATGTGATAATTGTCAATGAGGAGTGGGCCACCTATTTAGATTCTATTGATAATGGAGAACAACAAATGTTCATGCTTGGAGGAACAGGAATTAACGGTGATCCATCTTACGGTTTAAATCTTCAGTTAAGAGAAGATAGTTTTGGCAGTGGGAATAATACATTTTATCACAATCCGGAAGTAGAGAAACTTTTAGATGAGGCATTAGAAATCATTGATGAAGATGAACGAGTTGAAGTATATAAAGAAATCCAAGAAATAGTAGCAGAGGATGTACCAAAAATCCCACTTGTTCATTCTAGACCATTAGTAGCGATTTCAAAGGATGTGAAAAACTTCGTCGCACATCCAACAACAAGTGACAAGTTATTAGAAGTCGATATCGAAAGATAAATCTTCAAGAGAGGGAGAGAAAGATATCTTGTTTTCTCCCTCCTTTTATCCACTTAAATGTACGGGATTAACGAGGTAGAGGTGAATGAAATGCTATCTTATGCACTAAGACGATTACTTTTATTGATACCGGTATTAATAGGAATGACAATTATTACCTTTTCTATTATTCATCTAATTCCTGGAAATCCTGCACAAGTAATTCTAGGAGAAGATGCTCCAGCTTCTGCAGTAGAAGCATTGGAAGAATCAATGGGATTAAATGAACCGTACATTGTTCAGTATGGCATGTATATTAAAGATCTGCTAAGAGGAGATCTTGGTACATCACTTCGTACAAATACGCCTATTATCGAAGAAATTTGGCCCTATTTAATGGCCACTTTTGAACTAACATTTTTCGCGATGGTTTTCGCGATTATTGTAGGTGTAAATGCCGGAATTATTAGCGCTTGGAAACAAAATACATGGATAGACTTTACTGCAATGGTAGTAGCTTTGATTGGGATTTCTATTCCTGTCTTTTGGTTAGCGTTGATGGAACAATGGATCTTTGCGCAGGAACTAGATTGGTTTCCCTCTTATGGGAGAACGGATTCGCGTAATCCTGTAGAACCGATCACCCATATTTATACACTTGATGCCCTACTTAGATTAGACTTTGGTCAATTGATTACATCGCTAAAACATTTAACATTGCCAAGTATTGCATTGGGAACTGTACCAACAGCTATTATTGCCCGAATGACACGTTCAACAATGCTCGAGGTAATGAATTCGGACTATATTCGAACTGTCCGAGCAAAGGGCTCTGGAGATGTTACAGTTATTTATAAACATGCTCTTAAAAATGCAATTATCCCTGTATTAACTGTAATCGGTCTGCAAACAGGCGTTCTATTAGCTGGTTCGATCCTAACAGAAACAATTTTTAGCTGGCCGGGTATCGGTCGATATATATATGAAGCAATTAGCCAAAGGGACTACCCAGTCATTCAGTCTGGAATTTTAATTGTTGCCTTTATCTTTGTTATCGTCAATTTAATTGTAGATTTGCTTTATACGTATATTGATCCGCGAATTAAATATTAGGAGGGAGATAATCATGTCAAATTCAAACGAGCTTCAACAATCTGCACATAACCATGATGTAGAAGAAAATGAAGAAATCAAATCAACATCACCTTGGAAACATGCTATTAACCAATTAATCGGTAGTCCCTTTGCTTTAGCAGGTTTTGGGGTCGTCATTTTTTTCATCTTACTTGGATTATTTGCCCCTCTTATTACATCTTTTGGCTATGAAGAGCAATTTATTAATGACCGTCTACAGGCACCATCTGCTAAGTATTGGTTAGGTACAGATAATTTAGGCAGGGATATTTTTTCCCGATTGGCGTACGGGGCAAGAATTTCAATGATAGTTGGTTTTGTTGCGGTAACAGGTGCTTTAATTTTAGGAACAATCTTAGGAATTATCTCGGGATATTATGGCGGCTGGATAGATATGGTTATATCTAGGTTTTTTGACATTATGTTAGCTTTTCCAAGTATTTTACTAGCGATCGCAGTTGTTTCGATATTAGGTCCTTCTTTACAAAATGCGTTAATTGCGATTTCGATTGTAGAAATCCCGATTTTTGGACGGCTCGTTCGTTCAAGAGTAATAAGTATTAGGGAAGAAGAATACATTATGGCTGCGCGAGCACAAGGTATGAAGAACGGTAGAATTATCTTTCATCACATATTACCAAATAGTTTAGCTCCGATTATTGTTCAATCAACATTAGGTTTTGGAACGGCTATTTTAAGTGCAGCTGCTTTAGGGTTTTTAGGCCTTGGTGCTCAAGCTCCACAACCTGAGTGGGGAAAAATGTTATCAGAAGCCAGGGACTTTATTCAAACAGCACCATGGACAGCGTTAGTTCCAGGTCTTTCTATTATGCTCGTAGTTCTTGGATTTAATTTAATCGGTGATAGTTTACGAGATGCTTTAGATCCTCGTATGAAAAATTAACTGTAAAAAATGCAAAGTTGTGTCATAAACAAATGTGATTGGAAGTACCTTGTCTAGTCACATTTGTTTTATGATGTTCAAGAAAAAGGAATTTAAACTAAAATAATTCGATTCTACTATACAAACTCCCCATCCCCCCTTGTCATATCTTCGGCTTCAGTGATCATTTACGAAGGGGCGGGCACTTAATCTTCTCACAATAGTGAGCCCGCTCTATTTTTCCAACTATTTAGTAATAATTCAGTTTCCTTTTTTACCCAATTTTATGTTATAATAGCATCATCACTTAAAATAAAGAAAGATTATTAAGGGTTAACAAAAGGACCCTTGCTAAAAATATCTAAAATCACTACTTTCATGTATGTTTTTACTGAAATATTAATAATATATGTAAAAAAAGTAGCTATGTCGCTTGTTAAGAGCATGTACAGCTATTTTTGTTAACATTATAAATAGAAAATTCATGTAAGAAAGAGGTGGACTACCTTGGAAACCTTAGGTGAATCATCGCAGGAGATTATCGGGAAAAAAAGTAACAATAATGTTTACAGTAAGGATGGAACATTACTCATCAAAGCCTTTGAAACCATTACAGCAGATCATGTCAAACTATTAGAAAAAAATCATATAACTATTCGAAGAAACGATGTGAAAGAAAGCGAAAGTGAGCTTTCTCCTAATAAGCATGCCCAAATTATTGATGAAACAGTAAAAGAGATACGAGATATTTTTCAAGATATAAGGGAAAATAAGAAGATTCCTTTGGTTAAAATACGAGAACAAATTGTGCCTATATTACATGATACGAATGAAAGTTATGAAGTCCTTCAATTGTTTACGGCGTTGCAGGCGAAGGATGACTATACGTATCGGCACAATATTGCTGTAGGGGCGATTTCAAATTTAATCGGAACATGGATGAAATTACCTAAACAGGAAATTTTGCAATTAACTACTGCGGGGTTACTTCACGATGTTGGAAAAATGTTAGTTCCTGAGGAAATATTAAATAAACCTGGTCGATTAAATGAAGAAGAATTTGAGGAAATGAAAAGTCACACTGTATATGGTTATGAAATTTTAAAAGATACAGTAGGTATTGGTCACCGGCAGGCACTAGTAGCTTTACAGCATCATGAACGAATGGATGGTAGCGGATATCCATTACAATTAAAAAGAGGAGAAATTGATTTATTTAGTCGAATTGTTGCTGTTGCTGATGTATTTCATGCAATGAGTTCAAATCGAGTATATCAAGAAAGATCCCCACTTTATGAAGTATTAGCAGAAATGGAACGCGAAATGTTTGCAAAATTAGATCCTGAAATAACGTATTTATTCATCGAACAGACGATGTATTCGCTAATTGGAAGTGAAGTTTTATTGACGGATGGTCGGAAGGGAACGATTGTTTTAGTCCCGAGTAACGAACCGACGAAACCTCTTCTCCATGTCGAGAATGAGTTTGTCAATTTACGAACGAAGGATAATGTAAAAATCGATCAAATAATCTCATAAATAATATATAAATTTTAAATATAAAAAACCGTTGAAGATAGTGACTTCAGCGGTTTTTTTATGGACTTTATACACAAGTTTTACTGGTCATATTAATAAAATAGCAAATCATTAGTTGAAATAATCAGAAACTTATTATAACATAAGCAATAAGGACTTAAGACCCATTACTAATTAAGTTAATATTATTATGCATCACTTAAACAGTAAATATAGTAGGTATAAAGGCCTAAAAGAGGCTTGTTATTAAAAATAATATACCGAATTTTGAAAGCCCTTTACAAATTTTTAAGAAGAAATATGTAATAAGATATCTATTTCTATAAGGAATTTAGATAATTTTGTTATCAAAGGAGGTTTTTAATTTATGTAAGTGTTAAAAAAACAAGATAGGATTTTGTGAATTTTTAGAAGATAGACAAACAAGGAGTGAGATAAAACGATATATGAAATTTTTAAAAATATTTCATTCGATTAAAACAAAATTGTTATTGATAGCTTTTTTAATTTTAACTATTCCATTAATTGTTTTAGGTGTTTTTAGTTACAAAAAATCACAAGGATTTTTAGATGATTCTGGAAATAAACGTTTAGAAACTAGTGTAGAAATGACATTAGAAATGATTTCTACCTTACACGACGAAGTAGAGAAAGGGAATTTACTTTTAGAAGAAGCTCAAGAAAAAGTTAAAGAAGCTATCTTGGGAGAAAAAGATTCTAGTGGCATTCGACCAACTAATCCTAATATCGATCTTGGAGAAAATGGGTATATTTTCATTTTAGGTCAAGATGGTGAAATGATTGCGCATCCAGACATAGAAGGAACTAATGTTTGGGAAGAAGAAGATGAATTCGGTGTAAAGTTTGCACAGGAAATGATTTCTACTGGTAATGAGGGTGGTGGCTTCACTTATTATGATTGGCCATTACCTAATGATGAGACCCAAATAGAACCGAAAGTTACTTATGCAAAAACAGCTCCAGAATGGGATTGGGTCATAAATGCAAGTACATATATGATTGATTTTAATGCTTCTGCAAATGAGATTTTACGAACAATATTCTTAGTTACAGGGATAACGCTAGTCGTAGGTATAGGGGGAGTCTGGATATTTGTCAATCGTATTTCTAGACCAATTAATGAGGTAGCTGAGCATATGACAAGTGTTGCGCAAGCTGATTTAAGTCAGGAAAAATTAGAAATTCATTCAAAAGACGAAACAGGACAATTAGCTAGGGCGTTAAACCATATGCAAGATGGTCTAAGAAATATCATTGGAAATGTTTTAGATGCTTCAAGTACGATAGCTAGCCAAAGTGAAGAGTTGACTCAAGCAGCTAATGAGGTAAGTGAGGGTACCGAACAAGTAGCTTCAACGATGGAGGAATTAGCTGCTGGTTCAGAGACACAAGCAAATCGCTCTGGTGAAATTGCATCAATGATGAATACTTTTATCACTAGATTAGAGGAAGCTAATACAAATGGTGAAAATGTTAATAAAGCTTCAAATGAAGTCTTAAGAATGACTGAAGAAGGTAGTCAGTTGATGGAAGACTCAACTAAACAAATGAATGCAATTGATCAAATTGTTCAGGATGCTGTAGACAAAGTCGAAGGTTTAGATGAACATTCCCAGCAAATATCTGAACTCGTGGCTGTTATCCAAGATATTGCCGAACAGACAAACTTACTTGCACTTAATGCAGCTATTGAGGCTGCTAGAGCAGGTGAACATGGGCAAGGCTTTGCCGTTGTCGCTGATGAAGTAAGAAAACTCGCTGAAGAGTCTGCTAATTCCGTAACACACATTACTCAAATCGTTGATCAAATTCAATCTGAATCTAGCATAGTTGCTGATTCACTACGAACAGGGTATGAAGAAGTAGAACAAGGAACAGAGCAAATTTCAGCAACAGGTAAAACCTTTGCAGAAATTAATATGGCTGTTATTGATATGGTTGAACGGATTCAAAATATTTCAGAAAATCTTGGAGACATCGTTTCAAATAGCCAAGAAGTTAACGCAGCCATTGAAGATATTGCAGCAGTATCTGAAGAATCTGCAGCCGGAGTTGAAGAAACAACAGCAACAACAGAACAGGCCAATGCAACCATGCAAGAAGTTGCTGCAAGCTCAGATGATTTAGCTACCTTAGCTGAAGAACTGCATGAGCTCGTAAATGAGTTTGAGTTATAACTATATGAAATAGAGGGCTTTGTTATGAAGATTATCTCTATTTATAACAAAGTCCTCCCTTAAAAATATAAAAACTTATATATATGATAGGAGCGTTTCATTAAGCTTTTTACTGGAAGGTGATAATTTGAAAAAGTTAGTTGTTTTCCAATTAGGTCATGAACAATATGCTTTAGATGTTAACCAAATTCAGTCTATCGAACGTGTCATGGAAATTACACCCGTCCCACAGGTAGAAAATGATTATATCAAGGGAATCATTAATTTAAGGGGAGAGGTAATTCCCATCATCGATTTAAAAGAAAATTTAAATATGGGAGCAACGGAGATAAACAATGAAACAAGAATTATTGTGACTCACTTTCATGAGATGTCTCTTGGATTATTAGTAGATTCCGCATCCGATGTTATCGATGTAGACAAAACGACAATTGAAGCATCTGAACAAATTATTCAAGATTCAAAGCATCATGTTATTCAGGGCAT
>DATGRX010000111.1:0-44678 GCA_035303185.1 Bacillota bacterium
ACGTGAGTAGAACTCAACGATGAGTGACTCGTCAATTTCAGCTGGTAATTCAGATCGTTCTGGTAATCGTGTATATGTTCCTTCTAATTTATCTTCATCAAAGGATAAATATTCGGGAACAATTGGGCTAAGCTCGAGAGACTCTTTAATAATATCAAGATCTCTTGAACGCTCCCGTAAACCGATTGTTTGCCCGACTTGTACACGGTAGGATGGAATATCTAATCGTTGTCCATCAACAGTTACATGACCATGGTTAACGAGTTGACGTGCTTGCCTTCTCGTACGAGCAAATCCGAGACGATAAACTAAGTTATCTAATCGGGATTCGAGTAAAATCATGAAGTTTTCACCATGGATTCCTGGCATGTTTCCAGCTTCATCAAATAAGTTACGGTACTGACGTTCATTTAATCCGTACATATAACGTAACTTTTGTTTTTCTTGTTGCTGGAGACCGTATTCAGAAATTTTTCTTCTCTGAGTTGGTCCGTGCTGGCCAGGAGCGTATGGACGCTTTTCTAATTCTTTACCTGTACCTGTTAATGAAATGCCAAGACGACGAGATTTTTTCCATAAGGAACCTCTAAATCGTGCCATTCGACATTTCCTCCTTTATTTTCAATTTAGCATAAAATAAAATGTTGTGCCCTAGTCGTTGTCCATTTTGTTTTCATGTACCTTCGCTCCAGCAGCCGAGAGTTACACGATACACCTTTGTAAAAAAAGGAACAAAATGGGTGCAAGCGACGGTTCACAAAAGCCACCTATTTATTTTACACGAAGTTAATTATATAACTCCTTGCTTGAAATGTCAACTTTAGCTATCGTACATTTTTACTTTTGAACAAACTATGGAAGTGAACAATTATACCTAGTATTAAGGGACTACATATTGTATAATGTTATATAGAACATTAGGAAGGTGTTGTCGAATGTTAAAAACAGGTCGACTTGATCGGGAAATACGGAAAATCTTTCAAACATATTCGAGAAAGATTATCAATGAATTTCGTTACGAGTACCTTTCATCGCTTTTATCTGAATTGGGCGATCATTTAGAATGTAAATTTTTAAATGTGTATTATTATAATGAATGGACTTGTTTGTACAAAAAAGTTCTTGAACTTTCAAGTAATGTTCCATTTGAGCGATTTATAGAAGATAAAGTAGAGAAGTTTGAACCTGTATCAAACTTTTTTGTTGCTGAAAATCAAAAATATTTTGGTCAAGAAATAGAAATTGATTCCTTAGAAAAACCGGTTTATTTTATTGTTCATATTAGTGAACATTTAAATGAGCGATTACTTTTTTCTCTTAGTGAAGAGATGGAATTATTTTTACAGTTATTCTTTTTACAAATGAATAACGATCGCGAAAAGACATTCCATCATTTACTCAATGAACTAACAGAAAAAATTTATACGACGAGTAATGAGCAACGTGTTTTAACATACTTTGTTTCTTTTTTTGAAAGTGCTTACCCTGAGATTGATTATGAACTATTATTGTCACAAGGATCTGACTTTGAAGAAGATTTACCGGTGAAAAAACTTTCTGTAGAAGGTCATGCAGAGCCGTTCATAGAAGAAGTGTTTTTATCCGGTGAAGTAAGACGTTGTTCTTCAGAGGATTGTTTTCAATTATATCTTCCATTACATGGAAGTCAAAGTATTTATGGTGTACTAAAAATAGAGATGGAAAAAATGAAACAGATTCCAGAAAAGGATATCAAGATTCTTCAGCAATTTGCGCATGTTTGTGGGCAAGCTCTTGAAAACGTATATTTATATCAACATTCAATTTCATTAGTGGAAAATTTAAAAAATATAAATAAGGTAACGAAAGAGCTTAATAAAAGTAGTGAAATATCAGCTTTGACAAAAATTATTAAAAAATATATTCATGAGGCTAGTTATGAGGCTGAGATTGGCATTATCTTTTTTGAAGATGGAAACTTAGATAATTATACTATTTCTAATTATAGCACATCTTATTTCTTAAGCCATTATGATAAAAACTTTTTGCAAATGATTTTATATCGTTGTTTCCAAAGTTCCCGTATCTTTACAGGAAATTTACGCGAAACAATAGAGCAGGCGCCGTTTGAATCATTAATTGCTATTCCGATGATCCAAACAGATGAACATATAGGTTGTGTCGTTATCGGTCATCCAAAACAATACTATTTTTCCTTTGAAACATTTAAATTCTTTCAGTCTCTTATACAGCATTATACATTAACTGTCTCAAATACAATGTTAAAGAACAGGTTAGAAGAGGCAGTGATTACCGATTATTTAACACGGCTTTATTCACGTAATTATTTAGATGAAATGATTGAAAAACATATGTTAGAAAAAGGAAAAGGTGTCCTAGTGTTATTTGATATAGATGATTTCAAAGAAATAAATGATACGTATGGGCATAGCGTTGGAGATGAGGTCATTATTCAAATAGCACGGACTATACAAAAACATATTTATCCCTCCGAAATTGCTGCTCGCTGGGGTGGAGAGGAATTAGCATTATATCTTCCAGATAAGACAGCAGAAAAAGGTTATTTGCGAGCAAAACATATTTTATCTGAAGTTGAAAAAATGACGAATCCACAAGTAACACTTTCATGCGGAATTGCTGCATGGAAAGGCACTTATTTAAATACGGTCAGGCAGTTGTTTAACCGTGCGGATGAGGCATTATATCAAGCGAAGCATTTAGGAAAAAATCAAATAGTCATTTATGATGATACAAAAACCGTTTAAGCAAGTTTTATATTTTGCTTAAACGGCTCTTTTTATGTTAAATAATTTTTTAAAACTTGAACGAACTGTTCTAAATATTTTTGATCGAGTTCATCGAAGCGATCGAAAATTGGACTGTCGATATCAAGAACCCCATAAGGTTCGTCGTCTATGAAAATAGGAACGACAATTTCTGATTTACTTGCAGCATCACAAGCAATATGACCAGGAAATTCATTAACATTTGGGACGAGTTGTGTTTGTCTTTCTTTAATTGCTGTTCCGCAAACACCTTTTCCATAGGCGATATGTACACAAGCTGGTAAACCTTGAAAGGGTCCTAAAATAAGTTCATCATTTTTCCACAAATAAAATCCTACCCAATTAATCTCATCTAAAAATTGATTTAATAATGCTGAGGCATTTGCTAAAATAGCAATATGGTCAGTTTCGTCTTCCGAGAGAGCTTTCAGTTGCTTTAAGACGAGTTCATAATCTTTCGTTCGGTTTCCTGAGTATTGTTTTACTTCAAACATGTTATCAACTCCATGTATATATTTGTTTATGCAGGATTTTTATATATATTGTCGTATGTAGATTGTATAAGGAGATGGACGAAATGTCTAAAAATAATTCGAAAGTAAAAGTATTACAGGCTGCATTAGATCTTTTTTATCAAAAAGGATTTCATGCGACATCTGTTCGTGATATTGCCCAAAAAGCGAGTGTGAATATTTCCCTCATTAGTTATTATTTCAATGGTAAGCAGGGCCTTTTGGAGTATGCAGTTGTAAAATACTATGAAAATTACTTGCAAATTATGGAAAAATCTATCCTGAAAACGGAAAAATTAGCTCCTATAGAACGACTAAAATCTTTAATTTCATCTATTATACAATATAAACATGAAGAACATAAATTTTCTTGCTTCATTCATCGAGAATTATCCTTTGATTCAACATTAATGAGAGAAATATCTTTAACATATATCGCTAAGGAAAATCATTATTTGAAAAAGCTTTTTACCCATATATTTAAAGATGTACAAATAAGTCAAATTGAAAGAGAGTTTTTATACATGCAATTAAAAGGTATGTTAGCAATGCCTTATATGATGAATAACGAATTTAAACAAACATTATTAAATCCAGCAACGAGTGAAAATTTTGCGAAAAGATACACAAATACTATTTTCACGTGGTTAGAGTTAATGTCGAAAAAGTGAGTGTTTTACCGTTATTTTTCGAAAAAAATGATTAAATGTAAGAAAAGTTTAATTTTATTAGGCATATTTGTCGATAACATGATATCATAAGCATATATATCCGATAATGTTGAAAGGAATATCCTCTTATACAGGAAGGATAGGAGGTCGCTTATGATTGAATATTTTATAGGTGCAATATTAATTATAATTACAATCCTTGTTATAATGCTCATTTTTCGAAAAAGGGTATACGATCGTGTGGACAATTTAGAAGCTTGGAAAATTGATATTATGAATCGAAATGTTACATCTGAACTTGCGAAAATTAAAGTTTTAAATCTTTCAGGGGAAACGCAAGAGAAATTTGAAAAGTGGCGTAGGCGTTGGGAAAATATTGTTGCAACAGATTTATCTGATATTGAAGAAGCACTATTCGATGCGGAAGAAGCAGCTGATCGATTTCGGTTTCCGAAAGCAAACAAAACATTGAATGCGCTGGAAGAAACCTTAGAAAAGGTAGAAGATGATATCGATGAGATTTTGCGTGAATTAGACGTTTTACTGCAAGCGGAAAAGAAGAGTAAAACTCAATTAGAGGAAGTAACCGAGGAAATTGATAAGCTTCGGATTTATATTCAGGATAATCGTCATCAAATCGGTCAAGCTGATCGTTATTGTGAAAATGTGTTACGGGAAGCGGAAAATGCTTTGCTTGAATATTACGATTTAGTTGAAAATGGAAATTATACCCAAGCTCAAGAACACGTCCAAACGGTACATAGCAATGTGCAAGACTTAAAAGAAACCATCGAACAATTACCGGCTATTTATCAAAAGTGTAATTATGATTTACCAAGTGAATTAAAGCAATTACTTTTAGGAATTGATGAAATGGTTTCCGATGGCTTTCGTGTCGAGCAATTCCAATTCGAAGAAGAAGTTAGTGAGCACGAAGAAAGCTTAAAACAATGCATCTCTGCATTAGAAAATGGTGAAGTGGATAAAGTAAAGGAAATGGCACAAGAAATTGAGGAGCGTATTGGCGAAATTTATGACACATTAGAAGAAGAGGCCCTTGCGAAAAATTACGTAGAATCCCAAATCAATTCCTATCGAGAACAAATAAAACATTTATCTAATGAATTTACGAAGACGAAAGAAGAGGTTGAGCAGTTAAAAGCAACTTACTTTTTTGATGATCAAAATATGGAACAATTTTTAGTTTTAGAAAAAGAAATTACACAAATAGGCAATGAAGCTCATGAATTAGTCAGTCTTATTGCTGATGAAAATAAGACTCATATTACTTTACGAAGTAGGTTAGAAATACAAGAGGAACAGTTAAAGCAGTTAATTGATAGACATGATGAGTTTATCGAAAATATGAATCGTTTACGAAAAGATGAACTAGAATCAAGAGAAATTCTTGAAACATTACAGGCAAAACTACATGAAACAGAACGGAAGTTACAAACGAGTAATTTACCAGGTGTGCCCGAATTTATTTGGGAGCGTGTTGAAACTTCATATAAAGACATAACGAAAGTTAACGAAGCATTAGAATATCAGCCGTTAGATATTTCCCAAGTACAACATGCCTTAAATCATGCAGAAAAAACAATAGAACAATTGGAAGAAGAGGCACAGCTTGTGATTGAACAATGTTATTTAACAGAGCAAGTCATTCAGTATGCGAATCGGTATCGTAGTCAATATCCACTACTTTCTGCGCAACTTTCTGAAGCTGAACGACTGTTCCGTGAATATGAATATGAGCTAGCTTTAGAAGAAGCAGCTCGTGCGATCGAAGAAATCGAACCTGGTGCACTCCATCGTATTGAAGAAAATCAAAAATATATGGAATCAATGTAAAGAATGATTAGCTGTCTTAAAGTGAGATACTTCCTTTAGGTCAGCTTCTCTTATTGTAAAGGAGCATGTTTATTCGATATGATTTATTTGGATAATAGTGCAACAACAAAACCTCATCCTTCAGTCGTTGAAACGTATCAAAAAGTAGCTGAACAATTTTTTGGTAATCCGTCTTCTCTTCATACTATAGGTGCAGAAGCGGAAAATTTATTCATTCGTTCTCGTATGCAAATTGCGGAAATTTTACGTGTTTCTACAAGTGAAATTATTTTCACAAGTGGTGGAACAGAAGGAAACAATTTAGCGATTAAAGGTATTGCCTTACAACACCAAAATCGAGGTAATCATATTATTACTTCTGAAATCGAACATTCATCAGTTTATAATGCGTGCCGAAGTCTAGAAGAACTTGGCTTTAAAGTAACATATTTACCAGTGGATGAATACGGTCGTATAGATCCAGAAGATGTTGCGGAAGCTATTCGTGATGAGACAATTTTAATTAGCGTTATGCATGTCAATAATGAGTTAGGGACTGTTCAACCGATTAAAAAAATCGGTCAAATTGCTAAAAAGCATCCGAAGTTATTTTTCCATGTGGATGACGTGCAAGGCTTTAGTAAAGTTCCTTTACACATTAAAGATTGCCATATCGATTTATGCACATACTCTGGCCATAAAATTCATGGCTTGAAAGGAACGGGTATTCTTTACGTACGAGAAAATGTTCAATTGTTTCCATTATTTCATGGTGGAGGACAAGAGAATAATCGACGTTCAGGAACGGAGAACTTACCTGGTTCTGTGGCATTAGCTAAAGCTTTTCGATTAGCGAAAGAAAATGAAACGGATCATCTAACAACTTTAGTAAATCTACGGTCCTATTTTCATGAAAAGTTACAAAGTATTGACGGGGTCATAGTTAACTCACCGACAGAAAATGTAGCTCCTCATATAATAAATATTTCCGTGCCACATACAAAGCCGGAAGTAATTATTCATACGTTAGGTGAAGAAAATATTTTTATTTCCACAAAATCTGCCTGTTCCTCCCGTGATGCGGATGAAAATCGTGTGTTAGATGCATGTGGGTATGATCATGAAAGAGCAACAACAGCTCTTCGAATTAGTTTATCCTTTGATAATACAAAAGAACAAATTGATCAGTTTATCGAACGGTTTTCTGAAATCGTTCGAGATTTTAAAAAGATGTTGGAGTAGATAATATGGAGTACAATCACATTTTAATACGTTATGGAGAACTTGGCTTAAAGGGAAAAAACATCCAATACTTTCTTTCCCGCCTACAACATAATATTCAAGATAAATTAAAAGCTTTTCCTAATATAAAAGTTCAACGAGCCCAAGGAAGGTTATACGTTTTATTAAATGGCCATCCGGCTAATGAAGTAATGGATATTTGTAAAAGCATTTTCGGTATTCACAGTTTGAGTTTAGCTTATCGATGTGAAAATGAGTTAGATGAAATTAAGACAACAGCTTTACATGCTTTAAAAAGTAGTAAAAATGCGAAAACCTTTAAAGTTGCTGTGCGCCGGGCAGATAAATCTTTCCCGATTGGTTCTCAAGAAATGAATCAAAAGTTAGGAGCACATTTGCTTAAAAACACAGAAGGTTTTACCGTCGATGTTCATCATCCAGACGTAGAAGTAAGTGTAGAGATTCGTCAGGAAGGAACTTTTATTGTTTCGGAAATCATCCCTGGACCAGGTGGACTTCCAATTGGTACGGGTGGAAAAACATTGCTTCTTCTTTCTGGTGGTATCGATAGTCCGGTCGCTGGCTATTTAACAATGAAACGTGGCGTACAAGTTGAAGCGATTCACTTTCATTCGCCACCTTTTACAAGTGAACGAGCGAAGCAAAAAGTAGTCGATATTGCAGAAAAGCTAGCGAATATCGGTCATTCGATAAAAGTACATTTCGTTCCGTTTACAGAAATCCAACAAAAAATTCACCAGGAAATTCCTGATTCCTTTGGAATGACGGTGATGCGGCGAATTATGCTAATGATTAGTGAGCGAATTGCGAAGAAACGCTCTATTCTTTCACTAGCAACCGGAGAAAGTTTAGGACAGGTTGCAAGTCAGACGATGGAAAGTATGCATACGATTAATGAAGTGACAAACTATCCGGTTTTACGTCCACTCCTCGCGATGGATAAGGAAGAGATTGTCAATATCGCAAAAGAGATTGACACGTATGACATTTCTATTCGTCCGTATGAAGATTGTTGTACAGTTTTTGTCCCTAAATCACCGAAGACACGTCCAACACGTGAACAACTTCATGCGGTTGAGGAAGGTGTTGATTTTAAGGAACTCATTGATAAAGCGATTGAAGAAACGGAAATGGTAACATATACGGATGAAGTTGATGATGCCTTTGCTGATTTCCTATAAAATTTTGAAACTCTAACAACAAATACCAATGAATTTGATGCATGTAAAATCTCCTTGTTACACAATATAAACGTACCAAGGAGGTGAAGACCATGCCAAACAGAAACAGTTCTAATCAGTTAGTCGTACCTGGTGCTGAACAAGCATTAAACCAGATGAAAACTGAAATTGCTCAAGAATTTGGTGTTCAACTTGGTGCAGATACAACTTCCCGTGCAAACGGGTCAGTTGGTGGAGAAATTACGAAACGATTAGTTCAGATGGCTCAACAACAAATTGGTGGTTCACAACAACAACAATAAGTAATGATGACAAGTTATGGGATTGCCTCTTTTAGAGGTAATCCCTTTTTTTATTGGACTTACACTTAATAATTTATGATAATAAAGATGTTACCTACAATAGACAATCTGCTATTTTTTGTTTACATAAAGGAGACGGTCATATGGCTAATCAAAATATCGAACAACTTTTTCATCAAATGGATGAAGCGACAAAAATTGTTGAACAAGATTTATCAGAACCGTATTTAGATAGTTTGGCGGTTGTGTTTGAATACCTTTTATTTGAAGAACTCCCATCAAACGCCCATGATATGTTTTCACATAAGTTTAAAGAAGCATTAAATGGCATCGATATTGATGAGTTAACGGTGGAACAGAAAAAGAAATTAATCGAATTGCTTATTTTAAAGGGGATGAAGGATTCAACACAACCTCAACATTTGTTAACCCCTGAGACGATCGGACTTTTTATAAGTTATTTAGTGAATAAATTGTTAGAAGGTAAAAAACATATTCGCATTTTTGACCCGGCTTGTGGAACAGCTCACTTATTAACGACTGTGTTAGGCCAGTGGGAGCACGAGTATGCAGCGTATGGAAGTGAAGTTGATCCAACGTTAATTCGACTAGCCGTAAACAGTGCAAACTTGCAAAAGATGGAAATTGAGTTTTTCCATCAAGATAGTTTACGCCCGTTTTTACTTGATCCGGTAGACGTTGTTGTTGCTGATTTACCTGTAGGATATTATCCAGACGATATTATTGCAGAAAGTTATGAGCTAAAAGCGAAGGAAGGGCACTCCTATGCCCATCATTTATTTATTGAACAAAGTTTAAACTATTCCAAGGAAGGTGCCTATTTATTTTTCTTAGTTCCGGAATTTTTATTTGACAGTGATCAAGCAGAGCAATTAAATAGCTTTATCCATAAACATGCCCATATCGTTGGCGTCATACGACTTCCAGAGAATGCGTTTCGCTCAAAGAAAAATGTTAAAAGTATTTTTATTATTCAAAAAAAGGGAGAAGGAACAAAGGCTCCACAGCAGCCTTTACTAGCAATGTTACCTTCTTTTGAAGATACCCAAGGGATGGAAAATATTTTAAGTCAAATGAATGATTGGTTTATAACATATCACGAAAAGCGAAAATCATAAGGAGGGGAAATATGAGTCACCATCATCACGAAAAGAAAGTTTCCGTAAATTGTTTCGTTGTAACGATTAGTGATACGAGGGAATTAGCTACGGATAAAAGTGGCGATTTTATTGAACTGTATGTCACAGAGCATGGTCATAAAGTAGTTGAGCGGAGAATTATTGAAGATGAAACAGATCAAATTACGAAGGTTGTAGAAGAAGGCGCTGATCGCGATGACGTTGATGTTGTCTTAATGACTGGTGGTACTGGAATTTCAAAACGAGATGTGACGATTGAAACTGTCGAAGAGCTTTTTGCCAAGGAAATTACCGGTTTTGGAGAGCTATTTCGCATGTTAAGTTATACGGAGGATATTGGTTCTGCTGCAATCATGTCCCGGGCAACAGCGGGTGTCGTAGAGGATACAGCTGTTTTTGCCATGCCAGGTTCAAGTGGGGCTGTGAAATTAGCCATGGAAAAATTAATTCTTCCGGAACTAGCCCATATTTATTTTGAATTGCGAAAGCATGAGGAATAAAATGTTTAGCAAAAGGAGCGCTCTTTTAAAGGGGAGGCTCCTTTTTATATGGCTAAGAAAAAGTAAATATTAAAACGGGACAGTGGATAATCAAAATATGTTTCTTTGTCCAATTAAAATTATCCTTTTAAAAAAGAGCAATGCCTAAAGATAGACATTGCTCTCGTTTCTTATCGTACGACTAACACATCACAAGGTGCATACCGAACGATGCTTTCAGAAACGCTACCAATTAAAAATCGCTCAACGGCATTTAGTCCTGTTGCTCCACATACAACAACATCTGCTTTTGTTTCTTTTGCGATGTCTTTAGCTATTTTCATTCGTGGTGAACCATATTCGATAAGCTTTTCATAGTCTTTAACGCCAGCGTCACTAGCTTTTTCCATATACTCATTCATAAATTCCTTCACATATTCTTTTTCATGTTCAATTAACACTTTGTCATAGGCTTGAGGTGTTGAAAAGGCTCTTGAATCAATGACGTGACATAAAATTAATTTTGCTTCATGTTGTTTCGCTAATGTTGCTGCTCGCTCAAACGCTTTCTTTGAGGCATCAGAACCATCAATCGCAACTAAAATATTTTTATAATTTTCGCTCATCATGACCGCCTCCTTATACTGTTATTATATCTTTTTGTTGCCATTATACGCAATTTAACTTCAAAAAATTAACAAAACGTTTGAAATTAGAATTTCCTTATTTAGAAATAATTTGTAAGTCCTTTGGAAACTGTGTCAGGGATTTTGGACCGTCTTCAGTCATGAAAATCATATCTTCAATTCTTACACCGCCGACATTTGGGACATAAATACCTGGTTCAATTGTAAAGCACATACCTTTTTCTAAAGGAAGCGTGTTATCTTGATGCATTGATGGAAACTCATGAACGTCTATACCAAGACCATGTCCGATTCGATGGGTGAAATACTCGCCGTATCTCGCTTCTGTAATGATTTCTCGAGCTGTTTTATCGACCGTACCAACTTCTGTTCCTAATTGTGCGGCTTCTATGGCAGCTTTTTCCGCACGTAAAACTGTTTCATAAATCGTTCTTTGCTCCTTGGAAATATCACCGACTCCAAAGGTCCGGGTAATATCTGAACAGTATCCGTTATGGATAACACCTAAATCAAATAAGACGAAATCACCATTTGCAACTTTATCTGTACTTGGCGTACCATGGGGGGAAGCAGTTTTTGCACCCGTAAGAACCATCGTCGAAAAGGACATTTCTTGGACGCCTTTTTTCTTTAGTGCATATTCAATTTCTGCGATGATTTCTAATTCACTTGCTCCAAGGGTTATCGCATTTTTTCCAACTTCAACCCCATAATCGGCAAGACGTGCTGCCTCTTGTAAATGAGCGAATTCTTCATCACTTTTAATGACTCGTTGGGCGGAAAGCTGCTCTTCAAAATTTGTCATTTCTACGTGAGGAAACAGTTCTTTCAACGTTTTATATCTACTTAAGGAAAGATCGTTATATTCAAGCCCAATCGTTTCAGGTAAAGCTTGTTTTGATTGTAAGAAGTCATAAAATTTCTCCCAGGGATTTTCATGATCACCATAATGGATAATGTCTTTTTTCCAACCAGCACTTTTTGCATCTTCTAATTCCATCGTCGGAAGGATTAAAAGTGGGTCATGTTGTTGACTTATGTATACGGCAACGAGTCTTTCGTGTGGATCCGTATAATAGTTGCTAAAATAAAAGACATTTTCTTTTGATGTAATAAATATACTGTCAACGTTTGCTCGTTCTAATTGTTTTGTTTGCTCATTGATTCTATTTTCACTCAAAGTGAGATACCCCTTTCAAAAAAGATTTGTTTCATTTACTATAACATAAATTGTTTGAAACGGATAAATCGTTTACTCTTCAAGAAAGGAATATGTATAATAGTAGTTAGAAATCTTTTGTAAGGAGTGGTATTTGATGGAAATTTCTTACCATGGACATTCGACTGTTCGTGTGAAAACGAACGAGCATACGATTTTAATTGATCCTTTTATTACCGGTAATAAGTTAAGTGATTTAGATCCAGAAACGGTCGAAGCTGATTTTATTTTACTTACCCATGGACATAATGATCACGTTGGGGACACTGTAGCGATTGCGAAGCGAACCGGTGCAATGGTTGTCGCTTTAAATGAGCTTGCGGTGTACTTAGGAAGACAAGGCATTGAAACCCATCCAATGAATATTGGTGGGGCCTTTGAATTTGAGTTTGGTACGGTGAAGTTTACTCATGCTTTTCACGGCTCATCCTATGAGGAAGAAGATGGTACCTTTGTTTATACCGGGATGCCTGGAGGGATTCTATTAACAATTGACGGTAAGACGATTTATCATGTCGGAGATACAGGGTTATTTTCAGACCTTAAAATGATCGGTGAAATGAATGATATCGATTTAGCTTTTGTTCCGATCGGTGATAACTTTACGATGGGACCGGAAGATGCATTAATTGCGGCAGATTGGATTGGTGCTGAGCGAGTCGTTCCTGTCCATTACAATACATTCCCAGTCATTGAACAAGATCCGGATGCTTTTGCGGAAAAGGTGAGAACTGGAAAAGGTATAGCGATGAAGGTTGGAGAGACGATCGAATTATAATGGAAAGTTATGTGGAAAGACGCCAGCTTTAGGCGTCTTTCTCAACGTATGATGTAAAAAGGATGTCGGTAAAATGGCTGTAACGTATACTGTTTTTATGTTTATTATCGGCTTGTTTTTAGGTTCATTTTATAATGTTGTTGGGCTGAGGGTCCCAAAAAAAGAAACGTTTGTAACGGGACGTTCTTATTGTCCCAAGTGTAAGAAAACTTTATCTTGGTATGAATTAATTCCAGTGTTATCCTTTCTTTTTTTACGGGGAAAGTGTAGAAAATGTGGTGCTAAAATAGCTTGGATATATCCTGCGATTGAGCTTATGACGGGTGTTATGTTTGCGTTTAGTTATTATAAAATCGGCTTTTCCTTGGAGTTGCTACTTGCTCTTAGTTTTGTTTCGATGCTTATGATTATATTTGTTTCTGATATTTCGTACATGCTAATTCCAGATAAGGTGTTGCTTTTCTTTTTGCCCATTTTTATTATTCTTCGGATCCTGCTACCTTTTGATCCTTGGTGGTCACCGATTGTAGGAGCTATTGCATCCTTTTTATTAATTGCGCTTATTATTATCATCAGCAAAGGTGGTATGGGAGCTGGCGATATGAAATTGTTCGGTTTACTAGGAATTGTACTAGGTCTTAAACACGTTTTTTTAGCTTTTTTCTTAGCTTGTTTAATCGGTACAATCATCGGTGGGATTCAAATGCTTCGAAAACGTGTGAAAAAAGGTGAACCAATTCCTTTTGGACCGTCAATCGTTTTGGCAGCGCTTATTACATATTTTTATGGTGATCTTTTAATTTCCTTCTATATGCAGTTATTTTAATCCTCTTTCCTGAATAGAATACATGTAAAAAAGAAGGAGGGTTTTATATGCATCATGCTTTTTTAAAACTACTCATGGCAAGTTTCTTCTTATTTTTTGCTTTTCCGGATATATCTTTACAGTTTGTCCATGAAACTGTTTTTTGGCTCATTTGGACGACTCTTTGCTTATTCGTCATCGGAAGTAACCTATCAACTATTTTTCGTATCACCCAACCGCCGAAACTCGAGCAAAAGACTGAACGTATTCGTTATCCGTTATAATTGAGGTTACAAATAATGAATTGTATAATAAACACAAAAAGATGTAACGTTTGAAAGCTGGTGAATATGACATTGCCAACAAAACACGAACAAATTATCCGACATATACGGTCATTACACGTTGGGGCAAAAATTTCTGTTCGATCAATTGCTCGCAATTTAAAGGTAAGTGAAGGAACAGCATATAAAGCGATTAAAGAAGCTGAAAACCAAGGACTTGTCCATACGATTGAACGCGTTGGTACGATCCGGATTGAGGAACGTAAGCGTGATCAAGCTGAACAATTAACCTTTGCCCAAGTCGTCAATATTGTTGAGGGACAAGTTCTTGGTGGAAATAACGGCTTGCATAAAACATTACATAAATTTTTAATCGGAGCGATGGAGTTAGAAGCGATTAAACAATATACTGAGCCAGGTTCCTTAATGATCGTTGGAAATCGGCCAGAAGTTCAAGAACTCGCTTTACTAGAAGGTGTTGCTGTTTTAATTACTGGTGGCTTTCAAACGACAGATGAGATTAAACAATTAGCAAATGAAAAAGAACTTCCAATTATTTCAACAAGTTTTGATACGTATACAGTAGCAGAAATGATTAACCGGGCGATTTATGACCAGTTAATTATTAAGGACATTATTCTTGTGAAAGATGTATTTACTCCCATTCAAGATAACCACTTTTTATATGTAGATGATAAGGTTGAAACATATGAAAAGTTAGTTGCTCATAGAAAAGTATCCCAGTTTCCAGTTGTCAATAGGCAAATGAGATTACGCGGCATGGTAGAGGCGAGCGATGTAGAGGGTAAATCACCAACAGTAAAATTAGAAAAGGTTATGCGTGAAAAACCCTTTCTCGTCTATCCAGACACATCTGTTGCCTATGTCGCACATATGATGGTTTGGGAAGATTTATCTGTCGTCCCTGTTGTTAATCAAGGAAAAGAATTACAAGGGCTCTTTTCACGAAAAGATGCGTTAAAGGCATTACAACAAGTTCATCGTAGGCCGAATGTGGGTAATACTTTTGAACAAATTACAGCAAGTCATTTAAAAGTCATTGATAAAAAGGACTTAACCTTTCAAACGAAAGTAACACCGCAAATGATGAATCAACTCGGAATGTTATCAACGAGTGTTTTTACGTCATTTATTACTCATTCGAGTCGAAAATTGCTCTTACAATTAAATAAAGGAGATATTGTTATTGAAAATTTAACAATCTTTTTTATTAAGCCGATACAAATTAATGATGAGATTATGATTAAGCCACGGCTTTTAGAAGCTGGTAAAGTGTATGCGAAAATTGATTGTGAATTACTTTGTAAAGGGGATGTCGTTGGAAAAGGTTTGTTGATGGCACAATTAATTGATCGAGAGTAAAAAAGGTAAGTAAAGCAAATTTAACACACTCCACTTACCATTTACTTTTTTCATTTAATTGTCATCTCGTAAACGTCGATATTCTTTTTGATAATGTCTTGATTCATTAAAGCCTCTAACAAATTGTAAGGCACCTAGGACGGCGAAAATCAAACCGATAACTAACGATAAAGTAGATTCATACATGAGGTAAAAGAAAATACCAGCCGCAAGCATAAACGTTCCTAGTGCCACGCGTGATCTTGCATTAAAATATAATTGTACGAGTTCATCTGTTGAACGTAATATAGCGACTTTGTAATAAACATAAAATGCTACGGCAAAAATGATTATAACAAATAAAATAAACATAACATGCTTCGCTCTCTTTCTACATATTTGTAAGTATCTTTATTTTAACGATTTTTACTCAATTAGACCAGCGATAGCATGAAAGATAGGAGAATGTAAATATGCCTTTACATGAAATTTTATCAACGATAAAACAGTATGAAACGATCATTATCCATCATCACATCCGACCAGATCCGGATGCGTTAGGCTCTTCGGCTGCTTTAAAAGAGATCCTTTTAGCGTCATTCCCAGAAAAAAATGTTTATTTAGCCGGCGAAGAAGACCCTGCATTACGTTTTTTAACACCTTTAGATGATATTACAGACGAGATGTATGACGGAGCACTTGTTATTGTTTGTGATACAGCGAATACAGATCGGATTAATGATCAAAGGTATCATTTAGGGGATAAAATAATTAAAATTGATCATCATCCAAATGTCGATCCTTATGGAGATATTGAATGGATTGATACGTCTGTTAGTTCAACGAGTGAGATGATTTATACGTTTTATTTAACGTTGAAAGAAGAAGGTTTAAAAATGAATGATGACGCGGCCCGCTTAATTTATGCAGGTATTGTTGGGGATACAGGTAGATTTTTATTTCCAAGCACATCGAATACAACGTTCAAATATGCAGCAGAGCTTGTCACGTATGATTTTAATCGGGAAAGTTTATATGATGGGATTTATCAAATCGACGAAAATGTTGCACGACTTCGAGGATATATTTTACAAAACTTCACCATGAGTGATAGAGGCGTCAGTATCGTAAAAATTCCTAAAAAGAAGTTAGAAAAATTTCAAATTACGCCACTACAATCAGGAGAGCTCGTTTCTGTTTTAGGTGATATTAAAGGTATTCGTGTTTGGGCATTTTTTATTGAAGAAGACGAAAATCTTATCCGTGTGCGGCTTCGGTCAAAGGGTCCTGTGATTAATGAAATTGCGGCGAAATACAACGGTGGTGGTCATCCCCTTGCTTCAGGAGCCCAAGTAGAAACGTGGGAAGAAGCCGATGAATTAGCCCGTGAATTAGAAGAGCTTTGTAAATAATTAGTCGTCTTTTGAGAGTCTTGCTTGGACTTTAATTTTCACTGTATTTGCGATCGTTAATTGGTAGACACGAAAGTAATAAAAATAATCACCGACTTGAAAGGGTTTGTTTTCAATGCTTGAAATAAGAAGTTGATCATGCTCGGATATTTCACTAATTTCTTTTCCGATAATATGATGAACTTCTTTTTTCATCCGTTCTGCTAAGTCTAGTGATTCGAGTCGATCAAACTCCATTTCTTTTTCGTTATGTATGGTAATTTCGATATGTTCGATGGTCGACAGTTCGTGGGATTTTTCATCAAGGTTTTTTTGATCTTTGATTAACGTTTCATTACGATTCGTTAATTCAGACACTTCGGCTCGGAGCTCAATGTTTTGTTCGAGCAAATTTTCATACATTTTGCCGTGCATATATACAAATATCCCATAAGCAATAATTCCTCCGATACAAACACCAATTAAAAACATTTGCCACGATCGTTTTTTAAATAATGGTGGAATATGCATTATGTGACTTCCTCTTGAATCATCCACTCGATAAACATAATAGCCACCTTTACGCCACCCATAGCAGATAATATTAGCAAAATTTGCTTAAATAAATCTAAGGTTGTCCCTTCTAATAGGCCTCGTTCAAACGTTGCAATAGCATCAAAGGTTCCCCCAATTGCAGCCACAATTGCCCAAATGCGCAAGCCCTTTGCGATACGACTAATTGAAGCTAAAGGTGCATCTCCCGTTAAAAACGAACCGATACTACCAATTAATGCTCCGCCAAATATTACTCCAAAAGCAATGAAAAAGCAGTGAAAAAATTGTGTAAAAAATTTATCCCCCATATTATCGCCTACCTTTATGTGAATTGTATGAAACGAGCAAATAACTTATGCAAAAAGGAATATAAGTAAAATGTAAAAGAGACAACTTTTAGAGAATAGACGGAAGAAATGATATAATACAAATAGATATATACATAATGTTTCGGTATTCGGAGTGATGATTTGATGGCTTTTACCCATTTACAAGTACGAACAGGATATAGTTTTTATCAAAGTACGATTCAAATAAACACTTTAGTGGAACGTGCCAAGGAATTAGCATTTTCATCTTTAGCTATTACAGATGAAAATGTCCTTCATGGTGCGATTTCTTTTTATCAAGCATGTAAACGAGCAAAGATCAAACCGATTATCGGCATGACAACGAACATTTTTACAGAAGAAAATATCGCTGATCCCATCGTATTACTTGCGAAGGATAATGTAGGGTATGAGCAATTAATGGAGTTGAGCTCAAGGATACATCTCGATGAGCATACACTTCGATTACATGAGGTCGTTTCCGAACATCTTATATGTATTTTACCGATTGCAACGAGTCGGTTAGGGGTGATTTTACTTGAACAATCAAGTGGCCGAGCGAAGAATTATATCATGTCTTTGGCTAATCATTTTGTAAAGGGTAACTTTTATTTAGGAATTTCGGATCATTATGAAGAAAAAGAGAGGGCGATGAATCGTGCCCTCCTATCTACTTATGAGGAAATAAGCGTCCCAGTCGTCGCCCTTCAGGATGTTCGCTATTTGGATGAAGATGATTATGAAGCCTTTGATTGTTTGCGTTCAATGGATGAAGGTAGACGCTGGGTGCGCGAGGAAATATCTGAACAAAAGAAACATCGCCATTTTCGAAGTGCCGAACAAATGATTTCCTTATTTCAAGGTGTTTGGCCAGAGGCGGTCGAAAACAGTGAAAAAATTGCTCGTCAATGTAACGTGACACTAAATTTCCATGAACGAAGAATGCCAAGTTTTCCTGTACCTAATGGTGAAGATGCTTTTACATATTTAAAGCGATTATGTGTCCAAGGAGCTAAAGAAAAGTATGGTAAACTTACGAAGGACGTAGAAGAACGGTTATCCTATGAATTACAAGTCATTCACCGGATGGAATTTAGTGATTATTTCTTAATCGTTGCTGACTTTGTTGCTTTTGCAAAAAAAAGAGGTATATTCGTCGGTCCTGGACGGGGTTCATCGGCTGGGTCCATTGTTGCCTATGTGTTAAACATAACAGATGTTGATCCATTGCATCATGAATTATTATTTGAACGATTTTTAAACCCAGAGCGGACAACGATGCCTGATATTGATATTGATTTCTCCGATCATCGAAGGGAAGAAGTGATCGAGTATATTCGGAAAAAATACGGTGAACAATACGTTGCACAAATTATTACCTTTGGAACGTTTGGTGCCAGGTCTGTCTTAAGAGAGTTGATTAAAACAATTGGTATTAGTTATGAAGATGAACGGTTTATTTTTCAACATATACCCTCAGGCGCGAATAGAAAATTAAAGGACTATTTATTAGCTTCAGAGGAGTTGCTTGATTACGTAAAACAATCGGAACGTTTAAAAACGTTATTTTCGATTGCTCATACATTAGAAGGTTTACCAAGGCATCGTTCTACCCATGCGGCTGGAGTTGTCATTAGTGATGAAAACTTAATGAAACATACCCCATTAATCCTTGGCTCTAATGACGTTGTTTTAACTCAATATGCCATGGAAGAATTAGAAACTATAGGCCTGTTAAAATTCGATCTACTAGGACTTAGAAACTTATCCCTTATCGAAAATATTGTAAAAACGATTGAGTATCAAACAAAGGATGAAATTGATATTCATGCGTTACCAGAAAAGGATGAAAAAACGTATGAACTATTAAGGCGTGGACAAACGAACGGAATTTTTCAATTAGAATCAACAGGAATGAAGCGTGTGCTTAGGCAATTAAAACCGGCCCATTTTGAAGATATTATTGCAGTTAATGCGCTTTACCGTCCAGGGCCAATGGACTTTATACCGACATATATTAATCGGAAACATAAAAGGGAGAAAGTGACATACCCCCATAAAGATTTAATGGGTATTTTACAACCGACATATGGTGTCCTCGTTTATCAAGAACAAATTATTCAAATGACTCATAAGATGGCCGGGTTTTCTTACGGTGAAGCAGATTTATTACGCCGAGCAATCACATCAAAAAACAAACAATTAATGGACGAGCAAAAGGATCAATTTATTACTGGATGTCTTAAAAATGGCTATGAACAGAATATTGCCGAGGAAATATTTTCTTGGATTTTACGCTTTGCGAATTACGGATTTCCGAAAAGTCATGCAGCAGCTTATAGTAAAATCTCATATATGTTAGCCTATTTAAAAGCTAATTATCCAGCTCACTTTTTCGCAGAATTAATTAGTGCGATTTTAAATGATCACACACGGGTGAATATGTATATTCAGGAGGCGAGATCCCTTGGCATTACGATAGGAGCCCCATCGATTAATGAAAGTATTGGGAAATATACAGCACAACACAACCATTTACAAATTGGGTTACTTGCGATTAAAGGGATTAATTTTCCAATCGTTCAAGAAATTATCCGAGCGCGAAAGGATGGCCCCTTTAAAAACTTATTTGATTTTTGTTTACGTGTGAAGACCGATATCGTTAACCGTACAGCCATGGAAAACTTAATATTATCTGGAACGTTCGATGAATTATATCCGAATCGAGCGAGTTTATTAGCAACCCTTGATCAAGCCCTTGAACAAGGGGAGTTGTTTAAAGAGTTTTCTGATCAGGAAAGTTTGTTTGAATTTGATATTGAGCTTGAAAGGGAATATGAACAAATCGATGATTTTCCACAGTTACAAAAGTTAGCAACAGAAAAAGAACTAATCGGTCTATATGTTTCTAGCCATCCATTGAAAGAATATCGGTCAAAGTTAAAGAATAATGATTACATCTCAATTTTCAAAGCGAAGGAAATGCAAGCGGAAACCTTTATCAAATGTGCGGCCATTATTGAAGAAGTGCGCACGATTCGCACGAGAAAAGGTGAGCAAATGGCTTTTTTAACATTAAGTGATGAAACTTCAGAAATCGATGCGGTTGTTTTTCCAAGAGTATTTTTACAAGTAATGACAATACTTGAAGAAGAAACGATTGTTTTTATACGCGGGAAAATGAATATGCGAAACAATCAGAAACAATTAATCGTTGAATCCCTAGAACAATTTTCTAAGGAGAAACTTAGACGTAACGCAAGAAAACGGGTATTTATTAAAGTGACGAAGGAATTACATGACGATGCATTACATAAGCTTCGAGAGGTAGCAAAAATACATCCCGGTCGTTGTCCCATCATCATTTATAGTGAGTATGACGAGCAAACATATCAATTATCAAACCGTTATCATGTATCAGCAAAGGGTGAATGTTTATCGATGTTAGAAAACTATTTTGGGAAAGAACATGTCGTTTTAAAATGATGAGAATCCACTTTACAGACAAGTACCATCTGTTATAATTAAAGAGTCGGGTCATTAGTATCAGGCTATAATATCAAATCATAAAGTTAAAATTTGCCGAGGTTAAGGGGCGATAAACGATGTCAAATTTACGTAGTGAAGCATTGCATATGCATAAAGTTAAGCAAGGAAAATTAAGTACAGAACCAAAAGTGCAAGTGACAAATGAAGAAGAATTAAGCTTAGCCTATTCGCCAGGTGTTGCTGAACCGTGTAAGGAAATCTATGATCGAAAGGAATCCGTTTATGATTATACGATGAAAGGTAATACGGTAGCTGTCGTGACAGATGGCTCAGCAGTGCTCGGTTTAGGAAATATTGGTCCAGAAGCGGCGATGCCTGTGATGGAAGGAAAATCAGTTTTATTTAAAACGTTTGCTGGTGTTGATTCCTTTCCTGTTTGTTTAAACACAAATGACATTGATGAAATCGTTCAAACGGTTCGATTACTTGAACCGACATTTGGTGGAATTAATTTAGAGGATATTGCTGCACCGAATTGTTTTATCATAGAAGATGAGCTGAAACGCAAAATGAATATTCCAATCTTTCATGATGATCAACATGGAACAGCAATCGTTACCGTTGCCGGACTGATAAATGCGTTAAAATTAGTCGGAAAATCCTTTTCAAATATTAAAGTTGTTGCTAATGGAGCCGGAGCGGCTGGTATTGCAATTATTAAATTATTATATAGTTTTGGTGTGCGCGATATGATTATGTGTGATTCACGAGGCGCCATTTATGAAGGCCGAACTATCGGTATGAATGAAGTAAAAGAAGAAATCGCTAAAATGACGAATAAGGATCAGGAAAAAGGCGATTTAGAAGATGTTTTACAAGATGCCGATGTATTTATCGGTGTATCCGTTGGTAACCTGTTAACAAAAGACATGATCAAAAGTATGAATGAGGATTCGATTATTTTTGCTATGGCAAACCCTGAACCAGAAATACACCCTGATGAAGCAAAAGAAGCTGGGGCAAAAATTATAGGTACAGGTCGATCAGATTTTCCTAATCAAGTAAATAACGTTCTCGCATTTCCCGGTATTTTCCGCGGAGCATTAGATGCACGAGCGACAAGGATTAATGAGAAGATGAAAATTGCGGCTGCAGAAGCTATTGCCGGACTTATTGATGAAGATGAATTACATGAAGATTACGTGATACCAGGTCCTTTTGATGCAAGAGTGGCCCCGGCGGTTGCGGCTAGTGTCGCCAAAACAGCAATGGAAACCGGTGTAGCAAGGATAAATATCGATCCAAAAGAAGTAGCTGAAAAAACAAGACGATTAACACAAATAACATAAATTACTTTGTGAAGAGAAAGGAGGAACACCTTTGCTGAAAGATTTATTTGGGAGAAGAAATCGAAATCGAACTTCTACTCCAAATGAAGCATTAAAAGCAGATGTTCCCGAGGGATTAATGATGAAATGTGAAAATTGTGAGAAAATCTTTTATCGAAAAGAATTAGAAAACAACTTAAATGTCTGTCCTGAATGTGATCACCACCATCAATTACCTGCTTGGGATCGAATTAATAGTCTATTTGATGAGTGTTCCTTTGAAGAATGGGATAAAGATTTAT
Organism: Bacillota bacterium; assembly: GCA_035303185.1. Taxonomy (GTDB): domain Bacteria; phylum Bacillota; class Bacilli; order Bacillales; family Amphibacillaceae; genus CALAMD01. Next base: position 22,677 of record DATGRX010000111.1, read on the forward strand.
TATCAGATAATCCGTTGTCATTCCCAGAGTATGAGGAGAAATTAGCTAGTGATCAAAAAAAGACCGGCTTAAACGAAGCTGTAGTAACCGGAAAAGGGACTATACATTCCTTTGAGACAGCTTTTGCTGTTATGGATTCACGTTTTCGTATGGGGAGTATGGGATCTGTTGTCGGAGAAAAAATTACTCGGGCGATTGAGCGAGCGAGAGAACAATCGATTCCCTTCATTATATTCACAGCTTCTGGCGGGGCTCGGATGCAAGAAGGTGTTTTAAGTTTAATGCAAATGTCTAAAACATCGATGGCAATTGAACGTCATTCTGAATCTGGTGGATTAATGATTTCAGTCATGACTCATCCTACAACAGGTGGTGTAACAGCAAGCTTTGCATCTTTAGGTGATTATAATTTTGCTGAACCAAGGGCATTAATTGGTTTTGCAGGACGTCGTATTATCGAACAAACAACGAGAGAAAAGTTACCAGACAACTTTCAAACAGCAGAGTTTTTATTTGAACATGGTCAACTAGATCGAATTATTCACCGCCATGAGATGAAAGATGTTTTAACAAAGCTACTTAAGTTACACCAGAAAGGTAGGGAGTCTTAATATGCAATTATTAGACTTTGAAAAGCCACTCGTTGATTTACGCAATAAAATTGAGGAATTAAAAAATATCACAGAAAATAGTGAAATCGATCTAAGTGGCGAAATTAAAACATTAGAAAAGCGATTAGCTACATTAGAAGATGATATTTATGAAAATTTAAAGCCGTGGGATCGTGTACAAATTGCGAGACATCAACAACGACCGACGACATTAGATTATGTTGAGCTACTTTTCGAAGATTTTATGGAGTTTCATGGGGATAGATATTATGGAGATGATGCAGCAATTGTTACAGGTATCGGAACCTTTAACGGTGAACCGGTTACGATTGTAGGTCATCAACGAGGGAAAAGAACGAAAGAAAATATTTACCGTAATTTTGGGATGCCCCATCCAGAAGGTTATCGAAAGGCCCTCCGTCACATGAAATTAGCAGAAAAGTTTCATCGTCCAATTATTACCTTTATTGATACAAAGGGAGCTGAACCTGGGAAAGGTGCAGAAGAGCGTGGTCAAAGTGAAGCGATCGCTCTTAATTTAAAAGAAATGGCCGGACTTACCGTTCCAATTATTTGTATTGTCACTGGCGAAGGTGGAAGTGGAGGTGCTTTAGCTTTAGGTGTTGGTAATTACATTCATATGTTAGAAAACTCTACATATTCAGTCATTTCACCAGAAGGAGCGGCTGCTATTTTGTGGAAAGATGCGTCAAAAGCCCAAAAGTCTGCTGAAAGTCTAAAGATTACTGCGCAGGATTTAAAAGAATTAAATATTTTAGATGAAATTATTCCTGAACCTAAAGGTGGAGCTCATCGAGATGTAGAAGAACAAGCAAACAATATTAAGCCAGTGATTGAAAAGTCATTAAAAGAACTAAAGAAGTTGTCAGAAGATGAATTACTTGAGCAACGTTGGCAAAAGTTTAAACAAATAGGAATCTTTAAACAATCATAATTTTTCATTGAATAGGTTGGCGAATTCGTCAACCTTTTCCTTTATCCATTTATATGAATCAATTGCTATTTTTTGAGAATCCAATTATCTTATATATTAACCGATAATTCATCAATGAGGAGTGATACATATGAAAAAATTAGCCGTTTTAACGAGTGGGGGAGATGCTCCTGGAATGAATGCAGCTGTCCGGGCTGTTGTTCGAAAGGCTATTTATCATGATATAGAAATTGTAGGAATTAAGTATGGGTTTTACGGTTTAATGAATAACAAAATGGAAAAGATGGAACTCGGTTCTGTTGGTGATATTATTCAACGAGGTGGAACAGCTTTATATTCAGCCCGAAGTGATGAGTTTTTAACAGATGAAGGACAAGAAAAAGCGATTCAAAATTTACGGGAGCAACATATTGATGGACTTATCGTTATTGGAGGAGATGGCTCCTTTCGTGGTGCTCAAGCATTAGTAGAAAAGGGGTTTCCAAGTGTTTGTGTTCCAGCTACGATCGATAATGATATTGCCGGAACAGATGTGACGATTGGTTTCGATACAGCATTAAATACGATTATCGATGCGATTGACAAAATTCGTGATACTGCAACATCCCATGAACGTACATATGTTATTGAAGTGATGGGGCGAGATGCCGGTGACTTAGCGTTATGGTCCGGTCTTGCTGCGGGTGCTGAAAGTATTTTAATTCCCGAACAAAAAGATGATTTTGATGATGTTGTTGAACGATTAAAACGAGGACATAATCGAGGCAAGAAGCATAGTATTATTATTTTAGCTGAGGGTGTTGGAAGCGGAATTGATTACGGAGAGCGGATTGAAAAGGCGACAAACTTCGAAACCCGTGTAACTGTTTTAGGACACTTGCAGCGAGGGGGTTCTCCAACAGCAAACGATCGTGTCCTTGGTAGCCGTCTCGGTGCAAAAGCAGTTGATCTTATGTTATCCGGTAAAAAAGGAATTATGGTGGGTTTGCAAAATAACGAATTAGTAACACATAAATTAGCAGATGTCGTCGTGAAAAAATCTACAGTTGATTTAAATATGTATAAATTATCCAAAGAATTATCGATATAAAATAGGAGGAAATAATGTGAGAAAGACAAAAATAGTATGTACGATAGGCCCAGCATCAGAGTCCCTTGAAACGATCGAACAATTAATCGATGCTGGAATGAATGTCGCTCGATTGAATTTTTCCCATGGGGATTTCGAGGAACATGGAAATCGTATTAAAAATATTCGCGAAGCTGCAAAAAATAAAAACAAAGCAGTTGCTATTTTACTTGATTTAAAAGGACCAGAAATTCGTACAGACAATTTCATTGATGATGAAGTGACGATTCATCGCGGGGATGAGATTACGATTTCAATGGAAGAAGTCGAAGGAACGAAAGAGAAATTTTCTGTCTCCTACACAGATTTGTATAAGGATGTCGAAAAAGGGGCAACCATTTTAATCGACGATGGTCTTCTTGAGTTAGAAGTTTTACATGTTGATAAAGAGAAACAAGAAGTGCATACGAAGGCATTGAATAACGGCGAAATTAGTAACCATAAAGGGGTTAACGTTCCCAATGTACAAGTGAATTTACCAGGAATTACAGAAAAAGATGTTGCTGATATAACCTTTGGTATTGAGCAAGATGTTGATTTTATTGCTGGTTCCTTCGTCCGAACAGCAGAAGATGTATTAGAAATTAAAGAACTTTTAGAAGAAAATGATGCTAATCATATTCAGCTCATTTCTAAAATCGAAAACCAAGAAGGTGTGGACAATATTGATTCGATTTTAGAAGTTTGTGATGGGATTATGGTTGCTCGTGGGGATTTAGGGGTAGAAATTCCCGCAGAAGATGTCCCGCTCGTTCAAAAGGAACTTATTAAACAGTGTAATATTGTTGGGAAACCAGTTATTACAGCGACACAAATGTTAGATTCCATGCAATGGAATCCACGCCCAACGAGGGCAGAAGCATCCGATGTAGCAAATGCCATTTTTGACGGGACAGATGCGATCATGCTTTCTGGTGAAACAGCAGCAGGTGATTTTCCTGTAGAAGCGGTACAAATGATGAATGATATTGCTCGTAAAACAGAAACAGCTTTAGATAATCAAAGTATTTTAAAGAGCAGATCCCGTTCAATTGATCTTAATATTACGGATGCGATTAGCCAATCTGTCACACATACAGCGATGAACTTAGAAGCAAGTGCAATTATTACACCGACAGAAAGTGGTTACACAGCTCGGATGATTTCAAAATATCGTCCAAAAATGCCAATTGTTGCTGTAACATCTTCAGAAACAGTGTTACGTCAACTGTCATTAGTATGGGGTGTTTTTGGAACGATGGGTCGTGAAACAGGCACAACAGACGAAATGTTAGAAGTAGCCGTTGAAAAAGGCCTTCATTCAGGATTAGTGAAACATGGTAGTAAAGTTGTTATCACAGCTGGTGTTCCTGTCGGTGAAAGTGGTACGACAAATTTAATGAAAGTTCATGTAATTGGCGATATTATTGCAAAAGGACAAGGAATTGGACGCAGGACAGCCTTTGGCCAAGCTTTTGTAGCTGAAAATGAACAGCATGCGATTGAAAATATTCAAGAAGGTGATATTTTAGTCGCTTCCTCAACAGATCGGGATATGATGCCAGCGATTGAACAAGCAAGTGGTATTATTACTGAGGAAGGTGGTTTAACATCCCATGCTGCCGTCGTTGGTCTTAGCCTAGGAATTCCAGTTATCGTCGGCGTAAAAGATGCGACAAAAATTATAGAATCTGGTGAAGAGCTCACTTTAGATGGGTTAAAAGGTGACATTTATCGCGGTCATGCAAGTGTCTTATAAACCTTTATAACAGCATGAAAGGGGTAGCAGTAGTGCACATTCTAATCATTCTTTTGTTAATCATTCCAGCGATTGAAATCTTTGTCTTTCTATGGATTGGTCAACTAACAAATATTTGGTTTGTGTTAATGATGATTATTTTAACGGGTATCGCCGGAATTCATCTTGCAAAACAGCAAGGATTAGCAACGATTCAAAAGGCTCGTTTTGCGCTTGATATTGGTAAAGTTCCTGGAAGGGAAATTATAGATGGTATTGCGATTTTGCTCGGTGCACTACTACTCATAACTCCCGGCTTTGTTACGGATCTATTAGGTTTTTTCTTACTTATTCCTTGGTCAAGAAATATGTTTATCATATACCTTCGTAAATATTTTCAAAAACGAATCATTCGGTTTTGATATACGTAAGGACAGTATGTAGAAGCCCTGTTCTGTAGCTGGCAATGATTATGATCATAAATAGTGGGGATATAGCAAGTCCGATAAGTCCCCACAGTTTAAAGGATAAAAACATAATGAGTAAGACTCCGAGTGGGTGCATGTTAAAGTGACTGGCAAATATTTTTGGTTCGATCATTTGTCTAATTATAATGAGTCCAATATACATAAGAGCGATCTTTATCGTTAATGAATAGTTTCCGGTAAAAAATAAGTAACCTAACCAAGGAATAAAAATGACTCCCGTTCCGATAAGTGGGAGAAAATCAGCAATAACGATGATGATAATAATTGTTAAAGCATTTTTAACTTTGAAGATAAGTAAACAAATAAAAGTAATTGTCGTTGTTATAAGTACGAGGGTTATTTGTGCTTTAACGAATTGAAAAGTGAGCTGCTTTACTTCGTTGATCATCCGCAATGTCGTTTGTCTCATGTTCAAGGAAATGTATTTACGAAGAAAAACCCTAATATTTCGATAATCCTTCGTCATGATAAGGGAAATAATTCCTGTGAAAATAATAATAGCAATGGATTCAGGGATTTTGACGATTAGAGTTTGCACTGTTTTTAAAGCGTGTTCAATAGATATAATCATGATTTCTCGAAATCGATTCATTAGTTGATCAATAGTCGGTAAAGAGAATGTCCATTGTGGACTTACATATTTTTGTAAGATAAAAGAAATTTTTTCATATTGTGGATAAATATGTGTTTGAATAAAATTATTCATTATTTTTAATAATTTATCTGTGGATGTAGGGACTTTTTCTAGAAAGAAGGATAGTCCTTGCATGAGTTCATGAGTAAGAACGATGAAACAAAGGATAAATAATGCTATGAAAAGAAACGTAATAAATAACGTTGCAATGAATCGGGAGAAAGGCAGTCTTCTTTCAAGGATAGTAACGAACGGATCTAACATTGTGGCCATTAAAAAGCCAATAAAAAAAGGGTACAGAAAGATAAACATATATTTAAGCATGACATAACTTGCGATAATAATGATTAATAGAATGCCTATTTTCTTATATTTACTAGATAAAGAGTTTTTCAATAGTATCCCATTCTTTACTCAAAATTGTTTACGTTGTATTATGTTACATATGAGAAAGGTTTACATTTTATACGGTTTAAACGGTTTCAATTCACTTTCAATCTATTATCCTTTATAATATCAAGGGAAAGAAAGTTCAATGGGAGCAAATAGTTAAGTGAACTGTAAAAAGATAAAGGGAGATGATGTATGATGAGTACGACTAGAGGTCTAGAAGGAGTTGTAGCAACTCAGTCATCGATTAGTTCTATTATCGATGATCAATTAACATATGTAGGTTATCGTATCGATGATTTAGCGGAACAATCTACCTTCGAAGAGATTGTATACTTATTATGGAATTTAGAACTTCCAAACAAAGAACAATTAGAAAGCCTGACAAAGGAACTTGCTGAAAATATGGCATTACCTGAAGGAGTCATCGAGCATTTTCGTTCTTATGATCTATCAAAAGTTCATCCGATGGCAGCCCTTCGAACAGCAGTTTCTTTACTAGGACTCTATGATGAAGAAGCAGACGATATTAGCCAGGAGGCAAACTATCGGAAAGCTATACGTTTGCAAGCAAAAATGGCTTCCCTCGTAGCAGCCTTCGCACGCATTCGCCAGGGTAAAGATCCGGTTGAGCCGAAATTAGATTACACATATGCAGAAAACTTTTTATACATGATGACTGGTGAAGAGCCGACAGAAACAGCGATTGAAGCGATCGATAAAGCATTAATTTTACACGCAGATCATGAATTAAATGCATCAACCTTTACATCTCGCGTCTGTGTAGCGACATTATCTGATTTATATTCTGGTGTTACAGCAGCCATTAGTGCTTTAAAAGGACCCCTTCACGGTGGAGCTAATGAGCAAGTGATGAAAATGTTAATGGAAATCGGTGAAGTTGATAACGCGATTCCTTATGTTAAAGAAAAGTTAGCAAATAAAGAACTTATTATGGGAATGGGCCATCGAGTCTATCGAACAGGAGATCCACGAGCTAAGCACTTAAAGGAAATGTCCCGTGAGCTAACAAAGCAGACGGGAGAAGAAAAATGGTATGAAATGTCTGTTAAAATTGAAGAATATATTAAAGAGGACAAAGGTCTTCCTGCAAACGTAGATTTTTACTCAGCATCTGTATATCATAGCTTAGGTATTGAGCATGATTTATTTACACCGATTTTCGCTATGAGTCGAGTGTCTGGCTGGGTTGCCCATATTTTAGAACAATATTCAGATAACCGTCTCATTAGACCCCGTGCTGAATATACAGGACCAGACACACAGGAATACATTCCACTAGAAGAACGTTCATAAGTTTAACAATAAAAAATCCCTCTCCTGATATACAAGAGGGGGATTTTTTGGTGATAAAATGAAAACTCCGCATTTTAGCTAAAAATATGCTATGATAAAGGAGTACATAAGATTTGAGGAGGATTAAGTAAAAATGACACAACCACAAAAGATTACAGTAGAAAATGGGAATTTAAACGTGCCAAACAATCCAATTATTCCATTTATCGAAGGAGATGGAACAGGACCAGATATTTGGGCAGCTGCGAAGAAAGTACTCGATGCTGCTGTCGAAAAAGCATACGATGGAGAAAAGAAAATTGAGTGGAAGGAAGTTCTTGCAGGAGAGAAAGCTTACAACGAAACAGGAGAATGGCTACCCCAAGAAACATTAGATGCTATTGAAGAGTATTTCGTTGCGATTAAAGGACCTTTAACAACACCTATTGGTGGAGGTTTCCGTTCTTTAAACGTTGCTTTACGACAAGAACTTGATTTATTTACTTGCTTACGTCCTGTGCGTTATTTTGATGGTGTACCATCACCAGTAAAACGACCACAAGACGTAGATATGGCTGTATTTAGAGAAAATACAGAAGATATTTATGCAGGTATTGAGTGGGAAAAAGGAACTGACGAAGTGAAAAAAGTAGTCGATTTCTTACAAGATGAAATGGGTGTAGAAAACATTCGTTTCCCAGAAACCTCTGGAATCGGGATTAAGCCTGTTTCTGAAGAAGGTACGAAAAGACTCGTTCGTGCAGCGATTCAGTATGCCTTAGATCATGATCGCAAGAGTGTTACTTTAGTTCATAAAGGTAACATTATGAAGTTTACAGAAGGAGCCTTCAAAGAGTGGGGTTATGAAGTAGCGGAGGAAGAGTTCGGCGACAAAGTATTCACATGGGGTGAGTATGACCGCATTGTAGAAAAAGAAGGCCAAGAAGCAGCAAATAAAGCTGAAGAAGAAGCGAAAAAAGCGGGGAAGATTATTGTTAAAGATGCGATTGCAGACATTTTCTTACAGCTTATTTTAACTCGACCAACAGAGCATGAAGTCGTTGCTACAATGAACTTAAACGGTGATTATATCTCTGATGCCCTTGCAGCACAAGTTGGTGGAATTGGAATTGCACCGGGAGCAAATATTAATTATGATACAGGTCATGCCATTTTTGAAGCGACACACGGTACAGCACCAAAGTATGCAGGATTAGATAAAGTAAACCCATCTTCTGTTATTTTATCTGGTGTTCTCATGCTTGAACATTTAGGCTGGTTTGAAGCAGCGGAACTCATTGAAAAAGCAATGGATAAGACAATTGCATCAAAGGTCGTCACTTACGACTTTGCACGTCTTATGGAAGGTGCGACAAAAGTGAAATGTTCAGAGTTCGGTCAAGAGTTAATTAACAATATGTAATCTGAAATTGATTAGGAAGAGGGATTGACATGGCAATTAAGCGAAAGAAAATTTCTGTCATAGGATCTGGCTTTACAGGTGCAACAACTGCTTTAATGCTTGCTCAAAAAGAACTCGGGGATGTTGTATTAGTCGACATTCCCGATATGGAAAAGCCAACACAAGGAAAAGCTTTAGACATGTTACAAGCAAGTCCTGTCGAAGGCTTTGATGCAAAAATCGTCGGTACAGCAAATTATGAGAAAACGAAAGACTCAGATCTCGTTATTATCACAGCAGGAATTGCGAGACGACCAGGAATGAGTCGTGATGATTTAGTGAACACGAACGCAGATATTATGAAGGCAGTGACAAAAGAAGTTGTAAAATATTCACCAGATTGCTTTATTATTGTCTTAACGAATCCTGTTGATGCGATGACATATACAGTTTTTAAAGAAAGCGGCTTTCCAAAAGAGCGAGTCATCGGTCAATCTGGAGTTCTAGACACGGCGAGATTTAGAACCTTTGTTGCTGAAGAATTAAACTTATCTGTTAAAGATATTACAGGATTTGTACTAGGTGGACACGGCGATGATATGGTACCTCTCATCCGCTATTCATACGCAGGTGGTATTCCACTAGAAAAGTTGATTTCCAAGGAACGTTTAGAAGAAATCGTGCAACGAACACGAACAGGCGGTGGAGAGATCGTCGAATTACTCGGCGATGGTAGTGCCTATTATGCACCTGCAGCATCACTTACGGTGATGGCTGAGGCAATCTTAAAGGATCAACGTCGTGTATTACCGTCGATTGCATACTTAGAAGGTGAATATGGTTATGAAGATATTTACCTCGGTGTACCAACTATTCTAGGCGGAAACGGTATTGAAGAAGTTATCGAACTTGACTTAACCGAGGAAGAGAAAACAGCTTTAGACAAGTCAGCAGATTCCGTCAAAAGTGTTCTAAGTATCTTAAAATAAATATAATAAAAAGGCTTCTCACAACGTGGGAAGTCTTTTTTATTGGAAGGTGGACAATGAAAGGAAACATAGGAGCTTCATTGTCCAATTTCGTATTTTGAGGACAATAAAAGAACTATGTCGAAGCAAAGTGTCTTATTTATTTTCAAAACCAGACAATTATTTGATTCACATTGAAATCATTGTCGCATTTACACTTTAATCTACATACTTATCATCATAAGTTTGTTGTTTTGTCTTGTTTCATGCTTAATTAGGACAGCTTTTTAAAGGTTAATGTTTATATTGTCCTATTCTTCTTTTGTTCAAGACATTTTATGAATATTTTTCTTTAAAGAAGTTCTTAAAAAATTTTATATGGACAATCTTCTATATGTTTAGTCCATCTTTGCCAAGTAAAACTTCTCTCTACTCCTAACGAATGATAGGCTAATACTCCATGAGTATAGGATGGCGATTTTTGTTCTAAAGCAACTTTTTTCAGAAATAGTGATAACTTTCATCGGTCATGATAAAATAAAGGATAAACGTGTGCCAACGGGAGGCTAAATAATATGAGTAATAAATTAGTATTAATTGATGGAAATAGTATTTTGTTTCGGGCGTTTTATGCATTACCCCTTTTACATAATGAGAAAGGCATTTACACAAATGCGGTATATGGCTTTACTACGATGTTGATGAAAATTTTAGAAGAAGAAAAACCAACAAACATCCTCGTAGCCTTTGATGCGGGAAAAACGACCTTTCGTCATGAAACATATAAAGATTATAAAGCAGGGCGTCAAAAAACACCCCATGAACTCTCTGAACAATTTCCGATGACAAAAGAGTTGTTAGATGCTTTTGATGTGCCCTATTATGAATTAGATAATTATGAAGCAGATGATATTATCGGTACTCTCGCATATAACGCAAAAGCGAAAGACTGGAAAGTGAAAATTATTTCTGGTGATCAAGATATGCTTCAGCTTGTCTCAGATGAAGTAACTGTTGATTTAACGAGACGAGGAATTACAGATGTCGATTCTTACACACCTACATTTTTAGAAGAAAAAATGGAAATAACTCCTGATCAAGTTATTGATTTAAAAGCATTAATGGGAGATAACTCAGATAATATACCAGGTGTTCCGGGAGTTGGGATCAAAACGGCAACAAGATTATTAAAGGAGTACGGTACGTTAGATAATATTTATAAAAATATCGATAACATCAGTGGAAAAAGATTGAAAGAAAATTTACTTGAACATAAAGATGCAGCTTATATGAGTCGGGATTTAGTAACAATTCATTTACAGTCACCGATCGAAGTCACAATCGATGAAACAGATTACGAAGGTTTTGATAATGAAAAAGTATATCAATTTTTTAAAGACTTAGATTTTAAATCATTGTTAAGTCGAGTAAGTGATGGAGTCGAAGAAGCAAGTGATGATTTAGCTGACATTGAATATACAGTCGTTGATAAGATTGATGAAACTATGTTTACCGGTGAAGATGCGCTCATTATCGAAATGTTAACAGATAATTACCATGAAGCAGATATTGAAGTAATCGGTATTTCAAATGAAAACGGACATTACATTATTCCGACAGATATCGTTCTTCAGTCAGACGTTTTTAAACAGTGGGCGGAGGATGAGACGAAAGAAAAGTTTGTTTTTGATGCGAAAAAAGTAAAGGTTGCACTTTTAAATAAAGATATTGATATTCAAGGGATAACTTTTGATATTTTACTTGGCTCCTATTTATTAAATCCGGCTGAAAATCATCACGACATACCGGCAATTGCTCAAAGAAGAGGGTATATGAGTGTTGATCAAGACGAAGCGATTTATGGAAAAGGTGCAAAATTAGCTTTGCCTGAGTTTGATGTTTTAGCAGAACATGTCGCACGAAAAACGTCCCTTATTCCGATATTGAAAAAAGAATTAGAAAAAGAATTGCAAGAAAATAATCAATATGAATTATATCAGGAACTCGAGATGCCGCTGGCCATTATCCTTGCGAAAATGGAGTATCAAGGTATTCAAGTAGACATTGAACGGCTGAAAAATATGGGTAAAGAATTAACGGAGCGTCTCGAGCATATCGAAAAAGATGTCTATGTCTTAGCAGGAGAAGAATTTAATTTAAACTCGCCAAGACAATTAGGGCCGATTTTATTTGAAAAGCTTGAGCTACCAGTTATTCGAAAAACGAAAACTGGTTATTCAACAGCTGCTGATGTGTTAGAAAAATTAAAAGATGAACACGAAATTATTCCGCACATTTTACTTTATCGCCAACTAAAAAAGTTAGATTCAACGTATATTAAAGGGTTGTTAAAGGTTGTCCATAAAGATACGAATAAAATTCATACGCGGTTTAATCAAGCTCTTACGCAAACAGGTCGCCTAAGTTCAATTGAGCCGAACTTACAAAACATTCCGATCCGTTTAGAAGAAGGTCGGAAAATACGAGAAGCATTCATTCCGTCTGAGGAAGATTGGGTCATCTTTGCAGCAGACTATTCACAAATTGAGTTACGGGTTCTCGCCCATATCGCTGAAGATGAGCGACTCATAGATGCCTTCTTACATGACTTAGATATTCACTCAGAAACAGCTAAAGATGTCTTCCATGTAGAAAGAGAAGCGGTTACGAATGAGATGCGTGAACAAGCAAAGGCAGTTAACTTTGGGATCATATATGGAATTAGTGACTACGGTTTATCGCAAAACTTAGGAATTACTCGTAAAGAGGCAAAAAGCTTTATCGATCGGTATTTAGAAACATATCCGGGTGTAAAAAAGTATATGGAAGATATCGTTCAAGAGGCAAAATATAAAGGGTATGTCACTACACTTATGAACCGAAGAAGGTACTTGCCAGAAATTACGAGCCGAAACTTTAATATGAGAAGTTTTGCAGAGCGAACAGCGATGAATACACCAATCCAAGGAAGTGCCGCCGATATTATTAAAAAGGCAATGATCGATTTACAGCTTGCTTTAGAAGAAAAGAACTTTGAAGCTCGGATTTTACTTCAAGTTCATGACGAACTTATTTTAGAAGTGCCGAAGGATGAAATTGATGAATTAAAAGAAGTCGTTACTGATGTTATGGAAAACACCGTCGAACTAGCTGTGCCATTAAAAGTAGATTACACATATGGAGAAAGTTGGTTTGACGCAGATTAAGGAGAAAGTTTTATGCCAGAATTACCTGAAGTAGAAACGATCAGAAAAACATTAAAACGATTTATTATTGGAAAAGAAATTGAAGAAGTAGAAGTGTTTTGGCCGAGAATTATTCAATTTCCGGAAATAGAAATGTTTAAAATGAATTTACTTGGCCAATCCTTTACTGATATATCTCGGCGTGGAAAATTTTTAATTTTTCATCTGGATGAATATGATCTCGTTTCACATTTACGAATGGAAGGAAAGTATTCTGTCTATCCAAAGGATGAGCCGAAGGACAAACATACTCATGTGACATTCACGTTTACAAATGGGGAACAGTTACGCTATAACGATGTGCGTAAATTTGGTACGATGCATCTGTTTAAAAAAGGTACGTATGAGGGGAAGAAGCCAATTGTTCAATTAGCTCCAGACCCGTTTGAAGAAGATTTTACGTTAGATTATTTTATGGGCAAGTTAGAGAGGACAACACGGGTCATTAAAAATGTTTTACTCGATCAAACCGTGGTTGCGGGGCTTGGAAATATTTATGTGGATGAAACATTGTTTAAGGCCGGGATTCATCCGGAAAAACGATCTCATACATTAACAAAAGAAGAAATTAAACGAATTAAAAAGTATGCAAAAGAAACATTGTCAGAAGCGGTTAAACAAGGTGGTACAACGATTCGCTCTTATGTTGCGAGTGATGGGGAAATAGGCATGTTTCAACAAGAACTTTTTGTATATGGTCAAGAGGGAGAGCCCTGCCCAACATGCGGTGATGAAATTATTAAAATTCGTGTAAGTAACCGTGGAACCCACTTATGTCCGTCCTGTCAAAAGGAGAATAGAGAATGACATTAACTATCGGACTTACTGGAAGTATTGCGACTGGGAAAAGTACTATATCAAAGATGTTTAAAGAGCTAAATATTCCTGTAGTAGATGCTGATCTTATTGCTCGAGAAGTTGTAGAAGTAGGAAAACCTGCGTATCAAAAAATCGTTGAAACGTTTGGAAAAGTAATTTTACAAACGAATAAAGAAATTGACCGGAAACAATTAGGTGCAATTATTTTTGCGGATGAAAAAAAGCGAAAACAATTAAATGATATCGTTCATCCAGCAATTCGCGAGGAAATGCTTAGGCAGAAAAATAAGCATATCACAAATAAAGAAAAGTGTGTCGTATTAGATATTCCGCTCCTTTTTGAAAGTAAATTATTTCATTTTGTCGATAAAGTACTCGTTGTTTATACGGATGAAGAGATACAAATTAAGCGATTAATCGCCCGAGACAAGTTATCAAAAGAGGAAGCATTAAAGCGAATGAATAGTCAAATTTCTATTGAAGAGAAAAAGAAACAAGCCGATGCAATTATTAATAATAATGGAACGAAAGAACAATCTGCTGAACAATTAAAAGCACTCTTACAAAAATGGGGTATTTTATAGTTTGCAAAACATTCATACAATAAAGAAATTATTTTTCTACCTTCAAACATGCTGAATTCTTCCCTTAATATGTTATACTAATTACGGAATTACTTTATATAGAATAACATATATGTGGGAGGAACTTTAATGAGTAAAACAAAAATAGCGATTAATGGCTTGGGACGTATCGGACGGATGGTATTTAGACAAATGTTTGAAGAAGACACGATAGAAGTTGCCGCAATTAATGCAAGCTATCCGACAGAAACGCTCGCACATTTAATTAAGTATGATAGTGTTCATGGACCATTTGAAAGGGACATTACAGTAACAGACAAAGGACTTCGGATAGATAATCATAAGATCGCCCATGTAAATTCCCGGGACCCTCGTCAACTTCCTTGGAAAGAAAAGGATATTGATATAGTCATAGAAGCGACAGGGCAATTTACGGAAAAAGAAGCGGCACTCGCCCATGTTGAAGCAGGAGCTAAAAAAGTCATTATTACAGCACCAGGAAAAAATGTTGATCGAACAATTGTTTATGGTGTAAATGAACATGAATATGATGCGGAGAAAGACATCGTTATTTCTAATGCCTCATGTACAACGAACTGTCTTGCCCCAGTTGTTAAAGTTTTAGATGATGCGTTTGGAATTGAAAATGGTTTAATGACAACGATCCACGCTTTTACGACTGACCAACATAACTTGGATAACCCTCATAAAGATTTACGCCGGGCGAGGGGATGTACACAATCTATTATTCCAACATCGACGGGTGCTGCTAAAGCCTTAAGTGAAGTTTTACCACATTTATCAGGAAAATTACACGGTATGGCATTGCGTGTTCCGACACCAAATGTTTCTTTAGTTGATCTCGTAGTCGATGTTTCTGAAGACGTAACAAAGGAAAAGATAAATAAAGTTTTCCAAAAGGTTGCGAGTGAAGAGATGAAGGGTATAATCGATTACAACGAAGAACCGCTTGTTTCTATTGATTATACAACAACAGAATCATCCGCAATTATCGATAGCTTGTCAACAATCGTTTTAGAGGATCGCAAAGTAAAAGTATTAGCATGGTATGATAATGAATGGGGCTATTCCAATCGAATTGTCGATTTAGCACGATATGTAAGTAAAACTTTATAAGCATACATAGAGGGTTACCGAGCTTTTGGGTAACTCTTTTAATTTTTTGTAGAAACGTGTTAAAATAAAGAGAAGTAGAATAATGTGCAGGGAGAATTAAGAATATGTCTTTTAGAAACACGATGGCTAAATATTTTTCGAACCATGCAGAAACAAGGGATCATCATGATGATAAACAATTACAATCTCGATATTATAAAACAACGAAGGATCGTGCACTAAACTTTTTAGAAGAATAC
Source organism: Bacillota bacterium (assembly GCA_035303185.1). Lineage (GTDB taxonomy): Bacteria > Bacillota > Bacilli > Bacillales > Amphibacillaceae > CALAMD01. Next base: position 38,291 of record DATGRX010000111.1, read on the forward strand.
TTTTTACAATCAAACCGATTTAAGTTAAATGCTATTTCGAAGGATCACGGTGAAATTAGTGTTATTTCAACGAAAGGAAAAAAAGTTTTCGTCGTAGCGACCGTTATTATGGTAAGGCCTTTTCATACAGCGATTGACTTTTCGGTAACATCGGAATCATTTTTTCCCTTTGATTTTGGCTATACGAACCGTTTAATTGAAAAGTTTTATGAAGATATTAATAAAGAGTTGCAGTTAGTTGATTAAAAAGGTAGAAGAGGAAGTTTAGACAATGTATTGTGCAAATTGTGAAGGTAAAAGTACGAAGGTGTTAGATTCACGTCCAATTGAAGACGGACATTCGATACGTAGGAGACGGGAATGTGACCGTTGTGGTTACCGTTTTACAACGTTCGAACGAATTGAAAAGCGACCGTTAATTGTCATTAAAAAAGATGGAACGAGACAAGCTTTTAGTCGTGAGAAGCTTGTTCGTGGTCTTGTAAAAGCGTGTGAAAAACGACCTGTAGCTCTCGAGCAAATGGAGCAAATTGCGATTGACGTTGAAAATGAAATTCGTGGTTCAGGTTTGTCTGAGGTAAAAAGTGAAGATATTGGTGAGAAAGTGATGAATTCACTCGTTGAAATTGATGATGTCGCATATGTTCGGTTTGCATCTGTCTATAGACAATTTAAGGATATTAATGTCTTTTTACGTGAATTAAAAGATTTAATTGATGAAAAGAAAGAGGATTAGAAAGGGGTGGGAATGTGAACCCGATAGGTAAACTTTTGCCGAAAGATGGTTTCCAAGTGAGAGTGGCTGAACAACCGTCATTAGATTACACAAAGTCACTTACACATTTATATCAACCTTTAATCGGTATGGGTGCAATTAGTTTATATCAAACATTGCTTAATGAAGCTTTAATGAGTAACAAACATGCACAAACCCACCATTCGTTAATGACTTATTTGCAATTGCCATTACCAAAAATTTACAATTTGCGCATAAAACTTGAGGCGATAGGTTTATTAAAAACATTTAAGAGGACAAACGCTGAAGAAACGATTTATACATATGATGTTCAACGTCCTTTTTCGCCGAAGGAATTTTTTGAAGAAACGATGCTATCAGAATTGCTATTACATCATATCGGAAAGCGAAAATTTACAGAATTAAAAAATCTTTTCACAAAAGAAAAGCAATTAATCGGTACAGATGTAACGGCATCTTTTCATGATGTATTTGAAACTGTCCTTCCCGACCTTGACTATCATGATATTACACCAAAGGAAAAAACAACTCGGTCACTCGTAGAGTCAATCGATTTTTCCTGGCTTGAATTTATGTTGAAACAACGTATGCTTCCCATCCATAAAATCTTAACTGGACATAATAAACAGATTATTTCTGAGTTAACCCATTTATACGATTTAACATCTCATGAAATTGAAAAGGCGCTTCTTTGGGCGATTACAGAAGATCATGAATTAAATATTGAAGAGTTTAAGCAAGCATGTCATGATTTGTATGCGACAAAAAGTAATCACGCTAAAGTTCGCCTAGTAGAAAAAGAGATTAGTAGAGCCAAAAAAGAAGATACATCCGCACTTTCTCGAGAAGAGCGTCTCATTCATCGGTTTGAAACGATGTCACCAAGACAACTGTTGGAAGATTTATCTAATGGGAGTAAGGCATCTGAGCGAGATTTGAAAATTATTCGTGATGTAATGGTCGCTCAAAACTTACCACGCCCAGTGATGAACGTGCTTGTTCATTATGCGCTTATGCAATCGAATATGAAATTATCAAAACCATATTTAGAGACGATTGCGAGCCATTGGTCAAGGGCAAATTTATCATCTGCTAAAGAAGCGATGGAATTTGCCAAAAACGAGATTAATAACTTTAAAGAACGGAAGAAAAGACACCGCAACAAACAATCAAAAGAAGTTATTCCAGATTGGTTTAAACAACGTCATGAACAAGAGAAGACGGAAGAAACCGGTCAATCAGATGTTGATCAAGAAGAAATTATGGAAATGTTACAGCGGCACGCAAATAAAAAATAATGACTAGATGCAAGGATGATGAACATGGAATCCATTCAATCTACCTTGGGAAAATGGTTACGTTCCAATGAAAACTTCCAAGAACAATATGAAAAACTAACGAAGACTGTATTAGGTAATCCTCTCATTCAGGAATTTTTAAAGGATCACCCTAATATTACGGGTGATGATATTGAACGGAATTTAAGTACGTTATATGAATTTCATACACAATCTATTCAATGTGATAAATGCAATTGTTTTGAAACATGTAAAAATATTGTTCAAGGATATTCTCCCGTTTTAACGGTTGAAAACAATGATATTCACCTTGCTTACGAGAAATGTAAAAGACGACTTGCTTGGGAAAAAAGCGAAGAGAAAAACAAACTTATTGAAAGTTTATATATGCCAAAGGAAATTTTGCGAGCGACAATTGGTAATATACAATTTTCACCCGGCCGAAGTAAAGCGATTAAGGCTATGACGGACTTTTTAGATGAAGTTGCTAATAATACTAATGAATTGCCGAAGCAAGGAATCTTCTTCTCTGGTCCTTTTGGTATTGGTAAAACGTATTTTTTAGGGGCTATCGCCAATAAACTTAAAGAATATAATATTTCAACGACCCTTATTTATATGCCAGAATTTTTACGTGAAATAAGAGATTCCATTCGCGATGACTCTATTAATGAAAAGGTAAATCATTTCAAACAAGCAGACGTTTTAATGTTAGATGATATCGGTGCTGAAACACAATCTGCTTGGTTTAGAGATGAAATTTTAGGTTCGATTTTACAGTTCCGTATGATGGAAGAATTACCTGTCTTTTTCACATCAAACTATACGATGGAGCAACTTGAACATCAATTAGCAAAGACAACTCGCGGAGATGTAGAACAAGTAAAAGCTGGACGGATTATGGAACGAATCAAACAAGTAAGTCAAGAAGTTGAGATGACTGGACCTAATCGAAGAGAGTAATATAAAGATGTGTTCTTTTGCTTAAGCATAAGTCACATCTTTTTTTAGTGTTCATTTATTTGACTCATTTTATGAATTAGACATTTTTTCTTTCCCTTATCCATATAATGTAACAGTTTGGATGGGTAGGGTGATAGGGATTGGATATTTATTTTCGTACGAAAAAAGAGGTCATTTGCTTTTGTGAAAATTTGTTTACTAGGGAAAAAGAGCTTGAACTTTATTGGAGACAAGATAAACACGATGGAAATCACATCCAGTTAGCATCTCCGCTAACAAGTATATCTATAACAAAAATTGCTGAATCGTTAATGATTGTCTATTTCTCCTTTCATATATCGAAAACACTTAAAGATATTGTGAAAAATTCGTTTTATTTTTCAAATCGAGTAGAGATTGAACGAATCATTGAACATACTTTAGATATGATCAATGATGAAAAGGATGAAAAAGGTATCCACCTTAGACAAGAGACTATTCATTTATTAAAAGATGTTCTCGAATTAAACAAACCACTTTCTATGGAAACGATGATTCGTTTCCAGCTAAAAAAAGTACATCCACTTTTTATAAATATCGTTGGTCTAGCTATTGATGAATTTATGCGTGAACAGGCACATCAAGAGTTTATTCATAATGTACGAATTTTTATGAAAAGAAAGCCGTGCAAGTTTGAAGAAATTCATGTCGTTCAAGGAGAGACATTTTTATTTTTTCAAGCAAATGGAAAAAGGCTTTCGATGCAAGAGTTAGAATCACTTATTCAAAAAGAACCTTTATACATGCTTGGCATTCCCCATACAGATAAAAATTTAGCTCCTTTTGTCGCCCTTTCTCCAGAGAAAATATACATGTATGGCGATGATCCTTTTGAAGCAAAAACTCAATCAATTATTAATATTTTTCAAGAAAAAGTAACCTTTCAACGGATGGTCCATTTTCCTTTTTCGAGGTATGATGAAAAGACTTGAAATTTATAACGATTCTCGTTACAATAAATGAAAATCATCCTGAAGTAATGATAAGGACATGATTACTTGTTCATTGTATAGTTCCAGAGAAGGGAAGTCGTGGCTGAAAACTCCCACTATACAGCAAGTAATTACCACCTTTGAACTCTATTATTGAACGAGCAGTAAATAATAGCGTACAATCTGCGTTACAGATAAATGAAGCTAATGATTGTTCTGATCATTAGAAATAAGGGTGGAACCACGAATGTTTAAACTCGTCCCTATGCTTATATAAGCAGAGGGATGAGTTTTTTTAATGATTATAAAAATGGAGTGATAAAAGATGGGGACAATAAATATTGTTTTTCCGGATGGAGCAAGTAAAGAATTTCCTATAGGAACGACAGGTGAAGACATTGCTCAGTCTATTTCACCTGGATTAAGACGGCAATCGATTGCCATTAAATTAGATGGTGAGTATGTTGATTTACGAAGAGAATTAACGGATGGCGGGTCACTTGAGATTATTACAGAGCGGGATGAGGAAGGTCTTGAAATTATGCGCCACTCAACAGCTCACGTTCTCGCTCAAGCAGTCAAACGACTATATCCAGAAGCAAAGTTTGGTGTTGGTCCAGTAATTGACAATGGTTTTTATTATGACATTGAACTTGATGAATCGCTTACTCCGGAAGATTTACCGAAAATTGAAAAAGAAATGGAAAGAATCGTTAACGAAAATTTAGAATTTACCCGAGAAGTAGTAAGTCGTGAAGAAGCACGTGAAATGTTTGAAGATATTGACGATCATTTAAAGCTTGAATTGCTTGAGGATATTCCAGAAGATGAAGAGGTGTCTATTTATAAGCAAGGTGAATTTTTTGATCTTTGCCGTGGTGTTCACGTTCCACAAACGAGCAAAATTAAAGCCTTTAAATTACTCGAAATTTCTGGTGCTTATTGGCGTGGTGATAGTGACAATCAAATGTTGCAAAGAATTTATGGAACAGCATTTTTCAAACAAAAGGATTTAGATAGATACCTCGAGTTTATGGAAGAAGCGAAAAAGCGAGATCACCGCAAACTAGGTAGAGAGCTTGATTTATTTATGTTTTCTGAAGAAGCACCAGGAATGCCGTTTTATTTACCAAAGGGTCAGCACATGCGAAATGAACTTGAACAATTTTCCCGTGAGTTACAAGATGCGGCAGGTTACGATGAAGTAAGAACACCAATTATTTTAAACCAGCAACTTTGGGAGCAGTCCGGTCACTGGGACCATTACCAAGAAAATATGTATTTCACCGATGTGGATAAAACATCCTTTGCATTAAAGCCAATGAATTGTCCAGGTCATATGTTAATTTTTAATAGTAAGTTACATTCTTATCGCGATTTACCAATACGTATGGCTGAGTTTGGATTAGTCCACCGTCATGAATATAGCGGAGCGCTAAATGGATTGTTACGCGTTCGCTCCTTTACTCAAGATGATGCTCACATTTTCGTTCGTCCGGATCAAATTGAATCTGAAATTAAAAACATTTATCATATGGTTAATGAAATTTATGAAACATTCGGTTTTGATTATACGATTGAACTTTCCACAAGACCAGAAGATTCAATGGGTGCGGATGAATTATGGGAGCATGCTGAGTCTTCTTTAGAAAAGGTATTACAAGATTTACAATTAGATTATGAATTAAATGAAGGTGACGGAGCCTTTTACGGGCCAAAGATCGATTTCCATATTGAAGATGCGATTGGTAGAAGTCACCAATGTGCAACGATTCAACTCGATTTTCAAATGCCAGAAAACTTTGACTTAACATACATCGATGAGCAAAATGAACGGGTTCGTCCCGTTGTTATTCACCGAGCGATTTACGGCTCTATCGATCGATTTTTAGGTATTCTAATCGAACACTTTGCTGGGGCATTTCCAACATGGCTTGCTCCTGAACAAGTACGAGTAATTCCGGTTTCTGTAGAAGCTCATATGGATTATGCGATGGAAGTCATTTCAACTATGCAAGAAGCAGGTATTCGCGTTCATTTGGATCATCGAAATGAAAAATTAAGTTATAAGATTCGTGAAGCACAGACGAAAAAAGTACCCTATGCATTAGTTTTAGGCGATAAAGAAATGGAAGCAGGCACCGTAAATGTAAGGAAATATGGAGAAAAGAAAACTGAAACGATTTCCTTAGAAGAGTTTATTGAAAACGTACAAAAAGAAATCGAATCTAGATCTTTGTAAAACTTTGCGTCTAGCAAGTATGAGTAAAATGTTTACGGGTCTATAATTACAATTTTCTAACGATTTAATGAAAAAAAGAAAGAGGACTCTCCCCTTTGATATAATAGTTTTTGTGTAGAAAACTAAGAAGGAGGAGTCCTCATGATTAATGATACCA
>DATGRX010000112.1:0-12885 GCA_035303185.1 Bacillota bacterium
AATGATTGCGCTTACATGTTGGCTATTGCCAATTTTTATTTGCTAGAAAATGAATGAGTATTCATTCAAATATGAGATTGGAGGATTGTTTAGATGAGTTTTAACATTAAAAAGGCTGTTGTTCTCGGATCTGGAATTATGGGTTCTGGCATTGCAGCCCATCTTGCAAATGTCGGTATTGAGACGTTGATGCTTGATCTCATACCAAAGGAATTAACGGATGAAGAAAAGCAAAAGGGACTCACTTTAGAAGATGCTGTCGTGTGTAATCGAATTGCCGCACAAAATAAACAAGCTCTTTTAAAACAAAATCCATCGCCGCTTACAACAAAGAAAAATTTAGATTTAATAACAGTAGGAAATTTTGAAGATGATATGGATAAAGTAGCCGAAGCAGATTGGGTAATTGAAGTTGTTGTTGAAAATTTAGACATTAAAAAACAAGTGTACAGCCAAGTTGATGAACATTACAAAGAAGGTACGATTGTAAGCTCAAATACATCGGGAATTTCTGTTGAAGCGATGATTGAAGATTGTTCAGAAGAATTAAAGAACCACTTTTTAGGAACACACTTTTTCAATCCGCCTAGATATTTAAAATTACTTGAAATAATCCCGACAAAAGACACGTTACCAGAAGTTCTTGAGTTTATGAAGGCCTTCGGTGAAAACGTTTTAGGGAAAGGTGTCGTTGAAGCGAAGGATACACCTAACTTTATCGGAAATCGAATCGGAACATACGGACTCCTCATCACCGTTGAAGAAATGTTAAGTAGTGGCTTAAAAGTTGGAGAGATTGATTCGATCACAGGAACTTTAATTGGAAGACCCCGAAGTGCGACGTTTAGAACGCTCGATCTTGTTGGGTTAGATACGTTTGCCCATGTGGCGAATAATGTTTATGAACAAGTAACGGGTGAGGAAAAAGAAGTCTTTAAAATTCCAGACTTTATGGAGAAAATGCTTGAAAATAAATGGTTTGGAGAAAAGACACGTAAAGGATTTTACGAACGTGTAAGGGGAGAAGACGGAAGTATCATTTACGAAATCGATCCTGAGACTTTCGAATTTTCCAAGCAAAGTAAATTAGAAACACCAGCCGTTCAACAAGCAAAACAACAAAGAGGTTCTCTAAACCGCTTAAAAGCGTTAGTTTATGCAAAAGAGGATAAAGCGGGAGATTTCCTCTGGACTGTTATGAAGCGAACCTTTTTATATGCAGCTGAGCTTGTCGGTGAGATTTCTGACGATATTGTAGCGATTGATCAAGCGATGAAATGGGGCTTCGGTTGGGAATATGGACCGTTTGAATCCTGGGATGGTATTGGGGTTGCAGAATCTGTTGAACGAATGAAGGAAGAAGGAGAGACTATTCCAGAGTGGATTGAAAAGATGTTAGAAGAAGGACATACATCTTTTTACACTGACAAAGATTTTGTGGATTATTATTTTGATCATGAATCACTAAAGTATGAAAAAGTAGAAACGAATGAAAGAGACATTGATTTACAGAAGCAAAAGGATGTTCACGGTGTTGTTAAGAAAAATGCCGGAGCTAGTTTAATTGATTTAGGAGATGACGTACTCGGTTTAGAATTCCATTCCCAAAGCAATGCGATAGGTTTAGATATTATTCAATTAATCAATCAGGCTATTGATGAAGTTGAAACAAAGGATTATCGTGGCCTAGTTATAGGAAATGAAGGACGAAATTTCTGTGTCGGAGCAAACTTAGGCCTTATGTTAATGGAAGCTCAAGACTTTAATTTCTTTGAATTAGAACTAGTCGTCCGTCAATTCCAAAATATGGCGATGAATATTAAATATGCGGAAAAACCCGTAGTAGTCGCACCTTTTCAAATGACCCTTGGAGGGGGAGCAGAAGTTTCTTTACCTGGAGCAGCTGTTCAAGCACAAATGGAGACCTATATGGGTCTTGTTGAATTTGGAGTAGGACTCATCCCGGGTGGTGGAGGTACGAAAGAGTTATATTTAAAGATTTTACGTAATTTTGCGGATGAAGTAGATGTCGACTTACACAAAGTTGCCAATCATGTGTTTGAAACGATTGCAATGGCGAAAGTATCAACATCTGCCGAAGAAGCAAAAGAACTAGGATTTTTAGATAATAATGACCGAATTAGTGTTCATCCGGATCATTTATTATATGACGCAAAACAACGCGTGATTGAACTTTCAGAAGCTGGTTATCAAGCACCAAAACGGGAGAAAATTCCAGTTGTAGGTGACGCTGGTTATGGTGCGATGTTACTCGGTGCAAAATCATTACAATTTGGTGGTTACGCATCCGAACATGACGTGAAAATTGCTGAAAAGTTAGCTTATGTGTTATCTGGTGGTCGAATTCGTGAAGGAACAGAAATTGATGAACAAGTCATGCTTGATTTAGAAAGAGAGGCATTTTTAAGTTTAATTGGTGAACCACTTACACAACAACGTATGCAACATATGTTAGTGAAAGGAAAACCGTTACGAAACTAAGATGAGGAGGAATCGATTGTGAAAGAAGCAGTGATTGTTTCAGGTGCAAGAACACCTGTTGGAAGAGCAAATCGAGGAACATTAGCAAATACACGTCCAGATGATTTAGCTGCACTAACAATAAAAGAAACGTTAAAACGAGCAAACAATTATGACGGAAATATTGATGATGTCATTATCGGATCCGCTATGCCGGAAGCAGAGCAAGGAATGAATATGGCAAGAAATATTGCCGGCCTTGCTGGTTTGCCCCATGTAGTTCCGGGAATTACGATTAATCGTTATTGTGCTTCTGGTTTACAAAGTATTGCCTATGCAGCAGAACGAATCATGCTCGGACATGCGGATACAATTATTGCCGGTGGAGCGGAATCGATGAGTTTAATACCAATGGGTGGTCACGTTATTAAACCAAACCCAAAACTCGTTCAAGATGCCCCGGGTTACTATATGGGTATGGGACATACAGCAGAGGAAGTCGCCAATCGTTTTGATGTATCTCGTGAAGATCAAGATGCTTTTGCAACAGCAAGTCACCGGAAAGCAGCTAAAGCGATTGAAGAAGGGAAATTTAAAGATGAAATCGTTCCGGTAGAAGTTGTTGAGCGAGTCATTGGTAAAGATAACAAAGTCGAAGAAAAGACAATTATCTTTGATACTGATGAAGGAGTTAGACCGGATACAAATGAAGAGGTGCTTGCTACATTAAAACCAGCCTTTGCTATCAATGGTTCGGTGACAGCAGGGAACTCATCACAAATGAGTGATGGTGCAGCCTCGGTCCTCGTTATGGAACGAGAAAAAGCTGAACGAGAAAATTTAACTCCTTTAGCAAAGTTTCATTCCTATGCTGTCGGTGGGGTTGAACCAGAAATAATGGGTATTGGACCCGTTGAGGCCATTCCAAAGGCATTAAAACTAGCAGGGCTTGAATTATCAGATATCGGTTTAATTGAATTAAACGAAGCTTTTGCATCCCAATCCATACAAGTTATTCGTGAACTCGACTTAAATCCCGATATCGTTAATGTAAATGGAGGGGCTATTGCCCTTGGGCACCCCTTAGGATGTACAGGGACGAAATTAACATTAAGTTTGATTTATGAAATGAAAAGGCGAAATGTAAAGTACGGACTCGTCACAATGTGTATCGGTGGCGGAATGGGAGCTGCAGGAGTTTTTGAACTTTTATAAAGGAAGGATAAAAGTAGCTTACACTGAAGGTTTAACAAATTCCTTCAGTGTAAGCAAATATGATTAAATTTTAAAATATGAAACAGAAAGGATGTACAAAAAATGAGTGAACAGAAAGATAAGTTAATGAAAGGCGGAGCATTTTTAATTGAAGATGCGAAGGCTGAAGATATTTTCACACCGGAGGATTATACCGATGAGCATAAAATGATCGCTCAAACGACTGAAGATTTTGTCGTTGGAGAAGTGTTACCTGTTATCGATAAATTAGAAAATCATGAATTTGAATATTCCGTAAAGTTGTTAGAAAAGGCCGGTGAACTTGGGTTATTAAGTGCTGATATTCCTGAAGAATATGGGGGATTAAGTTTAGATAATATTAGCTCCTCCTTAATTACAGAAAAGTTTTCTCAAGCCGGAGGATTTTCAGTAACGCATGGAGCACATGTTGGAATTGGAACATTACCTATTGTATTTTTTGGAAATGAAGAACAAAAGGCGAAATATTTGCCGAAACTAGCAACGGCTGAACAAATTGCGGCTTATGCATTAACAGAACCATCCTCAGGTTCAGACGCTTTAGGGGCAAAAGCAACAGCGGTATTAAATGAAGAAGGTACCCATTATATTTTAAATGGTGAAAAGCAGTGGATTACAAACTCAGATTTTGCTGATGTATTCATCGTATATGCGAAGATTGACGGAGAACATTTTTCAGCATTTATCGTTGAAAGGGATTTCCCAGGAGTTTCTGTTGGTCCAGAGGAAAAGAAAATGGGAATTAAGAGTTCTTCAACAAGAACATTAGTGCTAGAAGATGCAGAAGTCCCGGTTGAAAACTTACTCGGTGAAAAGGGCCGTGGTCACATTATAGCGTTTAACATTTTAAATGTTGGTCGGTATAAGTTAGCGATAGGAGGTATTGGTGGTGCCAAGAGGGGTATTGAACTTGCTACGAAATATGCGAATGAACGGGAGCAATTTGAAACACCAATCTCACAGTTTACATTAACGAAAGAAAAGCTTGGAACGATGGCCGCTGAAACGTATGCGAATGAAAGTGCCGTATATCGTACTGTTGGATATTTTGATGAACGAATGGGTTCCTTAACAGATGAGCAGTTAAAAGATGGTCGAGAAGTTGCTAAAGCGATCGCAGAATACCAAGTTGAGTGTTCGATGCATAAATATATGGGAACAGAGTTATTAGATTATGTTGCCGATGAAGCGGTTCAAATTCACGGTGGTTATGGTTATATGGAAGAGTATGAAGTCGAGCGAATGTATCGTGATTCGCGAATTAATCGAATTTTTGAAGGAACAAATGAAATTAACCGCTTACTCGTTCCAGGAACACTTCTTAAAAAGGCAATGAAAGGTGAATTGCCATTATTCCAAGAAGCTCAAAAACTTCAAGAAGAATTAATGACAATGATGCCGGAAGAAGTAAGTGATGAAACATTAGAACAAGAAAAATATTTAACGAAAAATGCGAAGAAAATTGTCTTATTAGGAGCAGGACTAGCCGCACAAAAATATATGCAAGACATTGAAAATGAACAAGAAATCTTATCAAATTTAGCAGATATGGTTGCAGAAGTTTACAACATGGAATCAGCTGTTTTACGGACGGAAAAGGCAATTGACCGTTCTGGAGAAGAGGTAAATAAGCAGAAACTACTTTACACAGAGGTATACGTTCAGGAAGCTATGAACCGTATTGAAGCCAACGCAAAAGAAATATTAATCGCCGTAGAAGAAGGCGACAACTTACGAATGATGCTTTCTGCACTAAGAAGGTTAACACGTCATACACCGAAAAATGTCATTGGCCTAAAACGTGAAATTGCTGATAAAATTATCGAAGAAGAAAAGTATGTCGTTTAAAAATAGCTTTTTCGACCTAAACCCTCTGCACGATTAGCAGAGGGTTTATAATTTATAAGGATATGTTATAATGATGAAAACAATTTCATGGAGGAACACACATGGCAGTAACGTTTTATCATTACCCAAATTGCAATTCTTGTCGCAAAGCAAAAAAGTGGCTAGAAGAAAACAATATCGAATACATTGATAAACATATTGTGAAAGAAACACCAACTAAAGAAGAAATTTTACAATTTTTTCGGTTAAGTAATGAGAAGCCAAGGCGCTTTTTTAACACAAGTGGAAAAGTTTATCGTGAACAAAATATGAAAGATAAAATTAAAGATGCTACAGAAGGAGAAATGGCTACATATTTAGCATCAAATGGTATGTTGATTCGTCGACCAATTATTACAGATGGTAAAAATGTAACCATCGGCTATAATGAAGATAAATTACGCGAAGTATGGCTAGCTTAAAATAATGCGCTTTAGTAGAAAAATATTGTTATAACTTGTATATTGAATATGGATTAATTAACGGAGGGATTAAAAGTGAATTTACCAGAAGAACTTTATTATTCAGAAGAACACGAATGGGCAAGAAAAGAAGATAACAGAGTGTATGTAGGAATTACAGATTTTGCACAATCAGAGCTCGGTGACGTAGTATTCGTTGAATTACCAGAAGAAGGTGAAGAGTTTGATGTAGGTGATGCTTTTGGTACAGTCGAATCCGTAAAAACTGTATCTGAGCTTTATGCACCAGTAAGTGGAAAAGTCGTTGAAGTAAATGAAGACCTTGAAGACAATCCAGAGTATGTTAACGAATCCCCGTATGAAGATGCATGGATGATTGTTATTGAAATGGATGATGAGGCAGAATTAGACAATTTACTTTCCAGTGAACAATATAAGGAAGTTATTGAAGAATAAATTTTAAAATAAAAGGCTAGCTTGTGTCATGTTCACATAGTTGGCCTTTTCTTTACATTATAAGCCTTTGCCATCATGTAAAAGGGTGTTTTTTATGGTGTTTGAAGAACTAGAAAAAATCATTATTGTCGAAGGAAAAACAGATAAACAGCAAGTTGAAAAAGTAATAGATGATGATGTTATCGTTGTTTGTACCCATGGAACGTTTGGTATTGAGAAGTTTGATGAGTTATTAGAAGAATATCAACTAGATGATCGAGAGGTTTTTATTTTAGTAGATGAAGATGAAGCGGGACATGAATTGAGAAAAGAACTTCGAGCAGAACTTCCCCATGCAGAACACATATACATTCACGGGGAATATCGTGAAGTGGCCACAACCCCAGAAACTGTTTTAGCACCTTTACTTATTAGCAAATATATCCATGTCAAGCCAATTTATTTGAGATAACTAGGTATTTTAATCATGATTTTCTCAATGAGTAATAGCTAACTGATAATATACAGGTGATTTTCTTGCAAGAAATTACGGAAGAGATATTAAAAAAAGATAATCTTTTACTTTATATTCATACACCCTTTTGCGGAACTTGTCATCTTGCTCGTTCTATTTTACAGCAAATAGAAACTGTGCTAGGAAAAGAGATTTTTTACGAAATGAATGCATCTTTTTATCCGGATTTCATGCACGAATATAAGATTAAAAGTGTTCCGTGTCTATATATTAAGGAAGATGGGGTTGTGAAAGAGAAGATATATACTTTCCATTCTATGGCAAATATCGTTCATCATTTATCAAATCATGTTCCATATATATTCAAAAAATAACTTTTACAAAAGAATGAGAAAACATAATAGGAATGAGTTGAAAATAATTCTCAAATAGCTTAACATTATAATGAGAATAAAATGATAATGGATATAAAATATATCCAATCAAGTAAAAAACTATATATTTGGAGGTATAGTCATGGCAGAAACATTAGAAATAAAAGATTTACATGTCGAAGTAGATGGACATGAAATATTAAAAGGAGTAGACATTACAATTAACGGAGGGGAGTTCCATGCGATTATGGGGCCAAACGGAACAGGGAAATCTACGTTAGCCGCAGTTATTATGGGACATCCAAGTTACGATGTTACAAAGGGAAGCATTACGTATAACGGAGAAGACGTTCTTGAAATGGAAGTTGATGAAAGAGCTCGAGCCGGTCTTTTCTTAGCAATGCAGTATCCAAGTGAAATAAGTGGAGTAACAACTTCCGAATTCTTACGCACAGCTATTAATGCTAAACGTGGAGAAGGTAATGAAATCCAGTTAATGGAATTCATTCAAGAACTTGATGGTGCATTAGATACATTAGAAATTGATCAAAAAATGGCACAACGTTACTTGAATGATGGTTTCTCTGGTGGAGAGAAGAAGCGTAATGAAATTTTACAAATGATGATGTTAAAACCAGGAATTGCTATTTTAGATGAAGTCGATTCCGGTTTAGATATTGATGCCTTACAAGTAGTAGCAAACGCTGTGAACGAGCAACGAAGTGATGCTTTCGGATGCTTAATTATTACCCACTATCAGCGCTTATTAAACTATATCAAACCTGATTTTGTCCATGTCATCATGCAAGGACGTATCGTTAAGTCTGGTGGACCAGAATTAGCAGAGCGTCTTGAGGCAGAAGGTTACGAGTGGATTAAAGAAGAACAAGGCATTGAAGATGTCACTGTCGGGAAAAATTCTTAATAAGTGCTAGGAGGGGTAGAATAATGACAGTAACAACTGATTTTCCATATAACAAAGAATATGTAGAAGATTTTTCAAAAGGTAAAAATGAACCTGAATGGATGAAAACATTACGCCTTCAAGCTCTCGATCAAGTAGATTCACTCGAATTGCCAGAACCAGATAAGACGAATATTCGACGTTGGAACTTTACAAGTTTTAAACATTATGCTGAAGGTGAAACGATTGAATCCTTAACAGATTTACCAGAAACATTACAGGAATACTTTGATCAAGATAACATTCCTGAAAATGTATTGATTCAAAGGAATAACACAGTTGCTTATGTTCAAATGAGTGACGATTTAAAAAATAAAGGTGTTATTTTTACAGATATTTTTACAGCTTTACAAGAACATTCTGACTTAGTTCAAAAATATTACATGACAGATGCTGTATCTGTCGATGAACATAAATTAACAGCCCTTCATGCAGCATTAATGAATGGTGGCGTATTTATATATGTTCCAGAAGGTCTAGAATTAGAAGAGCCTTTACAAACAATATTTTGGCAGGAAGATGATGAGATTGCATTGTTTAATCATGTCATTCTTGTTGCTGAAGATAATAGTAAAGTAACTTATGTCGAAAATTATATTTCGAAAAGTGAAGATACAGAAACAGTAGCTAATATCGTTTCCGAAGTTCACGCTGGAAAAAACGCTAAGGTGTTGTACGGAGCAGTTGATAATTTTGGTCCAGCAACAACAACATATGTAAACCGACGAGGAGTAGCGGATGACTATGCTGTTTTAGATTGGGCCCTTGGACAAATGAACGAGGGAAGAACGGTCTCGGAGAATGTTTCCGTATTAGTCGGACAATATTCTAAAGCCTATCCAAAAACAGTAACAGTTGGTAGAGGTAGACAAATTCAAAACTTTACCGCCAGAACTCACCATTATGGTAAGGACACTGACGGACAAATTCTCCAACACGGTGTATTACAAGAAAGAACTTCTGCCATTTTTAATGCGATTGGAGAAATTGAAAATGGGGCGACTCGATCTAACGCTGAGCAAGATTCACGGATTTTAATGTTAAGTGGAGATGCACGAGGAGATGCAAACCCAATTCTTCTCATAGAAGAGGACGATGTTACAGCAGGTCACGCAGCGTCTGTTGGAAGAATCGACGAAATGCAACTTTACTATATGATGAGTCGAGGAATTACCCGTGAAGAAGCTTCACGACTTATCATTCACGGATTTTTAGAGCCAGTTGTAAGTATTTTACCAATTGAGTCCGTAAAAACTCAGTTGAAACATTTAATTGAAAGGAAAATCGTGTAATGGATGTTAAGTCCATCAAAAAACAATTCCCTATATTGGATCAGGAAATAAATGGTCATCCTTTAGTATATTTAGATTCAACAGCTACTGCACAAAAGCCGATTCAAGTGATTAAAGCACTCAAAAATTATTATGAAAAGGATAATGCAAACGTCCATCGTGGTGTTCATACACTTGGATCCAGAGCAACGACACAATATGAGGATGCAAGGGAGAAGGTTAGACAATTTATTCATGCGCGTAGTTCCGCAGAAGTTATTTTTACTCGCGGAACTACAAATGCCCTTAATATGGTCGCTCACGGTTACGGGAAACGACATTTAACAAAGGGCGATGAAATTGTTTTAACCGAAATGGAACATCATAGTAATATTATTCCATGGCAGCAAGTCGCTAAAGCAACAGGAGCGACATTAAAATATATCCCTATGGAAGAAGATGGAACGGTTACATTAGAACAAGTGAAAAATACGGTAACCGAAAACACAAAAATTGTTGCTATTACACATGTATCTAATGTTCTTGGGACGACAAATCCAATTAAGGAAATTGCTGAAATCGCTCATAAACATGGAGCAATCATCGTTGTAGATGGTGCACAAGGAGCCCCTCATCTAAAAGTTGACGTTCAAGATATAGATTGCGACTTTTATGCGTTTTCAGGGCATAAAATGGGAGCTCCTACAGGAATTGGTGTTTTATACGGTAAGCGTGAGTTGCTAGATGAAATGGATCCAGTTGATTTTGGTGGAGAAATGATCGATTTTGTTGAATTATATGATTCAACGTTCAAAGAACCACCTTGGAAGTTTGAAGGTGGTACACCAATTATTGCAGGCGCTATTGGTTTAGGAGCTGCGATTGACTTTTTAGAAGAAATAGGATTAGATAAAATAGAAGCTCATGAGAAAAAACTTGTAGAATATGCATCTGAGCGACTAAAAGCAGTTGATGATTTGGTTGTATACGGTCCGCAGAATCGTTCAGCGATTATTACATTTAACTTAGGAAATATTCATCCTCATGATGTTTCTACAGTTCTAGATGCATATGGGATCGCCATTCGAGCTGGACATCATTGTGCACAACCGTTAATGAAATGGCTTGATGTAACGGCTACAGCACGGGCTAGTTTCTATTTATATAACACCGAAGAAGATGTCGATCGGTTAGTCGAAGGACTTTTAAAAACAAAGGAGTATTTTGGGGATGTCTTTTAACAATCTAGATGCTTTATACAGACAAGTTATTATGGATCATTATCAGCACCCGAGAAACCGTGGAACATTAGATGATGAGACAGTTTCTTTTGAAATGAATAACCCTTCATGTGGCGACAGAATTATGGTACACTTAGATGTCAACGATGGTATCGTTACTGATATTAAGTTTGAAGGAGAAGGTTGTTCCATTAGTATGGCTTCGGCATCTATGATGACAGAAGCTGTTAAAGGTGGAAAAGTGGATGAAGGATTAAAGATGTCAGAAACATTTTCTCAAATGATGTTAGGAGAAGATGTGAATATAAATGAATTAGGGGATATCGCCGCCCTTCAAGGGGTGTCACAATTCCCTGCGAGAATCGATTGTGCAACTCTCGCATGGAAAGCCTTTGAAAAAAGTGTGGATAAATAAAACTAAGGAGGTTTTATAAAATGGCAAGAAAAGCACCAGAGATTGGTGAATATAAATATGGTTTCCAGGATCGAGACGTCTCTGTCTTTAAAACCGAAAGAGGCTTAACAAAGGAAGTTGTTGAAGAGATTTCTCGAATGAAAAATGAGCCAGAATGGATGTTAGAAGAGCGATTAAAAGCTTTAGATATATTCTTTAGTAAGCCAATGCCCATGTGGGGTGGAGACTTATCAGAGTTAGACTTTGATGAAATTATTTACTACGTCAAACCATCGGAAAAGCAAGGACGATCATGGGATGAAGTACCAGAAGAAATTAAAAATACGTTTGAAAAATTAGGTATCCCAGAGGCTGAGCAAAAATATTTAGCTGGAGTTTCTGCTCAGTATGAATCTGAAGTTGTTTATCAAAGCTTGGAAGAAGATCTAGCAGAAATGGGTATTATTTTCAAAGATACAGACTCAGCTTTACAAGATCATGAGGAATACTTTAAAGAATATTTTGGAACAGTTGTCCCAGCATCTGATAATAAGTTTTCCGCACTAAACACAGCTGTTTGGTCAGGTGGTTCATTCATTTATGTACCGAAGGGTGTTGAAGCAACAGCACCACTACAAGCATATTTCCGAATTAACCAGGAAAATATGGGTCAGTTTGAAAGAACATTAATTATTGTTGATGAAGAAGCATCTGTACATTATATTGAAGGATGTACAGCGCCAATTTATTCAACAAACTCACTCCACGCTGCAGTTGTTGAAATAATCGTAAAGAAAAATGCAAGCTGTCGATATACTACGATCCAAAACTGGTCAAATAACGTATATAACTTAGTAACAAAGCGTGCAACAGTAGAAGAAAATGGACTCATGGAGTGGATTGATGGAAATATGGGTTCAAAATTAACTATGAAGTACCCATCTATTTTACTCCGTGGGGAAGGTGCTCGTGGTGTAACAATTTCTATTGCTTTTGCAGGAAAGGGACAGCACCAGGATGCAGGAGCAAAAATGTATCACTTAGCACCAAATACTTCATCATCAATCGTTTCGAAGTCTATTTCCAAAGATGGTGGAAATGTTTCTTACCGTGGAATCGTTCACTTTGGACGTAAAGGTGATGGAGCAAAAGCAAATATTGAATGTGACACACTCATTTTAGATAATGAGTCTAAATCAGATACAATGCCGTATAATGAAATTTATAACGATAACATTTCATTAGAGCACGAAGCAAAAGTTTCTAAAGTATCTGAAGAACAACTCTTCTATCTCATGAGTAGAGGATTAGAAGAACAAGAAGCAACAGATATGATTATTATGGGCTTCATTGAACCCTTTACAAGAGAGCTTCCAATGGAGTATGCGGTAGAAATGAATCGCCTAATCCGTTACGAGATGGAGGGGTCTATTGGATAAAGCATGATAAATCCCGTCACGGTACTTTCGTGACGGGTTATTTTTTTTCCTATTCTTCTATTGTCAAAGTTGGCCGCAGAATAAAAAAGTTTGTGTTGGTTAGGCAAAAAATGGTTTATGGTATAATATAAAAGTGTCAGCTTAGGCTTCTATTCGAAATGTGATTGAATGGTCTTTTAATGTTTCAATAGTTGGATACAGCTCAAAGGTAAACAATCACAATCAATCTATGTTTGTGCATCTAAACA
>DATGRX010000113.1:0-18205 GCA_035303185.1 Bacillota bacterium
TTTTTCACCTCTTGAAAAGACCTTTCTCTTTATTCATCTTGAGTTTTTCTATCCTTTTAATTTTTTTCTTAAATAAGTATACACAATTAATTTTAAATAAAATTAAGAAAACAAAGGGGGACGAGTGATAGAAAAGGAATAAATTTCATTTATCGGACAAGCAATGCCTAAGGTGAAAATTATATAGGAGGATTACTTTGAAGAGAAAAAAATTATTAACTTTGGCTGGTGCTGTTTTTGGAATTGTGCTCGTCGTTTCCTTAATTACAGGAACTATCGCTTATTTCATGAAAGAATTTTCTAGTGATGAAAACATTGCAACAGCAGCGACCTTTGACATCGATGTTGTAAATTCCGCTGGTGAAACGATTGGTGATGGGGAGTTTGATTTAGGGGATGACTTATATCCAGGAATGGAACGAAAAGAGGTATATACCTTTGACGTTCAGCGAAATAATACAGTACTACCTGTAGAATATCAAGTTGATTTATTATTAACTGGGGATTTGTTTCCAGAAGACGGAGGCTCACCGGTAGTCCTGACAATGGAAAGAGAAATTGACGGAGAGTGGATTGAAGTCGATCACTCGACTACTTTTAAACCAGAAAGTGACGTAGAGAGCTATCGAATTTTCGTTGAATGGCCACACAGTGACAATGACATTGATTTTCAAGGGCTAACAGGAAACGTTGCATTAGAGGTTATTGCTAAACAGGTAGAAGAGGAACCACTTTATACAGGTGAAATTCGTTGGAGAAGTTCTAGTTTTGAGTGGTCCCACCATGACACGTCTAATCAAGAAATTGAATTTTATTATGATGAAAATGAATTACGAGTAATTAAGGTATATATTTCTGATGATGAAAACTTTAAAGAGAAAGTTGGAGATTTTTCCATCACCGAAATGGAACCAGGGGTCTATCATGTTGTTAGTGAGAATGATGCCTACACGTTACGGCCTAATATGTGGAGAGTAAATGAAGATACAATCGATACATCTGTAGAAGGTTATGTTAAATTTAACAAACGTGACAATGTTGGGGATTTAGATCGTCATATTTTAATTGAATCTCAAGAATTGTATGAGTGGTTTACTGAATAAACGATAAAAAGAAGAAAGGCGAATCTCTTAAACTAGAGATTCGCCTTTTTTAGTAGCGGCGGAGGGAATTGAACCCCCGACCTAACGGGTATGAACCGTTCGCTCTCGCCAGCTGAGCTACGCCGCCATTAAATACAATTTGTAATATACACAAAAAATATCATACATGAATTAATTATCTCTGTCAAAGAGAAAGTTTTTTAAAAGTTTCTTAAAAAATAAGGAGAAATAATAGAGTTCCAATTTTAGGAAGTTTGTTATAGAAATCGACGCTTTTCTCTTACAAAACAATTAGTCTTATGACGTGCTTGTCCAATGAAGGCGTAAAAGCAATATTTGATACAAAAGGAGTCGAACAATTTTATATTTCTGGATGCTTTTTTTGACAAGAAATCGAACGTCTATATGATTTAATAGTTTTGTAGGAGGGATAAAATCGTATGAGTGAAATGATGTCTAAAGTAAACGAAACAAATTTTTCTGTCCATCATCAAAGTAAAGAGTCTATGATGCGCCACTTGTTCGGTCAAGTAGTTCGCTTTTTCATGCACAAAAATGTCTTACTTTTCATCGTAGGTGTGCTACTTGGACGTGCAGTTATTTTAACGACTGTTTCTCCGTTTGCCCTCGGGTTTTTAGCAAGTGTTTGGGTTGGTTACCGTAACAAATCACTGATCGTTATATTTGCGATGCTTATTGGCGCTTTTACGTATAATTTCATGCACGGAGTGTTCATATCTTTAGCGTTGGTTGTCTTTATCATTTTTGTTGCTATTTTTAAACGACATGAACGACAAAGGCAGTTCCTTCCGTTATTTGTTAGTTTGTCCACGATGATTCCTCGAATGTTTTTATTTTCGCTGGATGGGCAATTAACGAATTATGAATGGTTATTTTTGATGGTTGAAGGTGTTTTAGGAGCTGTTCTTGTGCTTATTTTTATGCAAAGCCTCCCATTATTATCAAAGGATTCGTATCGATCTACATTGTCATTAAAACATGAGGAAGTCGTTTCTTTACTCATTTTAGTTGCATCCATTTTCACTGGTATGGTTGGATGGTCAATTTATGGTGTTGCGATTGAACAAATATTTGCACGCTTTTTCGTCTTGTCAGTTGCTTTTGTCGGTGGAGCAACGATAGGTTCTACGGTCGGTGTTATTACGGGTTTTATTTTATCTCTTGCATTAATGACAAATGTGTATGAAGTTAGTTTACTCGCTTTTTCAGGATTATTAGGTGGGCTACTGAAGGACGGGAAAAAGATTGGTATAAGTAGTGGGTTAATTGTCGGAACATTATTAATTGGAGTTTATGGAGAATCAGAACAATTTCTTCCGTCTGTTTATGCGTCTTCTTTAGCAATTGCACTTTTCCTTTTGATTCCGACGCAGTTTTTTCACCAATTATCTCGTTATATTCCGGGAACAGATGTTTATGAAGAAGAACAAGAAAAATACTTAAAAAAGGTACGAAACATTACTGCTAAGCGGGTAGAACAGTTTTCAAATGTATTTGCAGCTTTATCAAATAGCTTTATTGCACCAGAGGAGGCAGATCAAAGAAAGGAGCGTAAAGAAAAAGAAACAGATTATTTCTTAAGTGAAGTGACCGAACAGACGTGCCAACATTGTTTTATGAAGGAAAGGTGTTGGCAAAGGCAATTTGATAAAACGTATTCTTTATTATCTTTATTAAAGGATGAATTATCTGTCGGTGATTTGACATATAAGACGAATCGGGATTTTGAAAATTATTGTGTGAAATCTCGAAAAGTCATTCAAGTGATGAAAGACGAACTTTCAGTTTTTGATGCGAATCAAAAGTTAAAGAAACAAGTGAAGGATAGTAAACGGCTCGTTGCCGATCAATTGCTCGGTGTTTCTCAAGTGATGGATGATTTTTCAAAGGAAATTTTAAAAGAAAAGAAACTTTATGATGAACAGGAGGAAGAAATTTATGCTGGGTTAAGTGAGCTTGGCATTCAAATAGATAAAATCGATATTTTCCAATTAGAAAAGGGAAATGTCGATCTCGAAATCGTTGCTTCTTTTTATCATTATCATGGGGAAGGTGAAAAAGTTGTCGCTCCTTTTTTATCAGATGTGTTAGAGGAATTAATTGTTGTGAAAGAGGAAGCGATTTCACCTTTTCCTAACGGATATAGTTATTTATCTTTTCACTCGGCAAAAAAGTTTGTCGTTGATACAGGAATCGCTCATGCAGCAAAGGGAGGAGGATTTATTTCTGGAGATAGTTATACGGAAATGAAGCTAGGCGTCGGAAAGCATGTATTAGCGATAAGTGATGGTATGGGAAATGGGAAGCGAGCGAAAGATGAAAGTGAAGAGACGTTGCGATTGTTACAGCAAATTTTAAAAACAGGTATTCCGGAACAAGTGGCGATCAAATCAATTAATTCAATACTTGCTCTTCGTACGACAGATGATATGTATGCGACATTAGATGTAACCGTGATGAATTTACACAGTGCAACGATTCGTTGTCTGAAAATCGGTTCAAGCCCAAGTTTTATTAAACGCGGGAAGGAGTTATTTGAAATTAAGGCGAGCAATTTACCGATCGGTATTATTCATGACTTTCGCATGGAAACGATTCAAGAACAGTTAAAGTCTGGAGATTTACTCATTATGATGAGTGATGGAATTTATGATGGTCCACAGGTTATGGATAAAAGATCCTGGTTTCAAGAAAAGTTAAATGAATTAGAAACGAGTGACATACAACATGTTGCAGACTTTTTACTCGAAGAAGTGATTCGTGAAAATGAGGGCCATATTTTTGATGATATGACAGTTATTGTCGCAAAAATAGAGAGAAACAAGCCGAAATGGTCTTCGATTCCTGTTCATTTAGCTGATGCGTAGTATAGATTCCCCTTACTTTGTCTATGCTGATAGACAAATGTGTGGGGAGGTTTACCAATGAAAAAAGGAACATTACAACAAATTTTACTCATTACTGATGGCTATTCAAACGAAGGTGAAGATCCAACCGCTGTTGCCACATTGGCGCAACAATCAGGAATTACAGTAAATGTCATCGGGGTTTTAGATGATGGAGAAAAACAACCTAGTGGATTAAAGGAAATCGAGGAAATTGCTCACTGTGGCGGGGGGATGAGCCAAATCGTTTTAAAAGAATCGTTATCCCAAACCGTTCAAATGGTTACGAAACAAGCGATGAATCAGACGATTCAAGGATTTGTAAATGAAGAGCTTACGAATATTTTAGGTGAAGATCGGGAAATGATCGATATTGAGCCAGAAAAACGTGCAGAACTCATGGAAGTTGTTGAAGAATTAGAAGAGACGTGTAATTTAGAAGTGTTAGTGTTAGTTGATACAAGTGCGAGCATGTCAAGTAAATTAGAAACGGTAAAAGAAGCATTAATTGATTTATCGATGAGTTTAAATGCTAGAGAAGGTAAAAATATGTTTTCTATTTATCGATTTCCGAGTAAACGAAAATATGTAGAAAGAATTTACAAATGGTCCAATCAACTCGAAACAATTTCTGCGGTCTTTCCAAAATTAACAAGCGGAGGTATTACTCCGACAGGACCAGCCTTGCAGGAAGCGATGAAACAGTTAAGCAAGCGGGCTACTCGTAGAAGGCGTGATGAAGATGACTACGGTATTGAAGAAGCATGGGGTTAATATTGCACCAGGGACGGTTGTCCAAGGTGTTTGGCGTAAAAATAAATATGATGTGATCCGGCGGATCGGCGAAGGCATCGTCGGTTCAGTCTATTTAGTTCAGCATAGAGGGAAGCTGTTTGCTCTTAAAATTAGTAAGCAAAGCCATTCGATAACGATGGAAACAAATGTGCTCGAGTCTCTTCAAAAGGTCCAAGGTCATTTTCTTGGACCTTTTCTTTTGGATGTTGATGATTGGCGATCGCCAAATGGAAAAGTCTTTTCTTTTTATGTGATGGAGTATGTTCAAGGTGAGTCACTCGCTTCTTTCTTGAAAAATCATGGCTCAGATTGGTTAGGTGTCTTTTTGCTTCAGTTGTTAGATCAATTACAAAAGTTGCATGAACAAGGTTATATTTTCGGTGATTTAAAAATCGAACATGTCATAGTCGAACTTTCACCACCGACTGTTCGCTTCATTGATTTTGGTGGGGTGACGAAAAGAGGGCGAGCGATTAAGGAGTTTACAGAGTTTTATGATCGAGCATACTGGCGATTAGGGACGCGAAAGGCTGAACCGAGTTATGATTTGTTCGCTCTTGTGATGATTTTTATTCATCTATTTCATCCGCAGCAGTTTCAACGTGGGAAACATCCAAAGCAAATGCTTTTGATGAAGTTAAAAGAAACACGGGGTTTACACCCTTTTACGGATGTGTTTAAAAAAGCTCTTCTTGGCCGTTATCCTACGAGTGCATCGATGGTTCGTGATGTACAAAAAGTAATTTATCATCCTAAGCAAACTTCACGAAGACAACGGCCAAACCATAGGAAAACAGAAGCGAAGGCATTCTTTGTAGAAGTCGTTATTTTATCCTTTCTAATAGCAATATACAGTTTTCTTGCCTTTTTTGCGTCATAATGTATGATAATAAAACATTTAACATAGAGAATTTCCGTAATAATCTGTACAATAGAACAAAGGCATAAAATCGTGTGGGGATTGTATGAAAAATAAAGTAGTTACTTTTATAGAAAAATTTAATTTGCTTCAAAAAGGAACGACAGTATTAGTTGGAGTTTCAGGAGGGCCTGATTCAATGGCGCTCCTTCATTTGCTTGTGTCACTACGTGATAAGTGGGATTTACGTATCATTGCACTTACGTTGGATCACCAATTGCGTGGGGACCAGTCCGCCAAAGACGTTACATATGTTAAAAATATAGCATATATGTGGGATGTAGAAGTCATTTATGAGAAATTGAATGTTCGAGAATTTCAAGAGCGTGAAAATGTGAGTAAACAAGTTGCTTCAAGAAAGTTGCGGTACAAGTTTTACAAGGAACAAATGAGGAGATTTGATGCTGATTATCTTGCTCTTGGCCATCATCAAGACGATCAAGTAGAAACGATGCTAATGTCACTCACAAGAAGTGCCAGTTCCAATGCTTTTCTTGGTATTCCGGTTCAAAGAAATTTTTCTACTGGTGTAATTATTCGTCCACTTTTAGCTGTTACGAAAGATGACATTACAACGTATTGCGCGGAACATCATATTGAAGCACGCTTTGATCCGTCGAATATCGATCTTTCAGATAGGCGAGTTTATGTTAGAAAAAAGGTTGTTCCCTTATTAAAGGAGAAAAACCCAAATATTTACAACACAATGCAACGATTAAGTGAAACCATTCATGAGGATGAACAGTTTTTACAAACCGAGGCTAAAAAGGTGCTTACTGAACAAGTAACTTTCGATGTTAAGGAACGAAAGGCAAGCTTTCATATCGATAAGTTTAAACAGTATGCCAATCCTTTACAAAGAAGAGCCTTTCATCTAATATTGAACTATCTATATAATGAAGAGATTCCTAAAGATATGTCATATATTCATGAAGAAGACTTTTTTTCCTTACTTGAGCGGACAGATGGAACAAAAACACTTCATTTTCCAAACAATTTACATATTGAAAGGTCTTATGAAGTTGTATCGTTTTATTTTTCAAAGGAAAAGAAAGAAAGTAAAAGTTCACAAATCATTTCTATTCCAGGTAAAATGATACTTCCGAATGGCTGGGAGTTAACAGCTGAATATACGGAAGAAAAAGATGTATCCTCGAATCGTTATACATTTTGTGTTCCTAAGGAATCGGTAAAGCTCCCCCTTCAAGTAAGAATGCGTCAGCCTGGAGATCGGATATCTTTACCAGGTCTCCAAGGTCGAAAACGAGTCGCTCAGCTGTTTATCGATGAAAAGATCCCGAAACATGAGCGGGATCATTGGCCGATTGTCGTTGAGCAGGATAATACAGTTTTGTGGGTCATAGGATTGCGAAAGAGTGAAGAAAGAGATAAGAAGCAAGGAAACTTATGGATAAAATTACAAGTAAAAAAGCAGGGTGAATAAAATGCATAATGAGATTAAAGAGATTTTAATTACAGAAGAAGAAATTCAAGAAAAATGTAAAGAAATAGGTAAGCAATTAACAGAAGAATATGAAGGAAGATTTCCGTTAGCAATAGGTGTCTTAAAAGGTGCCATGCCTTTTATGGCCGATGTTCTTAGGCATATTGAAACCCATTTAGAAATGGATTTTATGGATGTTTCAAGTTATGGTAGTGGAACACGTTCTTCTGGTGAGGTAAAGATCGTTAAAGATTTAGATACTAAAGTAGAAGGACGAGATGTACTTATCATTGAGGATATTATCGATAGTGGAATGACATTACAATATTTAGTTGACTTATTTAAGTATCGTAAAGCGAATTCTGTTAAAATTGTCACATTGCTTGACAAACCGTCTGGAAGAACGGCAGATATTCGGGCAGATGTGATCGGCTTTGAAGTACCAGATGCCTTTGTTGTTGGCTATGGACTTGATTATGATGAGAAATACCGAAATTTACCTTATATAGGCATTTTAAAACCAGAAATTTACAATGAATAAAAAGAAGGCTGTATAACTACTGTACTCTATAGATTTATTTTATTAATATATAATGAAGAGAAATCCTTTATGACAGTTTTTACTCGTTTAAAACAGTTGTTTTGTTAAAATTATTATTGAGTGAAATTTGTTGTCATTAAAGTTTCTAATATGATACTATGTAATATAGTTTTTGCCGTTTGGGAGGAGGTAAGAAATGAATCGTGGATTAAGGCATTTATTTCTTTTAGGTGTCATCTTTCTCGGTCTCATCGCAATTGTAAGTATTATTAAAGATGATGATGGGAACATTGAAGACTTGAATGCCAAACAATTTATGGAGGCATTACAAGATGGTGACATCGATGAAATGGTTATGCAACCTAAAAATAAAGTTTATTTAATAACAGGAACATTAAAAGCGGATGACAAACCCTTTGTCGCACGCATTCCGGATATACCAGATATTACGAAATCAATTTATGAATTGGGAGAAGAGCAAGGTGTTTTAGAAACAGCGGAAGAAGAACAGCCAAGTGCTTTTCTTAACTTCCTAATGATGATGCTCCCCTTCATAATTATCGGGATTATCTTTTTCCTTATCCTTACAAGAGCTCAAGGTGGTGGAGGCGGCGGTGGCCGTGTCATGAACTTTGGGAAGAGTAAGGCGAAGATGTATACAGAAGATGAACAAAAAGTTCGCTTTAAAGATGTCGCTGGTGCAGATGAGGAGAAACAAGAGCTTGTAGAAGTAGTAGAGTTCTTAAAAGACCCTCGAAAGTTTACTAAAGTAGGTGCACGAATTCCAAAAGGTGTTCTATTAGTTGGCCCACCAGGAACAGGAAAAACATTACTTGCTAGAGCTGTTGCTGGAGAAGCGGGTAAACCATTTTTCTCCATTAGTGGTTCTGACTTCGTTGAAATGTTTGTCGGGGTTGGTGCATCACGAGTAAGAGATTTATTTGAAAATGCGAAGAAAAATTCACCGTGTATCATTTTCATTGATGAAATTGATGCCGTCGGTAGACAGCGTGGAGCTGGACTTGGTGGAGGTCACGATGAGCGTGAACAAACATTAAACCAGTTACTCGTCGAAATGGACGGTTTTGATGCGAACGAAGGAATCATTATGATTGCTGCAACGAACCGACCAGACATTTTAGACCCGGCGTTACTTAGACCTGGACGTTTTGACAGACAAATTACTGTTGATCGACCAGATGTAAGGGGTCGAGAAGCGATTTTGAAAGTGCATGCTCAAGATAAACCGTTAGAAGGTACTGTTGATTTACGGACAATCGCTATGCGAACACCAGGTTTCTCCGGTGCTGATTTAGAAAACTTGCTTAATGAAGCAGCGTTAATTGCCGCGCGGGCTGATCGCACATCGATTGATGAATATGATATTGATGAAGCGATAGATCGTGTGATTGCAGGTCCGGCGAAAAAGAGCCGTGTCATTTCAGAAAAAGAACGAAATATCGTTGCATACCACGAAAGTGGACATACAGTTATCGGTATGGTTCTTGATGATGCCGATACTGTTCATAAAGTAACGATTGTTCCGAGAGGTCAAGCTGGTGGATACGCAGTCATGTTACCGAAAGAAGACCGGTACATGGTTACGAAAACAGAACTTTATGACCGCATCACTGGGCTTTTAGGAGGTCGAGTCGCCGAGGAAATTATTTTCGGTAAAGATGAGGTAAGTACTGGTGCACAAAACGACTTCCAACGAGCAACAGGCATCGCGAAGAAAATGATTACTGAATATGGAATGAGCGATAAAATCGGTCCGACCCAGTTCAGTAGTGGAGATAGTGAAGTATTCTTAGGAAGAGATTTCCAAACAGATAAGAATTACAGTGATGCGATTGCTCATTTAATTGATAAAGAAATTCAAAATATTATTAATAGCTGTTATGAAAGAGCGAAACAAATTTTAACAGAGCATAAAGAGCAGCTGGAAGTTATCGCTCAAACATTGTTAGAAATTGAAACCCTTGATGCAAAACAAATTAAATCTTTATTTGAAGACGGAATTCTTCCACCAGAGGATGATTCTTCTGATGAAGAAGATACAGCTGACGTAAAAGTAAACATTCAACCGAAAGAAGATGCGGACGAATCTTATGAAGAGGTCAAGCGAAAGGCTGAACAACGTCTCGAAGAAAGAAAAAAGGAAAAACAACAAAAGGAACAACAAGAAACTGAAGCAGAAACGCAAGAAGATGAACAAACAGACAAATCAGAGGAAAATGAAGACAATTAAATGGTGCATAAAAACTAGCGGCAGTCTCGATAAAAAGGGACTGCCTTTTTATCTGTATGACTTTCATTTGTAATACGTTTAATTTATGATAAAAGTGCTATTTACATTTATACATATTTTTAGGAGGATGAACAAAAGATTTGAAACGAGATCCTTTCGTCTTTTGTTTCATCAGAAAGGTAGTTGAAACGATATGATATTTGTTTTAGATGCGGGAAACACACATACGGTTCTTGGTGTCTTTGAAGAAGGGACATTGCGAAACGAATGGCGTATTCGAACAGATCGGCGGAAAACAGAGGATGAGTTAGGTGTTTTAGTAAAATCGCTATTTGATCTAAAGGGTATATCTTTTTCTGATATTAATGGTTTGATTATTTCATCTGTCGTTCCACCATTAATTGAAATTTTAGAAAAAATGTCTATGGATTATTTTGATCTAAAGCCATTAATTATTGGAAGGAAAGAAGTTGATCCTCATTTAGCGATGAATTATCCGTATCCGAGGGAAGTTGGTGCCGATAGAATTGTTAATGCGGTAGGCGCGATTAAAAAGTATGGGTCCCCGGTGATTATCGTTGATTTTGGAACTGCGACAACATATTGTTATGTGAACGAAAAAGAAGAATATAGTGGTGGACTGATTACACCAGGTATTACGATTTCGATGGATGCATTATTTAGCCGAGCATCCAAGTTACCAAAAATAGGTATTCGAAAGCCAGATCGTGTCATTGGGAAGTCAACCGTCGGAGCGATGCAATCAGGGTTGTTTTATGGCTATGTAGGACAGGTTGATGGTATTATTCGAAAGATGAAAGAAGAAACAGAGCAGGCTATAAAGGTCATTGCAACGGGTGGGTTAGCATCTTTAATTGCTGATGCTTCGGAAATGATCGAT
The DNA here is from genome assembly GCA_035303185.1 of Bacillota bacterium. GTDB lineage: Bacteria > Bacillota > Bacilli > Bacillales > Amphibacillaceae > CALAMD01. The sequence continues at coordinate 10,861 of DATGRX010000113.1, forward strand.
TACGTTGATCATCACTTAACATTAGAAGGTTTATATGAAATTTATATGCGGAATATGAAGGATAAATCGTAAAGGAGAGAATACATCATGTTAGATTACTTAGTAAAAGCAACAGCCTATGATGGGCAAATCCGTGCCTATGCAGCGATAACGACACATACAGTTGAAGAGGCTAGGAAAAGGCAGGATACATGGGCGACGACAACAGCAGCTTTAGGGAGGACCCTCACAATTTCTGCGATGATGGGTGCCATGTTAAAAGGGAAAGATACGATCACTACGAAAATTGAAGGAAATGGACCTATAGGGGTAATTGTTGCTGATGCAAATGCAAGAGGGGACGTTCGTGGGTATGTTGGTAACCCCCATGTTGATTTTGAATCAAATGAAGCAGGTAAGTTAAATGTTCGTGAGGCGGTCGGGACGGAAGGTTTTGTCAGTGTTGTTAAAGATTTAGGTATGCGGGATCATTTTACTGGCCAAGTACCGATTGTCTCCGGGGAAATTAGCGAAGATTTTACGTATTACTTTGCTACATCCGAACAAATTCCTTCATCTGTTGGTGCAGGTGTACTAGTGAATCCTGATTTGTCTGTTTTGGCAGCCGGTGGTTTTATTATTCAAGTGATGCCAGAAGCTACTGATGAAGTCATAAGTACATTGGAAAAGAGAATCAAGGAGTTTCCAGCAATTTCCCAATTAGTCCAAGGCGGGTATCGACCAGAGCAAATTTTATATGAGTTATTTGGTCGAGATCAAGTAAACATTTTAGAAGAGATGCCCGTTCAATTCCGTTGTAAATGTTCAAAAGAGCGAGTAGAACGAGCTATTATCGGTTTAGGTAATGAGGAAATACAAAAAATGATTGAAGAAGATGACGGAGCAGAAGCAAATTGTCATTTTTGTAACGAGATGTATTATTTTTCAGGAAAAGAATTAAAAGCCTTATTACAATAGGGGAGAGAGAAGACATGACAAAACGGGGCTTACTCACAATAATATTTGTGCTTCTTATTACAAATATAGTTACGTTAGTTTTACTTAGTAAAAAAGATAAACTTGATGAATCATCTGATAATATAAATGAAGTTGATAATAACATCTCCCAAGAAAAGGTGACTAGTTTAGATGATGTTGTTGCAAGTTTTCAAGGAGAAGATATTTCTTATCGTGATTGGATGCGCTCATTACGAGGAGAGTATGGAAAAGAACATTTAGAGGAAATGATGTTAAAAAAGGTAGTCTCTACATTGGCTAAAGAAGAAGATTTACAAGTAAATGAGAAAGTAATTGAACGGGAAATCTCCTTTTTAACTTCAATGAGTGGCTTAATTAGTGACGAAGAATTAGCCGAGCTTCAAAAAACTTGGCGAGAAGATCTTATTTTTCAACATCAACTAGAAGCTTTACTAACGGAAGCGGTTGATATTTCTGATGCGGAAGCACAAGAGCACTATAATCACTATCAAAACCAATACGATTTTTCCGCAACTTTTCAGTTATCCCATATCGTTGTCGATGATATGGATGTTGCAGAAAAGATTATTCGCGAGCTGGAAGAAGGAGCACAATTTTCTTTACTTGCTCAAGAGTATTCGATAGATGAAGATACAAAGGATGCTGGAGGATATTTAGGATTTTTTACGAAGGGAAGTCAATTTGTTCCGTATGGATATAGAGACATAGTGGCAGACTTAGAAGAAGGTTCTTATAGTGAGCCTGTCTCTCTAGGTAATGAAATTGTTATTGTTTTTTTACACAGAAATTTACCCGAGATTACATTTTCCTTTGAGGAAATTAAAGATGATATTAAAAGAGAATTAGCGATTAAACAAATTGATAAACAGAAAGAAATCAAGGAGTTATGGGAAGAACAAAATATCGACTGGATTTTCGGTGATGAACACGGCGAATAACATTGACAACAACTAACTTTTTCGATATACTACAATTAATCCGACAGGAAAACTACGAATAAGGAGGAAAAACATGTTAGTTGCAAACAATATTTCTGAAGTCATTGGAAGAACACCAGTTGTAAAGTTAAATCGGACGGCTGATGAAAATCATGCCGATATATATGTAAAACTTGAGTTTTTAAATCCGGGACTTTCTGTAAAAGATCGAATTGCTAAAGCAATGATTGAAGCTGCAGAAGAATCGGGAGACTTAAAACCAGGTGGAACGATTATCGAACCGACAAGTGGAAATACAGGAATTGGTATTGCAATGGTCGCTTCTGCAAAAGGATATCGAACAGTTATTGTCATGCCTGATACGATGAGTCATGAACGTAGAAATTTGCTTAAAGCCTTTGGGGCTGAGCTCATTTTAACGCCTGGTGAAAAAGGAATGAAAGGTGCGATTGAAAAGGCTAGTGAAATTGCTGAAGAAAAAAGTTATTTTATGCCGCAGCAATTTGATAATATGGCGAATCCAAAAATTCATGAAAAAACGACCGGGAAAGAAATCCTTGAACAATTCCCCGATGGTTTAGATGCCTTTGTTTCTGGGGTTGGAACCGGAGGAACAGTCTCTGGTGCAGGAAAAGTATTAAAAGAACATTTTGAAGATGTGAAAATTTACGCCGTTGAGCCAGAAGATTCTCCCGTATTAAAAGGTGGAGAGCCAGGACCCCATAAAATACAGGGAATCGGTGCTGGATTTATTCCAAACACATTAAATGTAGATATTTATGATGAAGTTTTGCAAATATCAAATGAAGAAGCCTTTAAAACGTCAAGAGAAATCGCTCGAACAGAAGGAATATTAGGTGGAATTTCTTCTGGTGCGGCTATTGCTGCAGCAAAGCGTGTCGCAAAAGAGCTCGGAAAAGGCAAAAAGGTTTTAGCCATTTTACCAAGTAATGGTGAGAGGTATTTATCTACACCGCTTTATCAGTTTGATGAGGAATAAAATTATAGGGTGGGCCATTTATTGATGGTTCACCTTTTTTTATTGTGATAACTTATTCCTAGGATTTTTTAAAAAAATTGTGTTACGATAAAAGCAATAAATGTGTGAAGTGAGGTAGTAAGGATGAAACTAAGAACTGCAGTGAAAACCTATGATTTAACGAAACGAACACATATTATGGGGATTTTAAATGTAACACCAGATTCTTTTTCAGACGGTGGAAAATATAATGAGTTAGATGTAGCTATTGAACAGGCGAAAAAGATGGAGGAAGAAGGTGCTGATATTATTGATATCGGTGGAGAATCAACACGGCCTGGTCATGATCCGATAAGTGTCGAGGAAGAGCTGGACCGGGTTTTACCAGTGATTGAGGCCGTTCGTCAAGAAGTGAATGTGCCAATTTCAGTAGACACGTATAAAGCGGAGGTTGCCGAGCGGGCGATTGAAGCGGGTGCTTCTATTATTAATGACATTTGGCGTGCTAAAAAGGATCCTGAAATGGCGGATGTTGCAGCTGATAAAAACGTGCCGATTATATTAATGCATAATCGAACAAATATGAATTACACGTCCTTAATGGATGATATAAAAGCTGATTTAGAGGAAAGTATTGATCTCGTACTTGAAGCGGGCGTCCAACGGGAAAACATTATTTTAGATCCGGGCATCGGTTTTGCTAAAGATGGGGAGCACAATTTAGTTGTGATGAATCATTTAGAGAAAATCGTTCAAATGAATTTCCCTGTTCTTCTTGGATCATCGAGAAAAAGGTTTATCGGCTCGATTTTAGATGTCCCAGCTGAAGAACGGGATGTTGGAACGGGGGCGACAACTTGCCTTGCCATTACAAAAGGTGTGCAAATCGTTAGAGTACATAACGTGAAATTACATAAACAGTTAACATTAATGATGGATGCGATGCTTTCTGCAGAAACGTAAGGAAGAGGTGAGATGATGGATAAAATTATATTAAACAATTTACAATTTTATGGTTATCACGGCGTATTCCCAGAAGAAAATAAGTTAGGCCAACGGTTTCATGTAGATTTGCAACTTCATTTATGTTTAAAAAAAGCTGGAGAAACAGATGATATGAATGAGTCGATTGATTATGGACACGTGTATGAAGTCGTTCAAGAAATTGTTGAAGGAGAGGCTCGGGATTTATTAGAAGCGGTTGCCGCAGACATAGCTAGAGCTTTGTTTGAAACCTTCGAGCAACTTGAAGCATGCATGGTAAAAGTGATTAAACCTGATCCACCAATACCAGGACAGTATGATTCGGTAGCGGTAGAAATTTATCGGGAGCGTTCTATATGAAGAGATCCTTTATAGCAATGGGAACGAATATTGAACCGAGGAAAAAATATATTGATGATGCTATTACTCGCTTGCGAGATCATGGCCAAATTGAGGTTAAGCAAATTTCTCCGATTTATGAAACAGAACCAGTTGGCTATTTAGAGCAAGCAGATTTTCTAAATTTAGTCATTGAAGTTCAGACAAATTTAGCGCCAAAAGCGTTACTTGAAGCTTGTCAAGAGATTGAATCAGCCTTAGGAAGGGAAAGAACATTTAAAAATGGCCCACGAACAATCGATTTAGACATTTTAACGTATGAAGATGAAGTTGTTGATAAAGAGCACTTAACAATTCCCCATCCTCGTATGAAAGACCGAGCGTTTGTGTTAGTTCCCTTTGCAAAGATTGCAAGAGATTTGAATATCAGTTTGTATGGGAAGACCGTTTCTGATTTATTAGAAAATCTACCGGAAAATGACTTAACTGAAGTGCGAAGGTGGAAGGGGAAGTAAAAGTGCGTCAGTCGTCTTTCTTTTCTAATTATGTTATGATTTTTAATAACTCATATTGATTAAATAAACGTTTAAAAGAAAATAACGGAGTGATTGTAGTGCCAGAACACTTAAATGAACAAATGCAAGTACGCAGAGAAAAATTAAAAAATTACCAAGAAAAAGGACTAAATCCTTTTGGTAGTAAGTATGAGCGTTCACATACAGCGGAACAACTTATTTATAAATACGATGATTTAACAAAAGAAGAATTAGAGGAAAAGGAAGTAGTTGTCACGGTAGCTGGTCGTGTCATGACAAAGCGTGGGCAAGGAAAAGTTGGATTCGCCCATTTACAAGATGCCAGTGCTCAAATCCAAGTATATGTTCGTGAAGATGCTATCGGGAAAGAAGATTATGAAGTGTATCGTTCAGTTGATATCGGTGATATTATCGGTGTTAAAGGAACAATGTTTAAAACGAATATGGGTGAATTAACAGTAGCCGTCAATGGCTTTGAACTTCTATCGAAAGCCTTACGCCCGTTACCAGATGAATATTATGGATTAAAAGATGTTGAACAACGATATCGTCAACGGTATTTGGATTTAATTTTAAATGAAAAAAGCCGGGATACCTTTTATCTAAGGAGTAAAATTATCCAATCTATGCGTCGTTATTTAGATGACATGGGCTTTTTAGAAGTTGAAACACCAACAATGCATGTCATTCCAGGTGGAGCAAATGCAAAGCCTTTTGAAACACATCACAATGCATTAGATATGTCCTTATATATGAGGATTGCTTTAGAACTTCATTTAAAGCGACTCGTTGTCGGTGGGTTTGAAAAAGTTTATGAAATAGGTCGAGTCTTTAGAAATGAAGGTGTCTCTACACGACATAATCCAGAATTTACAATGATTGAACTGTACGAAGCTTACGCAGATTATGAAGACATCATGGAATTAACCGAAAACATGATTGCTCACATTGCGAAAGAAGTAAAAGGAACGACAACGATAACGTATGATGGAGAAGAAATCGACCTAGCCCCTAAGTGGAAGAGATGGCATATGGTCGATGCGATTAAACATTATACAGGTGTTAATTTTTGGCAAGAGATGAGTGATGAAGAAGCAAAAGCTCTTGCGAAGGAACATAATGTAAAAATAGAAGAAACGATGAAATATGGCCATGTGGTTAATGAGTTTTTTGAGCAAAAGGTTGAATCTGAACTTGTTCAACCAACATTCATTTATGGACATCCAGTAGATGTATCACCATTAGCCAAGCAAAACGAAGAGGATCCAAGGTTTACAGATCGTTTTGAATTATTCATTGTCCGTCGCGAGCATGCGAATGCATTTAGTGAATTAAATGATCCGATTGAACAAAGAAAACGTTTCGAAGATCAAGTAGCTGAACGAGAGCAGGGTAATGAAGAAGCCCATTTAATGGATGAAGATTTCATTGAAGCCCTAGAATACGGTCTTCCGCCAACAGGTGGATTAGGAATTGGTATCGATCGTCTCGTTATGCTTTTAACAGATGCTCCATCTATTAGAGACGTATTGTTATTCCCGCACATGCGCAGTAAATAAAACATAGATTATATAGTACATTTATATAGTCAGCTTTTGCTGGAACACATTTTTTAGAATATATCATTAAAAAATGAAACTTGAGACTAGGGGAATCTTATTTAAACATGATTGTTCCTTCGTTATTCATCGTGTTCTTAATAAAATTTTCCTAGTCTTGAGTTTTTTTATTGACGTTTAGTTTAATTTTACTTATGATATATAAGGTCGCTATGGACATGTTTCAAAGGTTAGATAAGGTGTCCTTGCGAGCTGACAAACAAATCAAAAAATTTTAAATATAAAAAGTATTTATGCTTGCATTTGTTTTTGAAACGTGTTAAATTATGAAATGTTGGTCAAAAACAGCGAACAAAATATACAAAAGTAAAAATAACTGTTGACATAAATTTTTGTTCGTGATATAGTTTTAAAGCTGTCGAAATTTGATGGCGAAAAACAATAAGTGTTTGATCCTTGAAAACTGAATGAGACAGCGAATATGTCAAGAGAAACTTTTATATATTTCTCGTCAATAATTTTTTTGTAAGCTAAGAGATAACTACGGTGTTAGTTATCGTTTCAAATTTTCTTTTGGAGAGTTTGATCTTGGCTCAGGACGAACGCTGGCGGCGTGCCTAATACATGCAAGTCGAGCGCAGGAAGCAAACTGAATCCTTCGGGAGGACGTTTGTGGAATGAGCGGCGGATGGGTGAGTATCACGTGGGTAACCTGCCTGTAAGCTCGGGATAACTCGCGGAAACGTGAGCTAATACCGGATGAGGTTTCCGTTTGCATGAACGGAAAATGAAAGACGGCATTTGCTGTCACTTTCAGATGGGCCCGCGGCGCATTAGCTTGTTGGTGAGGTAAAGGCTCACCAAAGCAACGATGCGTAGCCGACCTGAGAGGGTGATCGGCCACACTGGGACTGAGACACGGCCCAGACTCCTACGGGAGGCAGCAGTAGGGAATCTTCCGCAATGGACGCAAGTCTGACGGAGCGACGCCGCGTGAGTGATGAAGGTCTTCGGATCGTAAAACTCTGTTGT
>DATGRX010000114.1:0-15420 GCA_035303185.1 Bacillota bacterium
CGCTTGCTTTTTGCGATGTCCCGGGCAAAGGTTTTACCAGAAATCTTTGGCAAGGTGCACAAAAAACATCAAACACCCTATGTCTCTGTCATCTTTATCGTCGTTGTTTCTATGATCGCCCCTTGGTTTGGCCGAGAAGCGTTAACATGGGTCGTTGATATGTCTTCAGTAGGTGTGTCAATTGCCTATCTGTATACTTGTATAACGGCCTATCAACTATTTAAATGGAAAGGAAAAGATGTTAAAGATAGGAATACGGAGGAAGCGGCACCCTTTAAAAAATGTATCGCTTTAGTCGGAATGATTGCAAGTGTCATCTTTATTGGTCTCTTAGTCATTCCAGGATCACCGGCCTTTCTCGGCATTGAATCACGAATTTCCTTAATCATCTGGATTGTGTTAGGTATTGTGTTTTATCTATATCGACGAAAAGAATATTTAAGTATACCAGAAGAAGAATTACACTATTTGATTATTGGAAAGAGAAAGTAGTCTTGTAGAGTCAATGTATCCATGCTAATATGAGGAGCAAGAGCAATAAAAAATGAGGTGTTTTCATGAAACGAGTTTTACTTTTTATCGGAGTTTTCGCGGCAACTTATCTTATTGTGCAAATCGCCTTTGGAAGTTTTATGACCCTTTTCTACACACCAAACGTCTCTGATGCCTGGAAGGAAGCGGGCAGTTTATCAAGTACCATTACATTGATGAGTTTTCCTTCGATCCTTCCGATGATTGCGACACTTATGATATCCGGAGCAATCGCCTATTTAGCAACTAAATTAGCCGATAAAAAAGTATAAATAAACTCCCCCGTCTGTTAGATCCATACACCGGGGGAGTATTTGTGTAAAAAGGAGGGTTGCCTAAAATAGACACACCCTCTTTAGGAAGAACGTAGATTCGAAGGATCGTACTCCTTTTTCTCCACAAAAGCCATCTTTGCCCAGCGTCGCTTTCTCCAACGACGGTACATAAATATGCCCCGGATCCATTCGTCGGCAATAAAGGAGAGCCAAATACCAATTAGGCCCAAGCCGAGAAATAAGGCGAAAAACCAAGCCGTCGTTACGCCAACACCCCACATGACGATAATTCCGATATAGACAGGGAATTTCACATCTCCAGCCGCACGCAGGGAGTTGATCATAACGAGATTAAAGGCCCGGCCAGGTTCAAGGATAATAGTAATCGCAAATAAAATCGCACCTTTTTCTAAAATCGACGTATCACTTGTAAAGATACCGAGAAGTTGATCGGCGAAAATAAAGACGACGATGGCTACACATAAGGAAACAAGAGACGCAATCCGCAAGCTTTTGATTCCCCGTTCATAAGCATCCTTCGTTTTTCCAGCTCCAACCATATGGCCAATTAAAATTTGACTTCCTTGACCGATGGCAATGGAAAATAAGAAAATAAACATCATAATATTTTGCGTATATACTTTCGTTGTAATGGCAACCGTTCCAAGCTGAGCGATGAAATACGTGATCACCATTTGGCTTGCATTGTAAGAAAGTTGTTCTCCAGCAGATGGAATTCCGATTTGAAGTAAATTTTTCACTTGTTTTTTCTTATAGCGATAAAAACTTGCAAAGTCTAGTTCTTCCCCGGTTCGCTTAATGAGTAAAAAGATAAGGGCAATGAATCCAATAAATCGACTAATCGCTGTTGAATAAGCAACACCGGCTACACCTAGGACGGGAAAGCCAAAGGGACCGAAAATAACAAAGTAATTTCCGATCACATTTAAAATGTTCATGACGATTGTAACTCGCATCGTATCTTTCGTGTGACCATAACTACGCAAGATAGCGCCAGTTGTCATAATTAGTGCTTGAACGAAAATAAGCCCACCAACAATTTGCATATAGGTCTTTGCTTCACCCATAATTTCTGAAGGTAGATCCATTATATTTAAAATGGGGACAGCCCAAATGTATAGGGCAGCACTTAAAAGAAGCGCAATCATTAAATTTAAACTAATGGAAGTCATAGCAATTTGTCCGGCTGTCTTTTCCTTTTCGGCACCTAAATTTTGCGCAATTAAAACCGCTGCTCCTTGGGCAACAAAACCAAACATGACGATAATAACGGATAAGATTTGGTTGGATACTCCGACCGCGGCAACAGATTCATCAGAATACTGACTGAGCATAAGTGTGTCAGCATTTCCCATTAACATATGTAAAAGGAGCTCGATAAATATAGGCCACGTAAGGGCAAATAATGTCATGTTTTTAGCAGTTTTTGTCATAGACGTCCCCCTTTCCTAGAAGTACATATTAGTCATATGAATAGATTATTTTTCAAGTCAAATTATTATATCAGGAAATATAATTTAGTGCGAATAAAGTTTACTTTATATTTAACAAAGAATGTCTATTTTCATGTAGCATCCTTTAAAAAATATGTAGGCATAATTCTTGCATGGGAATTTAATTATGAGTAATATCTCGTAAGGTAAGCAAGAAGTATTTTAATATGTTTAGGAAGTGATTGAATGCCGACGGGATTTCATACGTTAGAAGTAGATGTAAATATAAAAGATATTTGGAGTTTCATCCATGAAATCGATAATTGGGCTCACTTATCTCCAGGTTATGTTAGTCATGAAAAAATTGATGATAAGCGAATGATGTGGACATTAGATGCAGATATTGGAATTATGCAAAAAAGAGTAAAAATCGAGACAAAGGTGTTACTTCGAAAAGAGCCGAATAAAATAAAATTTGAGTTTAATAGTTTAACAGACAATTTTTCCGGCAATGGAATATTTCATATGGAGGAAATAACGGATAATAAAACGAAGATAATCACAAATGTACATTTTCAAGCTAAAGGTGTTATGGGTCCGATGATTAATTCGATTGTACAAACGATTCTTCCAAAATATGCTGAAGAAGCAACTGAAAAAGTTGTAAAAATTATTAAAGAGGAAATTAGTAAAACTAAATAATATAAAAGGAAAAGTTAAACTGACTTACTTAAAATAAGAAGTCAGCCTCGGTAAGATTGTGAGGAGCAACGTAGAGTTACAAGGGGGGATAATTTGTAGAACCTGAATGACTCTAAATTATCCAAATCAATTTTCTCTCGAATATCTTCTATATTTAAGGCTTCTGCAATTCTTTCAATGTGTTCATATGTTACAAAATTTGGCAAAAAAAATGGAATACACTGTCAAAGGTAAGGGAATAATTTGATTTGATCGTTAGGCTTGCCAAAAATTGCAATTTTATTCTTAGATAAATTTTAGGAAGACTAAATTGTCTTGGGGTATCTATTTCTCATGGATAATATAAGGTTTCCTCGTATGCATCAGGATTACAATATGACTCTTAACAAACATCACGTTCAACTCCTTATCTTATCAGAAAGAAAATAGCAGTCACCCACGAGCAAAATATACTTCACAATTTACACGTTCATATAGAATCTATCCCTTCCCAACACTTCACTCTTGATTTACTTGAAAGAATAAAAGTTTCAATCTTTCCAACTGAATTATGTTAAACTAGGCGTAAGAAATAAAATTAGATTGATTCATGGAGGTACATACATGCATAAATATGTAGAAGTTGTACAGGGAAAGATTGAACAAATGATCACAACCCAAGAAGAAAAGTTAAAAATAGCCGCCCAAAAAATAGCAGACTCTGTAATAAAAGGCGGCATTTTACATGTTTTTGGTTCCGGACATTCGCACATGATAGCTGAAGAAGTCTTTTATCGGGCGGGAGGAGCTATATTCGTAAATCCTATCTTAGACACAGGCTTTATGCTCCACGATGGTGCCGTGAAAAGCACAAAAATGGAACGACTATCAGGATATGCAGAAGCTGTATTAGAAAGAGTCGACGCTCAAGAACAAGACATCTTTATCGCGATTTCAAATTCAGGACGAAATATTTTACCAATTGAAGCTACTGAATATATGAAGGAAAAAGGCTTATACACGATATCTATCACATCCCTTAAACATAGCCAATCCGTTACATCAAGACACCCAAGTGGCAAAAGGCTATTTGAATTAACAGATTTAACTTTCGACAATTTTGGAGAACCCGGTGATGCAGCGCTAGAACTTTCGAGCGGAGCAAAATACGGCCCAACATCCTCCGCAACAGGCATCATCCTTATGCAAACACTTATCAGCATGACAATCGAAGAACTCGATCGTCGTGGAGAAGATCCTGCCATTATTCGCAGTGCAAATTTAGACGGTTCCGATGCAATCAATGCAAAACTCATAGAAAAATATAAACAGCGCATCCCTTTATTGCGATAATTAATCCAACAAATGCCCTTCCTTAGATTGTTAGGTAAAAGGAGCGCAACTTAAAAATAGACAGTCTACCAAAACTTTAAGTAGGCTGTCTATTTTGTGTAGCGGATACTTGCGCTTTACCAATAAAAGTTTAATATACTTATGATTCACATTTGAAAAGTGAGGAGAATTAGATTTGAGGACCTTATTATATTCTTTTTACGTTATATTAGGTGGAATTAGTTTTGGGTTATTAGCGCCTTTTGTGAAATTAGCTTATGAGCACGGAATTCCGACATCGGATTCCGTTCGCTTACAGTTTTTCGTTGGCTTTATCATTATATTACTGATTAATTTGCTATTCGTTCGCTATCGCATGGGGGCAAGAACCTTCATTATATTAATGTTTTCCGGGATACCCATGGCGTTAACGACTTCTTTTTATTATAATTCGCTGCAATATTTAGATGCGTCGATTTCGATTGTTTTGCTCTTTCAATATACGTGGATGGGAATTATTGCTGAGCTTGTGATTGAACGAGTGAAACCGACCTGGGAGAAAGTAAGTGCGGCGATTATTTTGTTTGTTGGTTCATTGTTAGCTGTAAATATTTTCGGAGCGGATATGAGCAGTCTCCCGGTGATTGGATTCATCTGGGGTCTGTTGTCTGCCGTGAGTTTTACCGCCTTTTTATATGTAAGTGGTCGGGTGGCAAATCATGTGCCGGCGGCGCGCAAGAGTGCGGTGATGGCTTTTGGGGCGGTCATTGTTATTGCGATAGCTTTTCCGGTGACGGATTTTGCGCAAGGGGGAATTAGTTGGTCATTTGTTGGCTTGGGGGTGCTCCTTGGTTTGTTTGGAGTTGTGCTTCCACCGCTTTTATTTAGTCTTGGGATTCCGGTTATTGGCAGTGGCATGGGGACGATTCTTAGTTCAACGGAGCTGCCAACGACGATGATTTTATCGGCGATTGTTGTTTCAGAGGAAGTGACAGCTTTGCAATGGATTGGAATGGCTGTTGTTTTATTTGGGATAATCTTAGCAAATTATCCGGCGCTAAAACAATCCTATAAGTCACAGTAATCAAAAAAGCATCAAACTAGATGTACGAACAATTTGAAATTTAATATTGACTTGTACGTATAATTTATATAAAATAAAATGTAAGCGCTATATTAATAGGAAATTGTCCTTTTTATAGATATGGCAATATTAATACCTGATATTTATTTGTAAAAAGTAAATAAAAGGAGATGTAAATTATGTTAGAAATATTAAAACGTGAGGTATATGAAGCAAATATGCTTTTACCAAGCTATAATTTAGTAACCTTTACTTGGGGAAATGTAAGCGGTATTGACAGAGAAAATGATGTTGTTGTGATTAAACCGAGCGGTGTAGAATACTCTGAGTTATCACCCGACAGTATGGTAGTTGTTGATTTAGACGGAGATGTTGTAGAGGGTGAATTAAATCCCTCTAGTGACACAGCAACGCATATTGAACTCTATAAAGCATTTCCAGAAATAGGCGGTGTTGTACATACCCATTCTCCCTGGGCTGTTTCATTTGCGCAGGCGGGTATAGATATACCTTCTGCAGGAACTACTCACGGTGATTACTTTTATGGGAATATACCAGTAACTAGAAAAATGAGAGTAAATGAGATTGAAACCGAATATGAAAAAAATACAGGTATAGTAATTTCGGAAACTTTTGAGAAAAGAGAAATAGATCCACTACAAGTGCCTGCAGTTTTAGTTAACGATCACGGGCCGTTTACTTGGGGAGAAAATGCTAAAAATGCGGTTTATCACTCTGTAGTATTGGAGCAGATAGCAAAGATGGCCTACCGTACAATTAAGCTTAATCCAAATGGAGTGGAAATGGATCAAAAATTATTAGATAAACATTATTTAAGGAAACATGGTAAAGATGCTTATTATGGCCAAAATAATTAATTGAAAAGGATGTGTCATTATGTTGAAGATAGAACCTAAAGAATTTTGGTTTGTTGTAGGAAGCCAACATTTATATGGGGAAGAGACATTAAAAAAAGTTAGAGATAATGTAACGCACATATTAGAAACTATTAATCAAAATAAGGAAATACCTTATCCAATTATCTTTAAAGGTATTATGACAACTGAAGATGATATAAAAAAAATAATGAAGGAAGTAAATTATCATGATCGAGTGGCAGGTATCATTACTTGGATGCATACTTTTTCACCTGCAAAAATGTGGATCGCAGGAACTAAATTACTTCAAAAGCCCTTGCTACACCTAGTTACACAATACCAGAAATCAATCCCGTGGAAGAAAATAGATATGGATTATATGAATCTTCATCAAAGTGCACACGGTGACAGAGAATACGGTTATATCAATAAAAGATTGGGTAAAAACAACAAAATTCTAGTAGGTCACTGGCAAGATGAGACATTAAAAGATGATATAGCTAAATGGATGAGGTCGGCTATAGGGTTTATAGAAAGTCATAATATAAAAGTAGCTCGGTTTGGCGATAATATGCGAAATGTAGCCGTAACCGAGGGGGATAAAATAGAAGCTGCAATACAATTTGGATGGACAGTTGATTATTATGGTATAGGTGACCTAGTTGAAGAAATGCTCAAAGTATCTAATGAGCAGATTGAGGAAACTTTTGAGGAATTTCATGAATTGTATGATTTCGATTATGGTCATAATTCTGTTGATTTTTTTGAGCAACAAGTGAAGGAGCAAATAAGAATAGAAATTGCTCTGCGTTCATTTTTAGAAAAAGGAAATTATACTGCGTTTACAACTAACTTTGAAGATTTACATGGAATGAAACAATTGCCAGGATTAGCTGTTCAAAGGCTAAATTTAGAAGGTTATGGATTCGCAGGTGAAGGTGATTGGAAAACTGCGGCATTAAATAGACTGTTAAAAATAATGTCCGAGAATAGAGCTACAGGTTTTATGGAGGATTATACGTATAATTTTGATGAGGATAACGAATACATATTGCAGTCACACATGCTTGAAGTAGATCCTACTTTAGCTAAGTCTAAGCCCAAAATTGCGGTGCATCCTCTGGCTATTGGAAATAAGGAAGATCCTGCTCGATTAATATTTGATGGTAAAGCTGGTCAAGGGGTAGTTGTTTCAATGATAGATTTAGGTAGTAATTACCGACTTTTAATCAATCAAGTAAATGCTTTTGAACCTGTGGTGGAGGCACCAAAATTACCAGTAGCTCGTGTTTTATGGGAACCTAAACCATCTTTGCAAGAAGCTATAAAACAATGGATTAAAGCAGGTGGGGGACACCATACAGTCGTATCACTAAAGCTTACTGTAAAAGAGATAAAAGATTGGGCAAATATGGTTGGACTAGATTATGTGATTATAGAATGATCTTATAAATTTAACAAGGAGCTATCAATAAAAGTAAATATGGTAGCTCTTTTTCTTAAACTGAATATTTAACGGGAAGGTGAGAGCATGGAGAAGTTAAACCTAGAAAAAACAGCCCTAGGTATTGAGTTTGGTTCCACACGTATTAAAGCGGTTCTAATAGATGAAAATTATCAAATTGTAGGAAGTGGGGAATATAAATGGGACAATCAATACGAAAAAGGTATTTGGACATATGATTTAAACGAAGTCTGGATTGGAATGCAAGATGCATATCGTGAGTTAGCTAATGCAGTTAAGCAAAAGTATAATCTTGAGTTAACTGAAGTAGGTGCAATAGGGTTTTCAGGAATGATGCATGGGTATTTACCTTTTGATTCATCCGGTAAACAATTAGTCCCTTTTAGAACTTGGAGAAATACAACTACTGAAGTTTCAGCGAAGGAACTCACTGAACTCTTTTCATTTAATATTCCGCATCGATGGAGTATAGCTCATTTATATCAGGCCATTTTAGATAATGAAGAACACGTAAAATATATTGATTTTTTAACAACTTTAGCAGGGTTTGTTCATTGGAAGGTAAGTGATGAAAAAGTTTTAGGAGTTGGAGAGGCTTCGGGAATGTTCCCAATCGATCCTAAAACAGAAGATTATGATGGGGAAATGTTAAGATTATTTGATGAAAAATTATCTAAATATAAATATAGCTGGAGAGTTAGAGATATCCTGCCCCCGATTCAAAAAGCGGGAGAGATTGCGGGAAGATTAACAAAAAAAGGTGCTAAAATGTTGGATCCCACAGGTACACTGAGAAGTGGAATCCCACTTTGTCCACCCGAAGGTGATGCAGGTACTGGGATGGTGGCTACGAATAGTATAGATGCAAAAACAGGTAACATTTCAGCGGGAACATCTGTATTTGCAATGATTGTCCTTGAGGAGAACTTATCAAATTACTATCATGAAATAGATGTTGTTACGACACCATCCGCTAAACCTGTTGCAATGGTTCATTGTAATAACTTTACATCAGATATCAATGACTGGGTTTCAATGTTTAAAGAAATTATTGAGCTTACCGGAATGGACATTAATTCAAGTGAAATATTTACCCTACTTTTAAAAGAGGCCTTAGAAGCAAATTCTGATACTGGTGGCATAGTTAATTGTAATTATTATTCAGGGGAACCAATTACTGGCTTTGAAGAAGGGAGACCTCTTTTAGTAAGAATGCCAGACAGTAAATTAACATTGGCTAATTTTATGAGAGCCCAAATATATTCCGCAATAGCCACATTGAAAATTGGTATGGATATACTAACAGAAAATGAAAATATAGATGTCGATTATATATTGGGACACGGGGGCTTTTTTAAAACAAAAAATGTCGGTCAACAATTAATGGCTGATGCATTGAATATACCTATATCTGTAATGACAACCGCAAGTGAAGGTGGACCATGGGGAATGGCTATATTAGCTATGTATGCCTTAGATAACAATGGTCATAGAACATTAGCAGATTATCTTAATAAAGAGGTTTTCACGACTATAAAGAAAAAAACATTATATCCCGAAAAAGAGGGGAACAAATCGTTTATTAATTACATGGAACAGTATAAAAAGCTTTTAAAGGTAGAGCAAGCGGCAATTGAACACTTATCAATTAATTAACACGAATCCTCTATATCAAAGTAAAAACTCTTATCAAAGTCGGACCTTAGAAGTTATCATTATTTATAGTATTATATATATTAGAAATAGCTAAAAGTATAGGTAATTATTACTACTGAACGTATCAAATAATTAGGGGTGTATCAATGAAAACAAAATATAGCATAGTCAGGGATTCAATTAAAACTAAAATTTTAAATGGAACATATCAACCTAATCAAAGAATAAGTTCTGAAAGTGAACTAATGAAGGAATTTAATGTAAGTAGACATACTGTTCGCCAAGCAATAGGAGATCTAGTTACAAAGGGATGGTTATATAGAGTTCAAGGTTCAGGAACATTTTGTGCGGACATGTCAAGAGATCTGAATAAACGGAATGTAACTAGAACTAAAAATATAGCTATGATTACGACTTATATATCAGAATATATATTCCCAACTATTATCAGGGGGGCTGAAACACAATTAAGTCAACATGATTTTAATGTTAGTTTATTCAGTACGAATAATGATCATGAAATGGAAAAAGAAGTTCTAGAAAAGATTTTATCACAAGATTTTGATGGAGTAATAGTAGAGCCTACTAAAAGTGCGTTACCTAATCCTAATATAGGATATTATTTGAATCTAGAACGTAAAAATATACCTTATTTGATGATACACGCATACTATGATGAGTTAGAACCTCCTAATATAATTATGGATGACGAAATGGGAGGATTTATGCAGACGGAACATTTGCTTGAATTAGGGCATGAAAATATCGTTGGCTTTTTTAAAACAGATGATAATCAAGGAATCAAACGAATGAAAGGTTTCTTAAATGCACATAGAAAGTATGGTGTAGTAGCAAACCCAAATAATGTGATTGTATATAATACCGCTGAGAAAAAGACGACACCAGTAGAACAATTAAAAAAACTTTTATCAAAATCAAATAGTGATAAGCCAACGGCAATTGTATGTTATCATGACGAGTTAGCTGTTTTATTGTTAGAGGTGCTACGAGAATACAATTTAAATGTACCTGAAGATATATCCATTATTGGTTATGATGATTCTTATCTTGCAAGTGTTTCTGAGGTGAAGTTAACGACAGTAAAACATCCGCAAATTGACATGGGTTATGCAGCAGCCAAAATGATACTTGAATTAATTCAAAACAGGAAGGTGGAACCTATAGTTTTTACTCCTGAATTAGTTGTCCGAAATTCAACTAGAGAATTGAAATAGTAATTTTAATACTCACTAGACTACTTTTCGTATTATCTAAAAAGTTAGAATTCTCCTTGCATTTAGGATATACCTATTTTATAATATATGTACGTACAAGAGGGGGTGCATACAGTTCTGATGTACGAACAAGTTGATCGGGATAAATGTAAGCGTTTTAGTTTTTCTGAATATTGTTTAGAATGGGGGAGTTTATTATGAAAAGAATCAGTATATTATTTGTAGTCTTTTTCTCCTTATTATTTATAGCAGCATGTGGAACCGATGGCGAAAATGAAGGTGTATCAGAAAATGGAGATAAAATGGTAGGATTAGCGATGCCTACTAAATCTTCTGAAAGATGGGTCCGAGATGGGGAAAATATGAAAGAAGAATTTGAAGAGCTTGGTTATGAGGTAGATTTACAATTTGCAGAAGATGTGGTTGAAAATCAAGTATCCCAAATAGAGAACATGATTACGAAAGGCGTGGATATCTTAGTCATTGCATCTATTGATGGTGAAGCTTTAACAGAAGTATTAGAGCAAGCGGAAAATCAAGATATACCTGTTATAGCTTACGACAGGTTAATAATGAATAGTGACCATGTTAGCTACTATGCAACATTCGATAATTTTAAAGTAGGTGTCCAGCAGGGTGAATATATTGTAGAACAACTCGAATTAGAGGACAGTGATGAAACTTATAGTATCGAGTTGTTTGCTGGATCACCTGATGATAATAATGCATATTTCTTTTGGGATGGAGCTATGTCTATTTTAGAGCCTTATATAGAAGAAGGCAAATTAGAAGTAAAAAGTGAGCAAATGAGCTTTGAACAAGGTGCTACTTTAAGATGGGATGGGGCAAAGGCGCAAGAAAGAATGGATAACTTGTTAAGTGCACATTACTCTGATGAAGATATTGATGTTGTTTATTCTCCTTTTGACGGTATTAGTCGTGGTGTAATATCGTCACTTAAAGCAGTAGGTTATGGGACAGATAATAAACCAATGCCCATTGTGACAGGCCAAGATGCAGAATTGTCATCTATAAAATCCATAATTGCAGGAGAGCAGACTCAAACAATTTTCAAAGATACAAGAGAACTTGCTAAGAAGGCAGTTGATATGGCAGTATCAGTACTTCAAGGTGAGGAACCGGATGTAAACGACACGGAAACATATGATAATGGAGTGAAAGTGGTACCATCATATTTATTAGAGCCTATATCAGTAGATATAAATAATTACGAAGAAGTACTTGTTGAATCTGGTTATTATACAAAAGAAGAGCTTGAATAATATAAAAATGGGATGATTTGAGTGCATCATATCATCCCATCCATTTCATGTTAAGGTGTGATAGAAAATGTCTAAGGCAAAAATACTTGAAATGAGTAATATAACAAAAACATTTCCGGGTGTTAAAGCTTTGGAGAATGTTAATTTTTCTGTAAATAAAGGTGAAATACATGCTCTTATTGGTGAAAATGGCGCTGGTAAATCAACATTAATGAAAATCTTAAGCGGTGTCCATCCTGCTGGTACGTATGAAGGTGAATTGCTTTTCAAAAATCAAGCTTGTGAATTTAATGATATAAATGATAGTGAGGATTTAGGAATAGTTATCGTACATCAAGAACTAGCTTTAATACCAGAATTATCAATAGCAGAAAACATATTTCTAGGTAATGAACAAGCTAAACATGGAATAATTAATTGGAATACAACTGTAATGGAAACAAGAAGATTGCTAGAAAAAGTAGGTTTGGATATAGATCCTGAAGAAAAAATCAAAGATATAGGTGTGGGAAAGCAACAACTCGTTGAAATAGCTAAAGCATTATCAAAAAGTGTTAAATTGCTGATTTTAGATGAACCAACTGCTGCATTAAATGAAGAGGATAGTCAAAACTTATTGAATTTGTTGTTAGAATTTAAGGATCAAGGTATTACCTCTATAATGATCTCACATAAACTTAAGGAAGTGTTCCAAGTAGCTGATAGTATTACTGTATTACGAGATGGAAAGTCAATTCGTTCCTATAATTTAGAAAAAGAACAAGTAACAGAGAATCAAATTATTAGAGATATGGTAGGAAGAAGCATAGAAAATTTATTCCCTGACAGAACAAAGTTTGAATCTGAAGAAATTGCACTAGAAATAGAAAATTGGAAAGTATATCACCCCATAAATGTAGATCAAAAAGTTATTAACAATGCTAATTTATTTATTAAAAAAGGGGAGATAGTCGGTATTGCCGGGCTAATGGGTTCTGGTCGAACTGAGCTAGCTATGAGCGTTTTTGGAAAGTCTTACGGTAGTAATGTTTCTGGAACAATAAGAAAAGATGGAAAAGAAATTAAAATAAGTGATGTTCCTCAAGCAATAAAACATGGACTTGCTTATGTGTCTGAAGACAGAAAAGAATATGGGTTAGTGCAGGAAGATAGCATCAAAAACAATCTGACATTAGCAAATTTAGAAGCTGTATCCAAAAATTCGATTATAAATCATGGAGAAGAAGTCGTAGAAGCGGAAACTTTAAAAGAAAGAATGAATGTAAGAGCTCCAGGTATAGAACAACTTACTTTAAATTTAAGCGGTGGAAACCAACAAAAAGTAGTACTTGGTAAATGGATATTTATAAACCCAGAAATTTTAATTTTGGATGAGCCTACACGTGGAATAGACGTAGGTGCAAAATATGAGATTTATAAGATTATAAATGATTTGGCAGATCAAGGAAAAAGTATTTTAATGATCTCGTCTGAATTACCAGAACTACTGGGTATGTGTGATAGAATATACACTTTAAGTGATGGGCAAATTACAGGGAACTTTAAAAGAGAAGAAGCAAATCAAGAATTATTAATGACATACATGACACTAGACAGGGGTGAGAAATGATATGGAAAATATTAAAATATTATTGTCACAAAACATTAGAAGATTTGGAATGGTTATAGCATTAGTAGGTATAGCGGTTTTATTTGAAATACTAACTAAAGGTATTTTAATTACACCATTGAATGTAACTAATATAATTATGCAAAATAGCTATATTATTATATTGGCTATCGGAATGACACTCGTTATAATAGTCGGTGAAATAGATTTGTCCGTTGGTTCAGTAGCAGCCTTCATTGGAGCTGTAGCTGGAGCTTTATTAGTCACTTTTGATTTACCTGTTTATTTAGCGATAATTTTGTGCTTGCTTGCAGGTGTTATAATCGGAGCTTGGCAAGGGTTCTGGGTCGCATATGTTCAAATACCAGCTTTTATAGTTACTTTGGCTGGTATGCTTATTTTCCGCGGACTTACATTAGTGATCCTGCAGGGTCAAACGATCGCTCCATTTCCAGAAGAATTTCGTAGTATAAGTTCTGCTTTTTTACCTAATTTTATTGATGGCGGTGAAATACAATTAACTTCTATATTAATGGGTGTTATATTTTCTATACTACTAATAATATTGGAAATAAGAAGACGTAATCAAAATTTAAAATATGATCTCGAAACTCTGCCTTTTCCATTATTTGTTGCGAAAATTTTGGCTATAATCTTAATCATAAATGCATTTACATATACTCTAGCACTGTATGCCGGGATCCCTTATATTCTATTGATATTGGTTCTACTAATCTTAGGATATTCTTATTTCATGAATAATACAATATTTGGGAGGCATATGTATGCTGTAGGGGGAAATATTAACGCAGCTCGTTTATCGGGAATAAAAACTAGGAAAATGAAATTTATGGTATTTGTTAATATGGGAGTATTGGCAGCTTTTTCTGGTTTAGTATTTGCAGGTCGATTAAATGCAGCAACCCCACAAGCAGGAACATTGTTTGAATTGGATGCAATTGCAGCAGCTGTTATTGGAGGAGCCTCTTTAGCGGGAGGAGTAGGATCAGTAGTAGGGGCTGTGATTGGTGCTCTTGTAATGGGAATTTTAAATAATGGTATGTCTTTAATGGGTATAGGGATTGATTGGCAGCAAGCAATTAAAGGATTAGTACTGTTGGGAGCAGTTGCTTTTGATATTTTAAGTAAAAAGAGAAGAGGATAAAATCGTAATTCTCAGTAAAAATAAAGACGGGTCCGCTAGATCTATTTTTTATTATCTAGCGGCTTTATTTATTTTAAAATCCTTTACATATTCAACTTGTAGACGCATGCTCCCGTTTACCGATACTTTTATGTAGAACAGCAACGCTTTGTTGCATGGAAAATTGTACGATGGGGCCGAGGGAAAATGCCATGAAAACTGTCCCGACACCAAGTGGCCCACCGAGTAAATAACCGGCAATGGCTACAACGACTTCCATAATTGTTCGGGCGGTTCGGACACTTAGGCGGGTTTTGCTAACGATGAGCAGCATAAAGCTGTCACGCGGTCCGGCGCCGAGTTCAGCGGAAATGTACGTCCCACTTCCAAGGCCGATTAAGGCAATCCCAATAATGAAAGCTGTTAGTTGGAACGTAAAGGTTTCTGGGTTTGGAATGATCCAGTTAAAAAAGTCGATAAATAGGCCGACGGTTGTCATATTAATAAACGTTCCTATTTTGGGAAATTCACGCATTCCGATCGCCGAAATAATAACGATGACGATCCCGGCGATAATCGACCAGGTTCCGATTGTTAGGCCGAGTTGTTTAAAAAGTCCAATATGAAAAACGTCCCAAGAGCCGACGCCGAAACGTTGTCCTTTAATCGTTAGGGCAACGCCTAGGCCCAGAATAATAAGTCCCCCAAAGAAAAAGCTCCATCTGAGCATAGCTTCCCTCATGATGACACCCTTCTTTCTTTATGTAGTCCTACCATTATAACAGACGTTTTT
>DATGRX010000115.1:0-8027 GCA_035303185.1 Bacillota bacterium
GTTTGTGCTTTAGGGGTAGTGGAAACTTTTAAAAAAGAAAGGATCAAGCCCCCGTGTAATATCGTTATTATTGCCTTTATATCTGAAGAGTCTGCCCGTTTTGGTTTATCTACGATTGGCAGCAAAACGATTGTAGGGGATGTAGATAAGAAAAAGTGGGAACAAATTGTTGATCAAGCGGGAATATCGATTCGTCAGGCAATGGAGGACTACGGGATAAGTTGGGAGTCCTTTCATCAGGCAAAACATATTCCTTTTCCAATCGATAAATTTATTGAATTACATATTGAACAAGGTAGACAACTTGAAAGAAAGAATAAAGACGTTGGGATTGTTACCGGAATTGCGACACCCACCCGGTTAAAAATTACGATTAAAGGGGAAGCAAACCATACAGGGACGACTCTCATGCATGAGCGAAGGGATGCTTTTGTCGCCGCAGCACCGATTGTCACTTATGTGGATAGATTAGCGAAGGATTTTAATAAGGATATAGCTGATCCATTAGTTGCTACAGTTAGTACAGTTAATCTCGTTCCAAATGCGATCAATGTAATTCCTGGAAAAGTAAGTATAGGGATTGATATTCGTAGTGTTGATGAATCGTTAAAAGGAAGCTTTGTTAAAGAATTACAATCCTTTATTCAAGAACATGCTAAAAAGGTAAAGGCATCGATTTCTGTGGAGACGACGATTCAGGAGAATGCTGTTTTACTCGATGAACAGATTAATAGAAAGATGATTTCCTGCTGCCAGCAACTTGGCATTTCATATCAAAAAATGATAAGCGGAGCGGGTCATGATGCAATGAATATGGCTAAGCGTTGGCCGACGAGTATGGTGTTTATTCCGTCAAAAAATGGAATTAGTCATCATCCGAAAGAGTACACCCCACTGCGTTATTTGCAATCAGGAACGGAACTACTTACACAATATGTTTTACATGATGAGGAGGGGGAAACTTGAGCATTCGTATCGGTATTGTTGGGCCTGAGGATTCGGTTAAACAAATTTTATCTGTGACAAAAGATTTTCCAGATGTCGAATTTATTTCTTTTATGTATGAAGATGTGTATCAAGTTGATGAACTGATTCAAAACAATCCTGAATCGATAGATCAATGGTTTTTTTCCGGAGTTTTAAATTATCATTATGCGATTGAAAATAATTTAGTTCACGAAGATATTGCAATATACCCTCCTTTATATGGATCAAGTTTTTTTGCAACTTTACTTGCTGCTCAATTACAGGAGAAAGAGGTTTTTACTCGTGTAAGTATTGACTCGATTGAAGATGAAGAATTAAAAAAGACCTTTCCCTATTACCGGCTTGATTCGTTAACCCATTATAATTTTCCTTTTACAGATTATACCTATATTCATGAATTAGCTGATTTTCATGAACGATTATATCGGCAGGGGAAAACAGAAATTGCGATTACATCAACAAATTATGCTTACGTGCGTTTACGGGAAAAAAATGTTCCTGTTTATCGCCTGAAGCCGTCCTACTTATCAATTCAGCTAAGCTTAAATGTCCTGATAGAGCGAGCCTATGTGAAGCGATTGAAGAAAACGCAAATGGGAATTATCGGTTGTTATGCTGATCTGCAAGTAAAGGATTATGAATCTAGTCGGGATGCATATCAAAGAAAACAAGATGAGTTAACGATTAAAAAGGAACTGATTCACTTAGCTGAAAAGGTAAAGGGTTCATTTATTTCAGTCGGAAACGGCCTGTTTCTTATTTATACAAATCGGGGAGAAATTGATCAGGAGGCAAAATCCTTTATCTTTTTACTTGCTGATAAAATTGAAGCGACTTGTGATGTGCCGATTCGATTTTCCATTGGTTATGGTGAAAGCGCTTCAAAGGCAGAGGAACATACATATGCCGGGCTAAAAGAGACTTTACAAGAAGAAAGTATGATTATCGTTGATGAACATGAGAATCGCACGATTTTAGCGAGAAAGGATCTCGGGCATTTAGAACATCCAACGATTTCTTTAAGCGAAGATTGGCAGGAAAAGTTAAAAGATATCAATATTAGCACATCAACGGTTTCCCGTCTTGTTTCTTTGGCGAATTATTATCATAAGCGAGAGTTCACTTCACAGGACATTTCGGATTGGCTGAAATGTTCAACGAGAAATGCAAGAAGAATATTATTACAACTTGAAAGGGGTGATATCGTAAGGCAGTGCGGTGAAAGGCATACGGGAAGTCGTGGCAGGCCACTTAAGTTGTACTGTTTTTCGAAGGGTGAGTAAGTTTTTGTCTAAAAAAGGGCAGGTTAGGTAAAGGGTGTGTCTATTTTTGGGTAAGCTCCTTTTGCCATAATATTATATAAGAAGGTGATTATGTGGTTAAGGAAGAGAAGAGAGGTCTTTTGCAACGTTCGTTAGATGTTGTTGAGCGTGTGGGGAATCGTTTGCCAGATCCGTTTATTTTGTTTGTGATTTTGGCTGTGTCGATGATTTTGTTATCTTGGGTGTTTAGTTTGTTTGGGGCGACGGTTGTTCATCCGGGTACGGGTGAGGAGATGCCGATTAATAGTTTAGTGTCGGCGGAGGGTCTTGAGTATATTTTAACGTCGATGCTTGATAACTTTACTGGATTTGCTCCGCTTGGGCTTGTCCTGGCGATGATGCTTGGAATTGGTTTGGCGGAGAAGGTTGGGTTACTTTCTTATGCGATTCGAAAGACGATTTTAAAGTCACCGCCGGCTTTAATTACATATACCGTTGTGTTTGTCGGTATTTTAGGTAATTTAGCGTCTGATGCGGCGGTTATTTTAATTCCTCCGCTTGCGGCGTTAGTGTTTTATAAAATTGGGCGTCATCCATTAGCTGGACTTGCGGCTGGTTATGCGGGGGCAGGGGCTGGTTTTACGGCGAATTTATTTGTTGCAGGTACAGATGTGTTGCTTGCGGGGATTTCAACGGAAGCGGCACAAATTATCAATCCTGATTTTGTCGTTACGGCAATCGATAATTATTTCTTTAACGTTGTGTCTGTATTTATATTGACGATTATTGGTGGATTAGTGACGACGAGATTTATTGAACCACGTCTAGGGAAGTATACTGGTGATGCGGTTGAGGATGAGACAGATGAAGAGGATCTGCCAAATGCGAAACGTGGGTTCATTAATGCGGCCTTAGCTGGATTTTTATACGTGTTGCTTATTGCAGTTGTGCTCTTTTTACCGAATAGTCCATTACGGGCAGAGAATGGTGACATTATAGGCTCACCCTTTTTAGATGGCATTGTGCCGATTTTGCTATTGTTTTTCATTATTATCGGTGTGACCTTTGGAATTTCGGTTGGAAAGATTAAGTCTGGAAAAGACGTTAGTGACTACATGTCAGAATCGATTAAAGATATGTCTGCTTATATCGTCATGGTGTTTGCGATCGGACAGTTTATTGCGTACTTTGGTTGGTCAAATTTAGGGATTTGGCTTGCGGTCAATGGATCCGAGTTTTTACAAAGTATTAACTTTACAGGCTTTGGTCTTATTATCGGTTATATTATTTTCACGGCTTTACTGAACTTCCTGATTACATCAGGAAGTGCGAAGTGGGCGATTGAAGCACCGATCTTTATTCCAATGTTTATGGAGTTAGGATATAATCCGGCCTTTACCCAAGTGGCCTACCGAATTGCGGATTCTTCAACAAACATTTTAACACCGCTTTTCCCATATATGGTCATTATTTTGTCCTTTATGAGACGGTATGATAAGCGGGCGAATATTGGAACATATATGTCATTAATGCTACCATACTCAATAGTGTTCTTAGTTGCTTGGATCATTTTAATTTTCGTTTTTTATACCTTGGGAATTCCATTTGGGCCAGGAGTATCAACTCATTTATAAGAAAGGATATAGATTATGACAACAGAAGATTTAACAAAAAGGTTGAAAGCGTGGCGCCGGGATTTTCATAAATATCCAGAACTCGGGTTTTTAGAAATGCGTACAGCATCCTTAGTTGCTCGAGAATTAAGCAGTCTCGGTTTCTCGCTCCAACTTGGTGAAGAGGTAATGGAAAAAAGTGCTGTGATGGGTAGGCCTACAGAGAGAGAAATTGAGGAGCAAGTTCGTTGGGCAAAGGATCATGGTGCTGATGTAGAGTTTTTACCGTACTTTCAAGAAGGTTATACCGGTATTGTTGCGACGTTAGAAACTGGGCGTGAAGGGCCAACAGTTGCTTTTCGTGTCGATATGGATGCTCTTCCGATTCATGAAACTGAGAAACCTGGGCATGTGCCGAATCAGGAAGGCTTTCGTTCGATTGTTCCTGGCAAGATGCATGCTTGTGGGCATGATGCTCATACAGCAATTGGTTTAGGGTTAGCGACATTACTTAAGGAGCAGGTAAATGAATTAAGCGGAACGATAAAGTTAATTTTTCAGCCGGCGGAGGAAGGTACACGCGGTGCTAAGGCTATGGCTGAAGCGGGTGTCGTTGATGATGTTGATTACTTTATCGCAAGTCACATTGGAATGGATGTTCCTTTAGGTCATTTTGTTGCGTCAAACAATGGATTTTTAGCGACGACGAAAATGGATGTGACGTTTAAAGGACGCTCCTCCCATGCTGGAGGTGCTCCGGAGGAAGGAAAGGACGCCCTGCTTGCAGCTGCGACTGCTACTCTTAATATTCATGCCATTCCCCGTCACTCTGCTGGGGCTTCCCGGGTAAATGTTGGTGAGTTACATGCAGGTTCTGGTCGAAATATCATTCCGGATAAAGCGGAAATGATCATTGAAATGCGCGGGGAAACGTCAGAGATTAACGAGTATGTGAAGGAACAGGTTGAGAGTGTGCTTCGGGGAGCAGCAACTATGTACAATAATGAAGTAGAAATCGAAATCGTTGGGGAAGCTCTTAATAGTAGATGTTCAAAAGAGTTAGCTGAAATTATTCATAACGTAGCTGGAAAGCATCCGTTTATTGAAGAAACGGTTTTAGAAAATTCCGGTTCATCAGGTTCTGAGGATGCAACATATTTTATGGAAGCTGTAAAGAAGCGCGGTGGCCTTGCCACATATGTTATTTTTGGAACAGATTTAGCCGCCGGGCACCATCATGAAGAGTTTGATATTAATGAAGAAGTGTTGCTTCCAGCTGTTGAAGTTTTGTCTGGGGTGGCGAAGAAATTAGGGGAAAAATAAAAGAAATGATTGTTTAAGGGACTCATGTGGAGAGGCATGAGTCTTTATTTTTGTGTCTTGCTGAACATATTTATTCACCGTCCACAAACACATCCTCTATTTCCCATTCGTATATATCGATTAAGCCATAAGTAAACCGCATTTGTTCGACATCTCTTGCGTCATAAGGTACGGTAATTTCATTGTTTGAGGTTGTAAATGTGTAAGAGAATATTTCATAGTTACTTTCGGCAACTTCTCTGCTGACGTGGTCAACATCATTTAAAGAAAGTTTGTTTTCTGTAAGGGCGAAAAAGTCATTTTCAGCAAGGGTGTCACCAGCGAAATAATAGTAATGGTGGATGGAGAGTAAGCAGATCGCGATTCCAACAATCAAAGATAAAATATGAGGGAGTGTCCATTTGTAGGGACGCTCCTTTTTTTCGGCATACATTTTTGTGAATAAAAAGGAAAGTAATGTACCCGCAATCCACACTAATCCAATGAACATTCCGCGAAAGGCTTTTGGTGGGCGAATGAATAGGTCGTGGTCATAGGAAAAGTATAGGGTATCTTGGATGAATAGGACGATGGGTACTGGAAGTATGAAGGCTAGTAGTAGGATAAGGGTGCTTGTCATTAAAATGAAACGGCTAATTCGAGCAGTTTCGATATCGCGTAAATACTTCATGGAAAATCCTTCCTTTTTGTCTTGTTTATTCTATGATAATAAAAAAGAAACTAGGTCGCAAATGGTTAGCGACCTAGTTTGTGACTGTTGTTTTTTCTGGTGAGTCATTTTCAAGAAATTTTTCGATATGGTGACAGGCTGCTTGGTGTCCGTCTTTCATATGTGCGAGATTGCGAAGGGTTGGTTCTTCTGTTCGGCATATATCTGTCGCAAACGGACATCTTGTATGGAAACGGCATCCCTTTGGTGGATCGATTGGGGAAGGTACGTCTCCTTTTAAGATGATACGCTCTTTTTTGACTTCAGGGTCCGGAATTGGAATGGCTGATAAGAGTGCCTTTGTATATGGATGTTGTGGATTTTCAAATAAGGATGTCTTATCAGCGATTTCCACAATTTTTCCTAAATACATGACGATAATGCGATCAGATATATGTCTGACAACGCCTAAATCGTGGGCAATAAATAAGTACGTTAAGTTAAATTCTTTTTGTAAGTTGTTTAGTAAGTTAAGGACTTGTGCTTGTACGGAAACATCAAGAGCCGATACAGCTTCGTCACATACGATTAATTTTGGATCAACAGCTAGTGCACGGGCAATTCCAACTCGTTGTCTCTGTCCTCCGGAAAATTCGTGTGGATATCGTTGGAGGTGTTCTTTACTTAATCCGACTGTTTCTAATAATTCAATCGCACGCTTTTCTCTAGTTTCTCTCGTTCCGATATTTTGGATTGCCATCGCTTCTGTCAGTATTTTACCGACTGTTTGATATGGATTTAATGAAGCGTATGGGTCTTGGAAAATAATTTGTAAGTCTTTTCGACGTTTTCTTAATTGTCCTTGACTTAAGGATAGTAAATCTTCACCGTCAAATTCAACGGAACCAGCCGTCGGTTCATCGAGACGTAAAATTGCTCTTCCTGTTGTAGATTTTCCACAACCGGATTCTCCAACAACGCTGACAGTTTCTCCTTCTTGAATTTCAAAGGTAATATCATCAACGGCTTTAACATTATTTACTGTTCTCCCGAGGAAACCACCTTTAATCGGGAAATACTTTTTTAAATTTTCTACTTTAAGAAGTGGTTTCTGACTCATTGACATTCACCTCCGGATCTCCGTCCCATTCATCTGTGTATATCCAGCAACGAACTTCACGTTCATCTTTTTGTTTTATTAGTTCAGGTGCAGTACTATGGCATAGTTCTGTTGCAAAGGGACATCGCGGTGCGAACTTACATCCAATAGGTAATTCACTCGGATCTGGTACAACCCCGCGAATGGGTTCTAATTCATCTACGTCTTGATCATGACGTGGTATAGATTTAATTAATCCTACTGTATATGGGTGTTGTGGATTTTTAAATAAGGATTTTACATCTTGGTACTCAACAACTTGCCCTGCATACATAACAGCAACGTAATCACAAGTTTCGGCAACTACACCTAAATCGTGGGTGATCATAATAACTGACATACCGAATTCCTGCTGTAAATCTTTAATAAGTTCTAAAATTTGAGCTTGAATTGTAACGTCGAGAGCGGTTGTTGGCTCATCAGCAATTAATAGATCCGGATTACAGGCAAGGGCAATCGCGATCATGACTCGCTGTCTCATCCCGCCCGACAATTCGTGTGGATATTGATCAAAACGATCATCAGGGGATGGAATCCCGACTAGTTCAAGTAATTCAACTGAACGTTTTCGTTGTTCTGCCTTATTTAAACCTTCATGTATTTTTAAAGCTTCACTTATTTGTTGACCAATTGTATAAACCGGGTTTAAGGAAGTCATTGGCTCTTGGAAAATCATAGAAATTTCATTTCCCCGTATTTTACGAATGTCACGGGTACGCATTTTTGTTAAATCCTGTCCTTTAAACATAATTTCGCCACCGACAATTTCCCCGGGACGTTCAAGAAGTTGTAAGATTGATAGAGCTGTAATACTTTTTCCGGAACCAGATTCACCTACGATACCTAATGTTTTTCCTTTTGGTAGTTTTAACGTTACACCGTTGACGGCTTTTACTTCTAACTCTTCGGTGAAAAAAGACGTTCTTAAGTTATTAATTTCTAAAATGTATTCGTCACTCATTGAGTTTTCACCCTTTCTTTTCTCTTTAGCCATCTAAATCAACTCGTTTATTAAGGAAACGATAAGATATATC
>DATGRX010000116.1:0-2621 GCA_035303185.1 Bacillota bacterium
GAACTGGTGAAACAGAACTAGTCATCGAAAAAGTTTGGGAAAATGATGAATCGGACGATCGTCCACTTTCCATCATGGGAGACATTCTCCAAAATGGAGAAGAATACTCCACTTTCCGCATCACGGCAGAAGATGATTGGATATTAACAGTAACAGACTTACCAGAATTTGATGAAGATGGTGAACCGTATGAGTATACAGTTGTCGAACACGAAGTTGATAGTTACGAGTCTGAGATAACTGAAACAAAAGAAGGTTTTACAATTACAAACACATATACACCAGATGAATCAGGAAACGGCCTTCCAAAAACAGCAACAAACATGTACAATTTCCTCTTCCTAGGAGGAGTCATTCTCTTACTAGGATTAATCATCTTAGGCTATACAAGGAGAAGAGCATAATATAAATTTACCAAGCGGCTCAAGGTCTATTTAAGACTTTGGGCTGTTTTTTATGATTAATTTTAATGAACTTACTAATCTCCTTAAATACGTTTATTGATATCATATTTAAGACGCCTAGCTTTTATCACATCTTTAAATACTTTACTTTGGGATCTTTCTTTCCCTTTTATAAATTTAAACTTTTATCTCTGCGCAACTTTTCAAATCGATGTATCGAATACATATAACAATGGTAACACTAAACAAGAACACTTAAATTTATAAATTATATAATTATTTATAATAGATGTAAGATGACTGTGAGAAATATGTCTATGGAGATAAGGAAATTGTCGCTGGTTCTGCTAATATTGTCAAAAGTAACTTTATTTAATGTCAAAACCCATGAAAAATGTTAGGAATTTAAGCATTAAAGAGGAATTCTATTAAAATTATTGTGGTGGAGAAAGAAAATTGAAAGATATTAAAGTCGATGTTGATGTCGATGAACCAGAAAAAGGATTACCAAAAACAGCAAGAAATATGTATAACTACATACTTATCGGCTTAGCTATCCTACTCCTAGGATTAATCACGATCGCTTTAACACCGAGAAGAGGAACGCACATAAAAGTGAGAAGCGGCACGAAGTCTATTCGACAACGTGCCGCTTTTCTTATTGATATTTTTTCGTTTCCTTAAGAACCCTTCCGATATTGGCAATAATCGGTTCAATCGAATTTTCCTCTTTCATTAAATCATAATCGGAAATACTAATTCTAACGATCGGACAGGAATTAAAATTACTAATCCACCGTTCATACCGCTCGTGCATTTCTTCCCAATAAGAGGTAGGTGTTTGTTTTTCTATTTGCCGTCCACGTTTTTCAATCCGTTCAAGCACTTCATCTAATGTTCCTTCTAAATAAACTAAAATATCTGGATGCGGGAAGTACGGTGTCATGACCATCGCTTCAAACAGCCCGGTATATGTTTCATAGTCTGTTTTTGACATCGTTCCCTTTTCATAATGCATGCGCGCGAAAATGCCGGTATCTTCATAAATTGATCGATCTTGGACGAAACCTCCACCATATTCGAAAATTTTCTTCTGCTCTTTAAAGCGCTCGGCTAAAAAGTAAATTTGCAAGTGGAAACTCCAACGTTCAAAGTCATCATAAAAGTTTGCTAAATAAGGATTGTTATCGACTTTTTCAAAGGATGTTTTAAAGTATAACGCTTTTGCTAAGGCTTTTGTTAACGTCGATTTTCCGATACCGACGGTTCCCGCTACGGTGATAACACTATCCTTTGGAATGTCGTATTTTTCTCGTAAGTTCACGTCTGTTTCTTCCTTTCTCCTGAGAATTGTTCTAGCTTTTCTGAAACGATTGTTAAGATCTCATTTAAATCCTCTTGTTTCTTCACAAAATCATACTTACAGCCACTAATATGTATAACGGGAATCTCGGGATTTGCTTTTTCAAAGTTTTTCATAAATAAATCATAATCTGCTGAAAGTTGCTCGAGATACTCTGGTTGGATATTTTTTTCGATTTCCCGGCCGCGCTTTTCAATGCGTTTGAGTAATGTATCAAGACTTGCATGCAAGTATACAATCATATTTGGCTTTGCAATATCGTCCGTTAAAATATGGAAAATTTGTTCGTATTTTTTAAACTTGTCTATTGGTAATGTCCGTTTGGCGAAAATCATATTTTTAAGGACGTGATAATCGGAAACAACGGGCTTTTTCTTTTGTAAGTAATCTTTCTCAATATCTTCAAGTTGTTTATATCGATTGCACAGGAAGAACATCTCTGTTTGAAAGCTCCACTCTTCGATATTATCGTAGAACTTTCCGAGAAATGGGTTTTCCTCAACAATTTCGGTTAGTAATTCAAATCCAAAATGTGTAGCTATTTTCTTTGCTAAAGAAGTTTTTCCGACACCGATCGGTCCTTCAATTGCGATAAAAGGGACATTTTTCATCATAATTCCTCCAGTTAAGACAAAAAAATAAGACCTGCTTTATTTTAACACATATAAAGCAAGTCTTGCACCTGTTATTGTTTTTGAATGGAAAAGTTGTTTGCTAGTAAAAGCCAGTTTTGTGGAAAGGCGAGGCCGAGCTTCCAATAAGCGATACCGAGAAGATCGTATTGCTTAATGAGATTAAATTTTGCTTGAATCGAGCGGGCATCTTCGAACCATACTTCATGTTCGTTGCCCGCT
>DATGRX010000117.1:0-21955 GCA_035303185.1 Bacillota bacterium
TTTGACAAAGAAACAATGAACATTCATCACACAAAGCACCATAACACATATGTGACAAATTTAAATGCTGCTTTGGAAGGACATAGTGATTTACAAGATAAATCGTTAGAAGAGTTAATTAGTGATTTAGATAGTGTTCCAGAAGACATTCGTACAGCTGTCCGCAATAACGGTGGTGGACATGCAAACCATAGCTTATTTTGGAAAGTTTTATCTCCAAATGGTGGAGGAGAGCCTACAGGAGAATTAGCAGACAAAATTAATGAAACATTCGGTAGCTTTGATGCATTCAAAGAAGAGTTTGCATCTTCAGCAGCAGGTCGTTTCGGTTCCGGATGGGCATGGTTAGTACTTGATAACGGAGAGTTAAAAGTAACAAGCACACCTAACCAAGACTCCCCAATTATGGAAGGACAAGTACCCTTACTCGGATTAGATGTTTGGGAGCATGCTTATTACTTAAAATACCAAAATAGGCGTCCAGAATATGTAGAAGCATTTTGGAACGTTGTCAATTGGGACGAGGTAGCTAAAAACTACGAAGAAGCAAAATAACACAATGGACTTTAGAGAGACACGGGATTTGATTATCCCGTGTTTTTTTGTGTAAAACTATACGATCTTTTTGTGAAAAATGTTATAATTATTTTATGCTATAAAATCAAGAGGTGAGGAAAGGAATGCATACAGAGAATCAACAGAAGAAAAAGAAAGAAAAACAAGCACAACTTCCTTTTCGTTTAAATATATTATTTTTTTCTATTTTCTTGTTATTTTCCATTTTAATTTTACAATTAGGTGTTACTCAAATATTACAAGGAGACACATTTCAATCAGAAATTGATCATACAAGTCGTGATATTGTAAAAGTGCCTGTTCCAAGAGGAAAAATGTATGACAGAAACCATAATATTCTTGTTGATAATGAACCTTTATATGCGATTACATATACACCGCCTAAAGGTGTTCAACCAGAAGATAATTTAGAATTAGCCGAAGATCTTGTTCATTATATGGAACTTGATATTTATAATGAAGAAGGTGAGGTTACTGGAATTACTGATCGAGATAAGCGGGAATATTGGTATTTAAAAAATAAAGAAGATGCTGAGGATTTATTGTCTCAAGAAGAAAGAGAAGATATGTCTAATGCTGAACAATACCAGGAAGTGTTAAATCGGATCCCAGATGAGGAAATAACGGATTTCAATGAAGAACAATTACAAATTATTGCCATTAAGAAGGAATTAGACAAAGCATATGCATTGGCACCACATATTATTAAAAATAAAGGAGTAACGATTGAAGAATACTCTAAAATAGGTGAAAATCTTGATAAGTTGCCGGGAATTAATACCGCAACAGATTGGGATCGCGTTTATAAGAATAAAACAAGTTTTCATTCTTATTTAGGTTCTATCACTAGTCACAATCAAGGGATTCTCTCTGATCGAGAGCAATATTATTTAACAAGAGGATATAGTCGAAACGACCGTGTAGGAAGAAGTGGGCTTGAGGCACAATATGAAGAAGTATTAAGGGGACGGAAAGAACAGATTGAGTATATTCTAGATAGTGATAATCAAATTGTCGATTCAAATGTTCATGTAGAAGGTGAACGTGGAAAAGATTTAATTTTAACAATAGATACGGAACTACAGAAAAAGGTCGATGAAATCGTTGAGAAGGAACTAAAGGAGACAATTGAAAAGAGTTCAGTACCACAAAAATATTTAACTGATGCAATAGCAGTAGTAATGAATCCAAAAACAGGGGAGATTTTAGCTGTTTCTGGGGTACATCATGATAAAGAAAATAATCGTTATGAATATGCCTCTTTAAAGGCACTACACGATGCATTTCCACCCGGTTCTACAATTAAAGGAGCTACACTTTTGGCCGGTTTGCACGAAGGAGTAGTCTCACCGAACGAAGTTATTGATGATAAACCAATTGAAATCAAAGGAAATCCACATCCAAAGGGTTCGATTACTTATCTAGGACATGTTAATGATATCGATGCTATTCATCGATCATCTAACGTATATATGTATCATATCGCAATGCGTATGAGTGGTAATCCAGTGTATCGACCGAATCAAAGTTTAAGATATATTCCTGGTTCATTTCAGAAAATGAGAAACTACTTCCGACAATTTGGCTTAGGTGCTGAAACAGGAATTGATTTTCCTAATGAAGCTACTGGATATGTTGGTAACCCTGAAGGGAGTGTTGATGTAGCTGGGCAGTTTCAGGACTTCGCCATCGGACAAAACGAAACCTTTACTGCATTACAGTTAGCTCAATATGTTTCTACAATTGCTAATGATGGATACCGGGTTAAACCTCATTTTGTAAAGGAAATTCGTAATCCTTCTAATGGTAGTGAAGAATTAGGAAGTATTTATAAATATAAAAATACAGAAGTCCTAAATAAGGTAGTTATGAATGATGACTATATAAAAAGAGTACAAGAGGGTTTTCGTAGGGCTTTTCAAGTTCAAAGAGGTACCGCTTATGCTTATTTTCATGATCGGGATTATAATCCAGCTGGAAAAACTGGTACTGCAGAAGCAGAAGTATATGAAGATGGTGTACTAACAAAGACTGAACACTTAGGTCTCGTAGGATATGCACCTTTTGATGATCCAGAAGTTGCTTTTGCTGTCATTGTTCCAAATACGATCAGAACCTCTGATCGACATCCTGTTAGCAATATGATTGGCCGAGGTATATTAGATGCCTATTTTGAATTACAAGAAGAACGAAATAAATAAAAGAAACCTCTTTAGCGATATACATCATAATAAAGGTGTATATCTAGGCTAAAGAGGTTTTAATTTGATGTTATTTTTTCGGCTAATTCGTTATACGTCATATCGCTACTTAATTTATGTTCGCCAAGCTGGATATATCTACTATAATCCTCATCTTCTAAATAATCCGTAAAATCCCTTGCATCTTCGATAATATTATTATTTTCTAATAGTCTACTTATATCCGGTGCAAGCATATTCTCTTCAACGGTTAACGTATATGTATAGACTTCTTTTTCATTTGAATCATCGTCTGATTCATCATCTGAATCTTCGTTATTTTCATTTGAATCGTTATTATTTTCTTCGTTATCGTTAGTATTATTTTCATCATTTTCATTTATGTCATCTTCATTGTTATCATTATCATTATTTTCTTCGTCATTCGCTTGCTCCTGTTGTTTTTGCTCATATACAGAATAAGCTATATAATCTTCTTGGCTGATAACGTGATAACCTTTATCTTCTAAGAATTCTGCTATATTTTCGATCGACTCACTTTCTAAACTACTATTTTTGTCTTTGAAAAAATAAAGTGAAAGAGCAAAGACAAGTGAAGCAGTAAGTAATCCAATTCCAAAGAATCTTAATGGTAATTTCATTTCTATCCCCTTATTTATTATTTATAATAGCTTTTACAGCATGATAATCTAAGCCAGTTTCTACTGCTATATCTTCTTCAGACAATCCTTCTTCATTAAGCTCGTATACTTTTTGAATTAATATTGGTTGTTGAATGTTTTCCTCAGAAGTTTTGCTTTGAAAACCGTCTGTTAATAGTTCTTCTTCTAAAACCTTTATTTGTTTTTTCATTTGATAAGTATCTTGCATCATTGAAATTGAAAGCTCTTCATACTGACTTTCGAGTAAGTCAATTTTATCTGACATAAAAAACGAAATAGCAATCAACACGATGCCAACTATTGTCAAAGTAATAAGAGTTGGTACCATTTTTCATTCCTCCTAATGTTTTGTATGTAATCTTTATATCATAAATAGTAAATGAAGAAAAGGATTGTACATTGTTAAGATTTTCTTGCTAGAAACGTTATATTTTGATACTATTAGGTAGGTTACATGTGCAATAATTAATTTAAAATTAGTGGAGGGATAAATTATGCGTGAAAACATTACATTGGCTTGTACAGAAACAGGCGATAGAAATTATATCACGACTAAAAATAAACGAAATAATCCAGAAAGACTTGAGTTAATGAAATATAGTCCACGATTGCGTCGAAGAACTTTACACCGTGAAACTCGTTAAGTAATAAAACTCTTATCATATGATTGATAAGAGTTTTATTTTTATTATTTTTATTATACCATACATATAATGACATGATATTACATTTCTATTTCAAAGTATGTAAATAAAAGGAAGTGTGGATTAATGAAAGAAAAAGTAAAATTAAGAGAAAAGACAATAACATATTTAAGAGAGCTATCACAAGAACAACGGGAAAATATTGAAGAAGAAATATTAGAAAATTTAACAAGACAAACTTATTGGAAACAAGCAAATATTATCGGGATTACAATTTCTCAAGATATTGAATGGAACACATATCCAATTATAGAAAATGCATGGAAGAAAGGGAAGAGAGTTGCTGTTCCAAAATGTATTCCACAAACAAAAGAACTTCATTTTTATGAGATCATTTCCTTCGATCAATTAGAGACAGCTCATTTTTCTCTTAAGGAACCTATCATAGAGCAAACCGAAAAGGTTCATTTAGAGAAAATAGATTTATTAGTTGTTCCCGGATTATTATTTGATAAAAAAGGATATCGGATAGGTTTTGGTGGAGGCTATTACGATAGACTTTTAACCAAATATAATAATAACACTGTTTCGCTTTTAAGCTCAAAACAGCTTATATCTCGAGTGCCAAGGAAATCGTTCGATTTACCTGTGAATCATTTAATTACAGAAAGGGAAGCCATTCAAGTTTTTGGCGGTGATTAATCGTGCAACGATATTCAAGACAAATGTTATTTTCGCCTATTAGTAAAAATGGCCAACAAAAATTATTAAAAAGTTCGGTCCTAGTTATTGGGGTAGGAGCTTTAGGAACTTCAATTTTAGATCAGTTAGTACGAATTGGAATTGGAGAAATAACTATTGTTGACCGTGATTATGTTGAATTGAGCAATTTACAGCGTCAAACATTGTTTACTGAAGAAGATGTTGAAAATGTAAAGCCAAAAGCTATTGCTGCTAAAGAAAGATTACGAAATATTAATTCAAGTATAAAGATAAATGCATACGTAGATCATGTTTCTAATGATAATGTAAAAAAGTATATACAAGATATAGATCTTATTTTTGATGGTACAGATAATTTCCAAACACGATATTTATTAAATGACGTCGCATTTAAATATAATATTCCCTTTGCCTATGGTGGAGTTGTATCTTCACGAGGCATGTTCGCACTTTTTATTCCTAATAAAACCCCATGTTTACGATGTTTTACAAAGGATAATTATCAATCCGGTGAAACTTGTGATACGGTAGGGGTTATTTATCCAGCTGTAAATGTCGTTACTTCTTTACAAGTAACTGAAGCGATCAAATATTTAACAGGTAATGAAGATATCCTAACATACCAGTTAACCTCCTTTGATATGTGGGATGGAACATTGACGAATATAAAATTTACCAAGCCTGATCCACAATGTAAAACGTGTCAACTCAAAACATATCCTTCATTAAATGAAAAGGAATCCTTTGAAGAAACGGTACTTTGTGGTAGAAATACGATACAGCTACAACATCACGATCACTTTAATTTACAAGAATGGCAAAAAAGGTTTTCTAAAATAGCCGAAGTTTTCATGACACCTTTTTTGTTAAAAGTTAAGTTAGAAGAGGATATTGCATTTGTGCTATTTCCTAACGGAAGATTACTCATACAAGGTACAGAAGATCCTACAAAGGCAAGAAGTTTATACGATCGTTATATTGGATCCTAGAAACGAAGGGAGGGAAGCAACATGATTTTAAAAGAACAGTTACTCATGAATCATCTTGCTTATCAATTTATCAAAAATAATCAATTTGAGTTATTACATATAAGTGAACAAAATGAAGAAATTTGGTTAGAGAAGTATGAAAATCGAACTTCGAAAGTAATGCGATTAACAACTAGAGGATTTGATTGGACGAATGAATTAAAAAGAGATATAACAAACTCGATCAATCGAATACGTTCAATGGGTAGGTTACTCATTGGAAAATCTGTTGAATTCAAAAGTATATACATTTCCGAATACGCACCGGTTGATGATTGGCAAGAAGTAAAAAAGCCATTAATCCTCAAGGGTTCAAAGCAAATTAATATTCAAGTATATTATATGAATAAGGAAAATTTTGTTGAAGAGGCAGAAAGAATTGCTAATGATATTTCAAAATTTTCGCTCCCTGCGCTTGATAGAGAGCCTGCGCTTTTACAAGCCGAATTACAAAAATACAGACTTTTTCTAAACAATTTACTTATTGAAAATCGACAAAAAACGGGACAATTGTTTTCACATGCAAAACCGACAATTACATATTTATTAATATTTTTCAATATTATCTTTTATATGATTATAGAGTTTTTAGGAAGTAGTCAAGATATTCCACATCTCATTCAATTTGGAGCTAAATACAATCCACTTATTATGGAACATGAGTGGTGGAGAATCTTTAGTTCAATGTTCATACATATAGGGTTTATTCATTTATTTATGAATATGCTCGCTCTTTATTATTTGGGAACAGCTGTTGAAAGAATTTATGGACCAAGGAAATTTTTATTTATATACACATTGGGTGGTGTTGTAGGCGGTTTAGCAAGTTTTGCTTTTACAGTTAATGTTTCAGCAGGTGCTTCTGGCGCTATTTTCGGTTTATTTGGAGCTCTTTTATTTTTTGGCTTACATGAAAGAAAAATATTTTTGCAAACAATAGGTAGAGGTATTATTTTTGTAATCCTTTTTAATATCATTTTTGGCTTTACTGTGCCGAACATCGATAATGGTGCACATTTGGGCGGGTTAGTAGCTGGTTTTATTAGTTCTGCTATCGTACATTTACCAAAACGAAAAGACGTGGGGAAACAAATCTTGGCCGCTATTGGTTATATTATTATTGTAGTTGCATTAATCGTATATGGATTTAATAATGATGATAATGTGATTGCTCATTACATATATAAGATCGATCAAGAATTAGAGCAGGAAAATTACCATCATATGATTGAGATCGCCAATGATGTCATCGAAATGTCACAAGATGAGAATGTTCATTTACAAGCTTACTTTCAACGTTCCGTAGCATATATACATTTACAACAGTATGACGATGCAATATCTGACATAGAAAAAACTATAGAAATTGATGATACTTTTGCAGCTTCTTATTATAATTTGGCCCTTATTTATATCGAACAAAATTATATAGACAAAGCAAAAGAAAACGCAAGCATCGCTTATGATCTAGATCCGTTTAATGAAAAATATCGAGACTTATATAGAAAATTATTTAATGATTAAGCTCATTTTGATTAGGGTATTGTTGGATAAGTTTATATGGTTTTCCATTTATTTTGTATAATACAAGTAAATGACTATTATCTTTAGCTTGTAGTATGAAAGGTATACTAGCTTCAGGCATGGATTCTTCTGATAAAATAGGGAGAATATAATTTTGATAAAGCCCTTCCCAAAGTTGAGCAATAATTTGTCTTTTATGTTCTTTTGGTAACAATAAATTGTTATGAATATAGTGTTTATGTAAGTAAATTAAAGGAAACATCTCATAATTCTTTACTTGAATATGCAATTTTTCAGCGAGATCTTCGTATTCCTTATATAAGGAATTCCTAAATATATCTAATATTTGGTTGGCGTAAAAGGTGTTGTTTTGAAAAGCCTTTACCCTCAATTTATGATGACTATCCTGTTTGACATATAAGGATGCATCTGACATTTGATAAATGCTAGAAATTTCTTCATTATCATGATGTTCACCATATGCATAACTAATTGCTTGAAATAAAGCTTCCTTTTGATAGGGTATTTGTTCTTTAAATTCTATTTCATCCTCGTTTTCTTTCCAAATACTTCTAATACCAATTAAAGAGTTATTTGCATACAATAAACTTACATCCTGTCTTAAATATAGCGGGATGTCTGTTATTGTATAATTTTCCCACAAAATTGTATAAGGCACATCTCTATTAATAAGTTGAATTGAATGTTCAACATTTTCAAATTGGACATTTTCATCGAAGGGAAAATACTTTAATGTATAGTTAGTTTTATTATCTTCAAATATATAATATAATAAAAAGCTGAAGAAAAGAGTAAATAACAGGACAAAGGATAATCTGTACATGTAAATCATTCCTTCATATATACTAAGATAGACTTTTGCTCTTTATATTAAAATATAGGTGATATAATATGAATAATATGTATGACGTGCAACAATTATTAAAAAGATATGGCATCATTATTTATACGGGTAAGAGAATGAGTGATTTACAGCTAATGGAAATCGAGGTTGCTGAATTATTTAAAAATCAATTAATAACTTCAGAAGAGTACATAAAAATTAAGCGAGTACTACACAAAGAATTAAGTAATTATAAAAGGAGAATAAATAGATGAATGAAGATGTATTTGTAGGGGTTGACATTGGTGGAACGTCGATAAAAATTGGGTTTGTTAATGAAGATGGTACGATTTTAAAAAAATGGGAAATCGTTACAGAGAAAAATAAACCATTTTCTTTAATAATTCAAAATATATGGGATTCTATTATTAAGAAAAAAGAAAACCTACAAAGAGATTTAAAAGCAATAGGTGTTGGTTCTGCCGGCTTTATTCATGCTAAAACAGGTTTTATTTATGAAGCTGTAAATATAGGGTGGAAAAATATACCTATTGGTGAAGAGCTAGCAAAGATATCACAATTACCAGTTTTTGTTGAAAATGATGCCAACATAGCTACATTAGGAGAAGTGTGGCAAGGAGCTGCGTCTGGAGAAGAACATGTGATTATGATCACTCTAGGAACGGGTGTTGGTGGTGGTATCGTAGTTAATCATGAAATTCTAAGTGGTGAGAATGGTACAGCAGGAGAAATTGGCCATATGATCGTTGACCCAGAAGGTTATAAGTGTAATTGTGGTCGTATAGGCTGTTTAGAAACAATAACTTCAGCGACAGGAATTGTTCGATTAGCTAAAGAAAAAATAAAGGAATTTCCAAATAGTCAAATAGCATTATTTTTCAATAAGCATCAAAAAATTACAGCTAAAGACATTTTTGAGTTTGCTAGAAATGGTGATGATGCGAGTTTATCTATTATTGAAAAAGTAGGAGATGTTCTTGGTCTAACTATTGCAAATTTAGGAGTAATAGTTAATCCAAGTTTAGTGTTAATTGGTGGCGGTGTATCTAAAGCAGGAGATCAATTAATAGATGCGATTCTGAAAGGTTTTAATAAATATGCATTAAAAAGAGTAAAGGATGTATGCGATATCAAAATTGCTCAATTAGAAAATGATGCTGGGATCATAGGTGCTGCATATTTAGCAAAGTTAAACTATAGCTAAAGTCACATTATAAAGTCCTATTTACTCTACAGATAAAATATGTTAAGATCGCCATTCAAAACAAAATACTTTTATTGAAACCTTTTGTAAAGGAATTACGTCTATATATTATAAGAACAAATTATATTTTAGTAGATAGGATTTTCTAGGAGGAATCGTTAATGAGATTTAATCGAAAGAACATTCCGCCGTTTATTATTGTTAGCTTATTATTCGGTTTGAAAACATATATCGTATATCGCATAGGTTTTGATATGAATATAGATAACTTGTTACAAGAGATCATCTTATTTATCAATTCCTTTGTTACATCTTTTGTTATTTTTTTATTTAGTATTTTATTTAAAGAGCAAAACAAAAGGATCAATTATTTAAAATATGTTTCTTTAATAGGCACTTTACTCATTTATTTTAATCTAGTATTTTATCGATCCTTTACAGACTTTTTAACTTTCCCGCAACTTTTTCAAGTGAGTAACATGGGAGATTTAGGGACAAGTATATTATCATTAATCCATATATTTGATATTTTTATTTTTGTAGATGTTATTATTGTTTGGTTTTTATGTAACAGAAGTTTTTTAACACAAAAGTTTCATTTCCCTAAAAGACGTAAAGTATTTATTTTTACTGTTGCTTTGTTTTTATTATCTTTTAATTTTCTATTAGCCGAAATTGAAAGACCGCAGTTGTTAAAACGAGGCTTCGATCGTGAATACTTAGTTAAAAACATTGGTTTATTTAACTACCATATTTATGATTTAGTTTTACAATCTAAACTTAAAACAAAAAAAGTACTAGCTGACGGCAATGAACTAAATGAAATAATTTCATATATAGAAGAGGATGTAAGAAGTAAAGAAAAATCTGAACTTTATAATGTAGCAGAAGATAGAAACATTATTTTCATATCTGCAGAATCGATTCAAAGTTTTGTTATTGACCGTGAGATTGACGGAGAAGAGATAACGCCATTTTTAAATGAGCTAACAAAAGATGAAGATACGTATTATTTTGAGAATTTTTATCACCAAACAGAACAAGGTAAAACATCAGATTCTGAGTTTATTACAGAAAACTCACTATATCCATCATCAAGAGGGGCCATATTTTTTACACATAGTGATAATACTTTCCATTCTCTTTCTGAGATATTAAAAGAAAAAAATTATCACTCGGCAGTATTTCATCCAAATGATGGAACATTTTGGAATCGAAATCAAATGTATGACACACTTAAAATTGATGAGTTTTATGATAAAGAATTTTATGATGTAAATGAAGAAAATTCTATCGGTTGGGGATTAAAAGACAAACCATTTTTCGAACAATCGATACAATATTTAAAGAATTTACCGGAGCCGTATTATGCAAAGTTTATTACGTTAACAAACCATTTTCCTTTTGATTTAGAAGAAGAGGATCGAACGATTGAACCTTATGATTCTAATTCACAAATATTTAACAACTATATTCCTACAGTAAGATATATGGATGAAGCTATTGAGCTCTTTTTCGATGAGTTAAAGAAAAGCGGTTTATATGAAGACTCAATCATTATGATCATGGGAGATCATGATGGTATAAGCGCGGAACATGATAAAGCGATCATGCAGTTTTTAGAC
The DNA here is from genome assembly GCA_035303185.1 of Bacillota bacterium. Lineage (GTDB taxonomy): Bacteria > Bacillota > Bacilli > Bacillales > Amphibacillaceae > CALAMD01. The sequence goes on from DATGRX010000117.1 coordinate 11,053, forward strand.
TTAGATGAACTTACGGCTTATGATCTCATGCAATGGCAACGAGTCCCTTTATTTATTCATATTCCTGGACATGGAGAGGGAAAAATAATGTCTAAAATATCTGGCCAAATTGATTTAAAGCCAACTATGCTCCATATGGCAGGAATAGATACGGAGCATGATATATATTTTGGTAACGACTTGTTTCATAATGATCGCAAAGAGTTTATTGCTTTTAGAAATGGTGATTTTGTTAGTGAGAAATATGTTTACACAAATGATACTTGTTATGACCGGTTAAGTGGAAATGTTTTAGATGAAGAAAACATGACAATTGCTAATGAAAGTCTATGTAAGGAATTATCTGAACAAGTTGAAAAAGAACTCTTTTTATCTGACGAAATTATTCACGGTGATCTGTTTAGATACGTACAATTTTATAAATAAAGGAAACCCTGTTGAAAACTTCAACAGGGTTTTTTAATCGAACTTGGTTATGTAAAAAGTTTAAGAGCAAAAAGCTGTACTAGTAGCAAAATGACAGAAGATTGTAGACAGTGAGAAAAATCCAAATACTAAAGCAGAAACAGCAGAAAATCCAATAGCTAATAAGTTTCTGTATTTAATTTGCCTAAAAAAGGACACAACTGACAAAATTGCAACTAATAATAAAATAAGGGCTAGAACCATTGAAATTCCTCCTTTTATGCACTAAAATTTGCTATCAAGTTCACATTTATATTATCATTATCCTTAGTACATATATATATTAAACGATATTTTTAATTTTGTCGAGTTATTACAATATATTCAAAGGATTAAAATTACAGCAGGAGGATTTGTAAAGGTGAAAGTCATAAAATTATCATTAGGACCCCTTGGAACAAATTGTTATATCGTCCAATTAGACAATCATGCACTTATATTTGATCCAGGTGGTGAAGCAGAAAAAATAATTTCTTATTTAGATGAAAATCAGATAAAACCTTTAGCCATATTGTTAACTCATGCTCATTTTGACCATATAGGAGCAGTAGATGAGTTGAGGAATAAATATGAGATCGATGTACATGGACATGAGAAGGAAGCGGATTGGCTAGAAGATCCGAACTTAAATCGCTCCAACAATTTTATCGGTCAAGAAATTGTCACTAATAAACCAGAAGTCTTTTTAGGAGAAGGAGACTTTAATATCGATCGTTTCAATTTTGAAGTGATCCATACACCTGGACATTCCCCAGGTAGTATATCATTTATCTTTCATGAAAAACAATTTATCATAAGTGGAGATGTTTTATTTCTTCAAGGTATAGGTAGAACTGATCTTCCTGGAGGAAACTTTGAAGTAATCAAAGAAAGCATTCAACAAAAGTTATATAAACTTCCAGACAATTATGTAATTTTACCTGGGCATGGTGAACAAACATCGATAGGATATGAAAAGAAAAATAATTTATATGTACCCGAATAAAAACAGGTATAAAAAAACCCTGCGAGTGAAATATGTAAGCAGGGTTCTTTTCATTAGTTTCCAAATCCTGGAACTAATATGAATTCTGAATACCATGTAAATGCAACGAAGAAAACTGTTAAATAAGCACCAAAGAAATACATATACATACGTTCAGATAAATTTAAGTAACCAAGTGTTAAGAAAAATGCTGTTTGTACAAGGAATATAATAGCTGGAATGTGCATATCACCAGCATAAAACATTACTGTGAAAATTCCTGTCCAAAAAGCTAGAACACGAAACATTCTTGGCATGTTTCATCCTCCTTTAGTCACCTTGTCATGAATATTATATATGAGAAAACAAATAATGTAAACTAAATATATTTTAACTTATTTCCACAACGTATCGGCAGTTCTCACAACCCTCGAACATATTTTCTTTTTCATATAACTTCGCGTCTGGAAAAACAGAATGGAGCATTCCCTTAATAAATTGATTATGCATGTTGCAAATGAGTGATGAATCTTTTTCTGCTATTTCTTTAAATGGACAATTTGTAATTGTGAAATGAATGCTATTTTTATTTTCATCATAAGAAAAATGTGGATACATGCCTAATAAAGAACTTTTTTCTTCTAAAAGTTTAAATTTTTCTTTTGTATCCATATTAGTTATTTCGTATGCATGATGTAGCATAATTTGTTCTCCATATGCCTTACCCGTATCATATAATGCTTTTTTCCCCACATCACCTAAATTAATTAATGATTTTAACATCATTTCAGCAAGCATTTTATAATCCCGATGTGGAAAGGTAAGCTCAATAACATGATCAGACAAGATATATACTCTTTTTGGACGTCCACCTTTTCCTGATTTTTCATAGTACGTATTAAGTAATTTAATTTCTTGTAGTTTAGTTAAATGTAACCTAGCGACATTTGGATGAATATTAAATAAATCTGCAATATCTGCAACTGTTTTTGGTGTTTTAGTTTCGAGAAAAGATTGATAAATTTTATATCGAGTTGGATCACTTAATACGTTTGTTACTTTTAATGTGTTTTCCATTAGCAATCACCTCTATGTTCATGACTTTATTGTAAGGCATTTTATTGATGTTTTGAGATGGCTAATAAAAATGTCGTTTAATATTCATTTTTCTGTGAAAAATTTGTGATTTTTATGTTAGAAATAGTAGAAAAATGTACATCATTATTTGTACGAATGTTCAATCTAATTCTAAAGGATTTATTCCCACGCTTATTAATTGTGCAATTAACCTTACCGTTAGGAAAATTATAGGATGTATTTCGAATCTCAGGATTATTACGTAGATCATTTTTTAACTTTTGTATCGCTATTTGGTGTAATGTTTCTACGTTTAGAAAGTCAAGATGGTGATCAGTCAACACTATTTCATTTTGATAAATCTTAACGTTTATAAAAAATAAAATAAAAATAACAGTTATGATAAGCAGAACAGTAGGAAAGACAAATCCATGTTCATTAGTAATGGAAGGTATATGTCTTTTCAAAGGTATCACCAGCTAAGTTAGAAATATAAATCGTAAAACCAGTATTTGTTTCTTCAACGATAAAGTTTTTAACATTTCTTAGGTAAATTTCATGGCCTTGACCACTTACTTGTTTTCGTATTAAATCATTGTATTTCGTAATTTCAACTTCTCTTCCATCGTAAAAGGTTAAATACAGTTGATTATCTACTATCTTATATTCTTGAGTTAGAAATAAGTCATCTTGGATAAAATGAAAAAAATGAAATACTGATATATCTTCATGATTATCTTGATAGATACTTAGTTCAAGTAAATACATTAATAAGGGGATTGTTATTGAAATAGCGACTAATGCAAACAGGATGGAAACAAATGTAAAGCCATTTTTTTCATTAGTTTTTTCCATATAAACAAACCTCTTCATTTCTATCTTGATGACTAATCCAAGTAGCACAAGCTTTTATATAATCTTTTTCAAAAAGTGAAAATTTGAGAAAAATTTCTTTTTCATTTCTCATTTTTTTTATCGTTATATCTTCATTAAAGTTTTCTTGCATAATTATATTTTGTAGTTCATCGTGTAACAGAGAAGATATATTCATTTTTTCTTGTAAAAAATCTCGTTCAAAGTTGATTAAATTAATTAAAGGTATCATCATAAAAACAAAATTTATAACAAGTACTAAACTTATAAGTGTGTCAAAAAATATATATCCATTTTTATCCAAAATAGCACCTGCCTTTCCCTAAGGGACATATATATTCAATATATTCTTCACCATTATTAAATAGTATTGAACCTGGATAACGTATGACACCTAAATAATTGAAGGAAATTTTCTCCATTGCATTATTAGTAATAGTTATACTATCTGGAATTTTACGTTTATAAAGTCTACGAATTCCTCGTTCAATATAATAATAATTTTTTTCAAAATGAATACTAACGACTTCGGGTGTAGTCATAGCGATGTTTTGAATATATAAGACATCGCTATGAAACAAGTCAAAAAAAGCTTTTTCCTCCATTTTTTTAATAAAGTTACTTTGAATAGGAACTAATAAGACTAATAACAATGATACGAGACTAAGTGTAAAAAGTAATTCTAAAAGTGTAAAGCCTTTTTCTTTCATCTTAGTTTGCAATCACTTCACCATTTTTAAGGACTAGATCTTTTCCGTTTTGGCACTTGAGTTGGTCTTCGGAAATATAATCATCAACTAATTCATCAAGAGCATTCGGATAATTTCCTTTTTCCATTTTATAAAGTTCTACTTGGGCCTGAACAACTTTTTTTAAGGCGCTGCAGCCTTTATCCTGCACATCTTCACTACGATTGCTGAGTGTAGGAACAAATAAGATTATTAAAATGGAGATGATTAAAAGGACGACAAGCATCTCTAAAAGAGTAAAACCAGCGTTATTTTTAAACATATTTCATACCCCTTTATTAAATATGATTAATTAAATCAAACATCGGCCACATAATAACGAAGTACATTGAAATAATAAATAAAGCTAAAAGTGTAAAAAGAAATGGTTGAATAAGTGATATTGCTTTCATAACTCTTTGTTCTAATTCATCAAAAATGATATATTCATACATTCTTAAATCTTTTGCTAAATCTTGCATGTTTGTATTTGTTTTAAATAAGTACGCAAGTTGTTTGTCTAATAATTTAAACTGTTCTAGTCGTGATACAAGATCACCTCCTGTAATAATTTCTTTGGTTAAAAGGGAGGAGTAGTATGAAATTATAGGAAGTTGGGATTGTTTTGCTAAATGTTCTAATACATCTTTAATTGTCATTCCGGATTGTAGCAAGGTGCTTAACTGTGTACTAAACAATAACGTATAGTGAAGAGTAGAGAGGGTATTCAAAAAAGGTATTTTGGTCAAAATATTTATTTTAACCTTTACAGAAAACATTCGGCTTATTTGATGTCTAAATAGATAACACAAATAAACACATCCAGCTAAGGTTATCATGATAAACCCAAAACCTTTAATAGTGTTAATGATAAGATGAACAGAAAAATTGGCTGCCGCTTGTTCTGGAAAAAAATTTCGAAACGAGGGAAGTACGAAGTAATTAATTATGAAGAAAATAGCAAGAAAAAAGATTAACAATATCGCGGGATATCTCATTAGTTTTTTTGATTGTTTGATATATTGTAATCTTTGTTCTGTTAATTTTATACATGTTCTAACATGATCTTTTAAGTCACCACTAGTCTCTACTGTAGCTAAATAATTAGTAATTAACGGATGAAAGTTCACCTTTTTTAAAACTTTAGATAGTTGGACTCCTTTCGATAATTCGAATTTTACCTGTATAGAAATCTCTTTTAAATCCTTTTCTAATTTCATTAAATTTAAACTATTTAAAAGTGAATAACCATTATTTAGTAATTGATAAAGTCTTTTTAAAAATCGATGTTGTTTTTCTAATGGAACTGTTGTATTATTTTGAAAATGTAATTTTATCTTTTGAAAGAAATCCATAAGCATAAGCCTTCTTTCTTAAGTGATTAAAGGATAAAAATCTTCTTTTTTTAATGTCACCAGTATGAATATATTCCTTTAGACTATCACCATAAAGCATTTCAGCAATAGCAGCTCGTCTTTCTTTATGAATACCAAAGTGAATAGGGATTAATTGTAAAGATGTAATAGCAATTAATGATTGTGTTAAATCCACTTTATTTATTCCCATAGAAAGAAGTCGATCAACTGTTCCTGTTGTGTTATTTGCATGAATTGTGCTTAATACAATATGACCTGTACGTGCTGCGTGAAGAGCAAATTTAGCGGTATATTCATCTAATATCTCCCCAACTAAAATAATATCTGGATCATGTCGCAAAACCGCTTTTAAACCCTTTTCATAAGTAAGTCCAGCATTTTCATTAATTTCTACTTGAATAATATTAGGGATATTTTTTTCTATAGGATGTTCTAAAGTAATCACTTGAAAAGATTGTTCTTTAACGACATTTTGTAATAATGTATACATAGTCGTTGTTTTACCACTACCTGTTTTCCCGCTAAATAAAATAAGACCGTGTTCATAAGTAAACCAAGAAAACATTTTGTCAATTTGTTTTTTAAATACGAATAAGTTATCTTTAGTAAATTCTTCATGTTGAGGTAAAACTCGAATAGCTAAACTTTCATTTTGAAGGGAAGGTAAGGTAGATAAACGAAGAAAGTATGAAGCGGAATGGTTAATATTTATTGTCATTGTTCCATTTTGCGGTAAGTTTTGTTCACCAATATCCATGCCAGACGAAAACTTAAAATACAAAAGCAACTGTTGGTAAGATTTAGTTGATATCCTTTTGTATTGTTTCCGTTTTCCCAAAATACGGAAATATATGGTAACATTATTTTCAAGAGGATGGAAATGAATATCAGTAACATTGTTACGAAAAGCTTCATGTAAAATATGTTTAGCTATTTCAGATATATCATCCAATGTTTTCGCCTCCTAAAAAGGTTTTTGGGGAGGTTTGCAATCATATTATACATAACTAATTAGAGTTATCAAAATGGGCATTTTTAGAAAGTGAGGAAGAGTAATGAATAAAATTTATTTAATCGGATTTATGGGGGCCGGAAAAACAACAATCGGTCAAAAATTAAGTGAAATATTAAAATTATCCTTTATTGATGTCGATCAATATATTGAGAAAAAATATGAAACAGACATTCCAACAATTTTTAAAACATATGGAGAAGAAAGATTTAGAGAATATGAAATGATTTCTTTAAAAGAACTAACAAAATATGCCATTGTAGCAACAGGTGGAGGGATCGTTGAAAGAAAAGAAAACATTCAACTAATGAAAAAGGGTGTAACTATTTATTTGTATGCAAGCTTGTCAGAAATTAAAAAGCGACTAAAACATGAGACAAATCGCCCTTTATGGAATCAAACACAAAAGGAAGTTGAAAATTTATATGAAAGAAGACATAAGATGTATGAAAAATGTGCTGATATAATCGTTAATACTAATGGAAAATCAGTTAATAGGGTAACCGAACGAGTAAAAAATATTCTTTTACATAAGTATCCGAAAATTGAGGCATAATAGATGTAAAAGGAGGGGTGACTATTTCTACAGAAGAATACATTCAATATCTTGTCAAAAAGATATACAAGCCAGTTGAACAAAATAATTCAATAACATATTCTTTTTCCCATAAATGGTTAGGAGTTATACCTTTTTTATTTAAATACAGGAAAAAACGAAAAACATATAATTAATGAAAAAGTTCTCTTTTCAACATACGAAAGGAGAGCTTTTTTATTTACTTTCTCGTAAATAAAATAAACCTCCGTTTATAACATGTATCTTAACTGTTGGTTGATACCTCATTTTAGTTTCTTGAAGCACTTTGTAGTAATGTTCATTTTTTTCTTGAAAATATTCATCCATTAGTCGTTTTTCATGATTAAATTGCTCAATGGCTTCTTTTGCCCAAGCATGTTCCTTGTTTTGTATATAATGTTTTAGAACGTTGATCATTCGATAATAGGCACTTTGAATTTGTATAGTTGGTGTTAATGTATAGCTATAATCTGAAATCTTTTTATTCATTTTTTTCGTTACTATATTTTCCATCATTTCATTTTTTATTGTCGTATTAAATAAGTTTATTCCTAAGGAAAATAGTTCTTCCTTTAATAAAACACCTTTATAAATTATTTTAACATTGATAATTAGCCATGGGTAAAGTGGTTCATTTTTTTGAGTATTTGTTTGCTCATATAAACATGTATATTTTCCATCTATGTTTAATTGTTTTCGAATTCGTTGAAAATATGGGCTACTTACATGCAAAAGATGACCATTTTTATGTTTTTGGTTTTGAGTAGTGACAAAAGTGATTTTGGCTGGTGTTCCTTGCATGTTCATTGTATCTAAATAGTGCCAATAAAAGGGGCGATTCATTAATTTACGATCCATAGTCTCCGTTAAGTGAACTTGAAAAGCGTTATCTTCTTGTTCTACTACTTGACAGTTGTTTTCATGAAAGAAATTTTTCACTAATGTTTCTAACTCATGTATTGTAAGCATAAATTTTATCCCTTCTTATGTTAACTCACATGAAAATTATTTACATGTTTTCATGCGTCTTTGTTGTTTGTGATGTGGGTTCACTTGATAAAAGCCTTTCTAACTCTCCAACTACATTTGTAAAGACATCTAACTTTTGATGTAAGATGTTCATAATATGTTCTTCAATCGTATCTTTTATCATTAAATTATAGATCGAGATTTGTTCTGTTTGTCCGATGCGATGTACTCGTCCAATGCGTTGTTCTAACTTTAAAGGATTCCATGGTAAATCATAATTAATAATATTATGACAAAATTGTAAATTAATTCCTTCTGATCCAGCATCGGTAGCAATTAGAACTTGAGCGTGCTGTTTAAAAATTTCAATCATCCATTCTTTTTTACTTTTACTAAATTTTCCATTATATAACACAGAAGAAATACCATGATTTTGTAAAAACCATTGTAAATAATGTTGGGTCGCAATGTATTCCGTAAAAACAATTACTTTTTGTTCTTTTAACTTTTTAATAATGTTTAGTATTTCATTTGCTTTAACATGTTGAGGTAATTGCTCAATATTATGCACAATCTCTTGAATTACTTCTGATTTATTTTTCTTTTCCAGAGATTGTAGAGATAAGTAGCTTGCTTCTCTAGACGAACAAATTTGTTTTAGAAAATTAATTTTAGCGAGTGTATGATCCTTCCGGAAAACTTTGTCGATCTTTTTATATACAGCTTTTTCTTCATGAGAAAATTGTACTTGTATAGTTTGAACATTTCGTTGCAGGTTATTAGTATTAATATTCGCCCGGGTATTGCGAATTAAATTATTTTTAATCACTTGATGTAAATAATTTTCATCAGAGGAATGTATATCTTTTGCATAGTGTTGATAAAAATGCTCTCTATTTCCAAGTAGCCCTGGTCTTATTATCGAAATTAAATTAAAAATTTCTACAACATTGTTTTGAATTGGAGTTGCTGTTAGTAAAAGACAATATACTTTTTTTATAGATGAAACAAAATGGTAATTTAAAGTTGATTCATTTTTAAGTCGATGAGCTTCGTCTATAATTAGTAAATCATAAGTATTTTTTAACACTTTATTTTTGTGAGGTTCCTTTTTAACAGTATCTATTGATGCGACAATGATAGGATTTGTGTCCATATCAAGATTTTTATGATAAGGAACAGCATCTATATAAAACTTACTTTTTAATTCCCGGATCCATTGATTGACTAAAGAAGAAGGAACTAATATTAATGCCTTAGAAATGAGACCTCGAATCATATATTCTTTTAAAACTAAACAAGCTTCAATTGTTTTTCCTAATCCAACTTCATCTGCTAAAATTGCTCGTCCAGACATTCGCTCGATGACTGTTAAAGCAGTTTCTAATTGATAAGGTAAAAAGTGAATGTTTTTTAATAGTTTTGTCGCCATAAGTCCCGTGAATTTTTCTTTAATAAAGGATTTTTCTAATTCATATGTCATCTTAAAAAGTGCCCAAGATGATAATTGCTTATGTTCATGTAAATTTTCGGTTAAACTTTTAATAAATTGATCATCTTTTTTTAAGTGAATTTCGTTCAATTTTACACTTCCTTTCTCCTTTTTTATGTACAAATTGTGTAAACTTATTTAAAATTTAATAACAATTATGCTATACTAAAATCGTACAAATTGTGCGTTTGTGACTCAGCATATAGTATGACCAAAAATACATATTTCATGATGCGAAGGATTACAAGGGGAGAAAGTACATATTTTTAAATGTCATGTACTACCGAAGGAGCAAGCACATGGCGAATCTCTCAGGTAAAAGGACTCTTGTATGACGCAACTCTGGAGAGCGTTTACAAAGTGTAAACCACCCACGATGCAATTACTTCTTCATATTCATAGAAGTAAGAAACTTTCTGGTGTATGGACAGAGATTCGATTAATTTTATTTGAGTCTCTGTATTTTTATGCACAAATTGTATAAAAAATTAAAAGGAGTGAACGAAATGAGTGATCTAAAAAGAACACCGATTTATAGTGTATATGAAAAATACGGCGCAAGAACTATCGATTTTGGTGGATGGGATTTGCCTGTTCAATTTTCTAGTATTAAACAAGAACATGAAGCAACCCGTACGAACGCAACGGTGTTTGATGTCTCTCATATGGGGCAAATCGTCGTAAGCGGGGAAGATAGTGAGCAATTTTTATTAAAAATGCTTACAAATAATGTACAAAATTTAAAAGTAGGGCGAGCACATTATACCTTTATGTGTTATGAAGACGGGGGGACCGTTGATGACTTTTTAGTTTATCGATTAGCGGAAAAAGAATTCCTTCTCGTCGTTAATGCATCAAATACTGAAAAAGATTATGAGTGGTTAGTAAACCATATCACTGATGATGAAGATGTAGAAGTTCAAAATGAAACAGAAGATTATGCTATTCTTGCTGTTCAAGGACCAAAAGCAGAAGAAATTTTACAAGATTATTCAGAGGATTCATTAGAGGAAATTCCCTTGTTTGGATTTAATCAAGAAATAACTTTTCATAATATTGATAAAAAAGCATTAGTTTCCCGAACAGGTTATACGGGAGAAGATGGATTTGAAATTTATATTGACAAAAGCGAAGCTACCAAGCTCTGGAACATGTTGTTGGAGGGAGGGAAAGAGAAAGGATTAGAACCTGCAGGACTTGGAGCTAGAGATACTCTTAGGTTTGAAGTTGGCTTGCCTTTATATGGACAAGAGCTTTCTAAAGATATCACACCAATTGAAGCAGGACAAAACTTTTTTGTAAAAATCGACCGACCGACAAAGTTTATTGGCCAAGACGTTTTAGAAAAGCAAATCAACGAAGGTGCTAGC
>DATGRX010000118.1:0-5349 GCA_035303185.1 Bacillota bacterium
CCGTTGAAAATGACAGACGAGAAAAAGTTGGCTATATCCAAGCGGTTGAAATGGATGGATGTGAAAAGAGGAGTAGCTTTTCTTTTACCTCTCATGAGTACAGTGTTAAGATGGGCATTCAAAAGCGGAAAGTAAAAAACTTGCTTGCTCCAACTTACGTGATTCGTACGGTTGACGAGCAATTTACCTTAAAGGATAATTTCGGTAAAAACTTACTTTAGTGTTACGGGTGATATTAACGGTACACGAATAACAATTGAAGAAAATTGGGATGGAAATATTGACGTAAAGTCTAACGGGGATTTACCTGGGATAATTATTTTACGTGATTTCGCTCTTCAAACTGAAATACAGGTAGCAAAGGATATTGATGAGAGATCTTTGTACTTTGCGATTGTCGTACTAATGTATTTTATGTATAAAAGATATCGAGAGGAATCTGATTTTATTGAAGAACTGTTATTTGATTAATGGTGGGAAGGAGTGTAACGAAGGGATATTGGGACAGCGACACTTGTATAATTCTTTCGCTAATTGTCCTGATTAAAATTAAGTCGACAAGATATATGTGTTTTCATGAAAATATTCTTATTTTAAAATTTTACTGGACTACAATAGACGCTTTTCCTAGTTAGTAGTCTTGATAAACTCCTTTGCTGGACCATGTTGGGCATAAAAAGTTGTTTGTAGTCCTTTTTTCGAGCATGACCTTGACGAAACGTACATCATTTGAAATGAGATTGTTTATTTTTAAAAAAATGCTGGACAATAGCGGCGACTATGCATTCTTTGTTGTCCAATAAAATCATAAAAGAGACTACTATTTTAACAACTTAAACTTTATAATCCCTTTAAAAGCCATCATTCAATTTTTTGCCTATTTCTCCACACGATGCTCGGTTTACTATTTTCTTCGCTTAAGTAAACTTTCCCCTGCAGAGAAAAATTTTCCCGAATAACAGATGCATAAAGATCTTGGATCGCTTGAAAGTTATCCTTATTTGGTTTAAGCATTTTTTTAGTGTAGGCTTTTGACATGTCTTTTTCGATAGTTAAGGAAAAGTCGAGCGTATATAATTGGACATTTCTTATGTGTAAATAAAGAATAATTTTTTGAATGAGGATCATTGATTCAAAGAGTAATTTGTCTTGCTCTGGATACGGGTCATGTTTTTCATAGATTAAAAGGAAGTTTAAAAAGGTAATTAAAAAGGATTTCATCAGTTCACTACTTTTTTCAAATGTTTCTACAAAGTTCATCGAAATTGCCTCATTTACAAGAACACGGTGTCTTACTTGAACAAACAGGACACGTTTTACTTGGTTTTTGATATTGTTTTTTCGGCCGCTGTTTTCTCCTCATTTTAGTGACCTCTTCTAGTTTCATTTGAAGAAGAATTTGTGATTTAATGACCGATTTGAGTAAGTCATTTACTTGTTCATTTATTTCTAACATTTGGCATGTTGACAACTGATCCTTTGCTAAAAGAAGCTGCAATTTTTCTCCCTCTGCGTTTAAGATGTGGGAAAGTCCAATTTCTTCCATAGCAATTGATGAAAGAAGCATATTCGTCACTTCACATGTATTTAACGTAATTTTTGGTTTTATGTCTGGAATATTAGGTAAAGACAATTTTTGTCATCCTTTCTCGGATAAATCGTCTAAGGTTCTTAGTTTATCGTATGCACTTGCCTAAAATATGTTCGTTTTTGTCAAAAAGTCTAATACTTTATGACAAGTCTTTCATAAGATGAAGTGATGGACAAAAGAAATCTTTTTGAATGGGCAAAAGAAAGGAGTTGAAAAAGTGTCTCAACCAAACATTCCAGATATTGATCCGAATATAAGTTTGACGAGAGAAGATGCGATAAATTTACTGTTAACATCGATTGCGATGGAGGAGTTAGGTTTAGCTCATATTATTAATGCGGAAGGTGAGAAGATACAATATGCTTTAGAAACACTTGGTGAGGATCCGGAAAACGGATTAGATGATGTTTTGAGAATCAATGATAGTGTGATTGATACGTTAGATGCTCTGGCAAAAAAGGAATTCATTTTAGATAATAAATTAAAGCAAGTTACGGGATTAGTTCCAGAAAATGGTGATATTGGGCCGCCGGGGCCACCAGGGCCTGAAGGACCAGAAGGACCTCCCGGTGAGCAGGGGCCACCAGGAGAACAGGGTGAACCTGGACCTCAAGGAGAACCAGGTCCAGAGGGTCCACAAGGTGATCCGGGCCCACAGGGTGAGCCAGGACCACAAGGAGAACCAGGCCCACCAGGACTAAGTTTTGCTGATATTGGTTTTTCAGCATTAAGGAGTAGTTCAACGATTTCTAGTTCAGGAATATTGGCAAACTGGACGAATAATGATCCGTTTTACCCAGGTGCAGGTTTTGATGCGTCAACAGGAATCTATACTGTACCAGAAGCTGGGCGATACTCGATAAAAGTCGTTATTAATTATAATACAACAGCTTCGATTTCAGCGGGGATTGGATCCAGTGTTAATCCAGCTTTCGTTGTCAGACGAACTTCCCCGACAACAGATGATTTACTATCTAGTTTAATTCCTACATTTAATACAAACATTGCTCTTTTGTTAGAATTACGAGTTATTTTGGGAAGTGGCACAGTTGTTCTAACTGGTGATATAGAGTTAAATCAAGGTGACGCAATTGGAGTTTTTTATGAAGCGGATGGTTTATCCTTGAACTTAAATATTGGTGGACCTGCAGCAGGTGGTACCGTTTGGTCTATGCATAAAATTGCGGAATAAAACTTTTGTTTTTCTCATCACTTTTCTCTTAAAATTTACGATCATTACTAAGGAGAAGAAAAAAACCTTCTCCTTTTAAATATGCAATATATTTATTTGATATGTTATAATGTAATTTATATATTCGATTACAACCAACTGTAATCCGTTTTTTAGATTACAATGCAGAGTAACCTGAAATTCATATAACAATTTTAAGATTGAAGGGAAACAATGACGATGGAATATAATGAGTCTGTTTGTTTATTAGCAGATGTTATCGATTCACGGAAAAATAGAAAGTATAAACAATTACACGCTCTTGCAGGAAAGTTAAACAATGTCTTTCAAAAACAATTAATTGTTCCTTTTCAAGTACGTGCGGGAGATGAACTGTACGGTGTTGTCGAACAATTTCAAGTAGGCTATGACGCCTTTCAACACCTTTATCGTTTATCGAAAAATAAACAGATTCCTTTTTATGTTGGTGTAGGTTTTGGAACGATATATTTTGAGCCCGAACAAAATGAAGCGAATGCCAATGGTCCAGCTATTTGGCGAGCGGCTGATGCCTTGAAAATGACTAAAATAAAAGGTGAAATGTCTTTAATGGAAAGGAAAAAGGCATTTCAATATATTCAACGTTTTGATGATACTTTTAAATTTTTCTTCTATGTAGATCAAGATTTGGAAAATAACTTTCTCTTAAATTTTTACGTATACTTTTTATTAGAAAAAATAGAGCAACAGACACCTCGCCAAAGGGAAGCGATTCAACTTATTGAAAAATACCCTACACTTACTTATGAGGAAATTGGAAAAAAACTAGGCTATGAAGGAGAAAACATTCGCATTTATGTAAGTAATTTACTACGTCGAGGAGAGTATCATTTGATCAAAGAGGCTGAAAAAGAATTAAAAAGATTCTTACTCACATTTAAACGGTAAATAGGGAGAGATATAACTTTATGAGCCAACCTTTTCTAATTTTTGTATTTGCCTATTTGATTTCAGAGTTTCTCTGGCAAACGGAGAAGCTTTATGAACAAAAAAATAAAATGAATTCTTTACTTAACTTACCCTTTTTTAAAAATGAGCTAATTTTTCATAGCTTGTACTACGGATTAACTGTTATTGTTTTTCTTATGATATTTCAAACATTTAGTTTATCACTGGTATTACCGATTCTTATCAGTTTAGTCCTTCATTATTTAAACGCATATTTGAAAATGCATTTGAAAGTTCGCTCATTTGAAAGTAAAGAAAGTCCGTTTTTTGCCAAAAGGATGCTACAAAAACATACTTTTTATTTTGTCCTTTTCCAATTAGTAAATATCGTAGCAATCTATTTTATATTACTCATTTTTCAAAAAGTATATACGCCTTACGAACTTTGCACTTCGATAAAACATCTTGTCGTTGGAACAAAAACCATTGATCCGACATCTAAAATCGTATTAGTAGCTATTTTAATACACTTATTAATTTTTGGTAATGGTCAATTGATTCAAAATATTTTTAAAGACATCAAAACAAAGCCAAAAAAAGGAGAAAATGATGCCTTTTCTTCGATAGGAAAACACCTTGAGCATTATGAGCAATTTGTGCCTGTTGAAAAACGAGTTGCGATTACAAATAGCGATAATGATTCCATTCAAGAATCCTATATGTTTAAGTTTTTATATGATTTAGAAGCTGAAAATGTTGGAAAATATATTGGTTATTTAGAGCGAGTCATTATTGGTATATTTGTCGTGTTAGAAGCTTATGCGGCTTTATCCTTACTTGCCGGTTTTAAGACATTAACGCGGTTTAAGCAACTTGAATCAAAAAGTTTTGCTGAATATTATCTTATTGGGACTCTACTAAGTATTAGTTTAGGGTTGCTGATTGGTTTATTGTTGCGTTTTGTTATTTTTAGTTAAGACAAGGGTGGAAACCATAAAATATTAAAAAAAGAAATTAACTACTAAATATAAAGATAAATTCAATAGAAAGTGGGGCTGAGACAAAACAGCTTTAAAATAAAAGTAGTTAAAATATGTAGGGAATCGTGCTAATGAAGACGTGGTCCTTTATTTTGTGTTGAATAAAAACG
Organism: Bacillota bacterium; assembly: GCA_035303185.1. GTDB lineage: Bacteria > Bacillota > Bacilli > Bacillales > Amphibacillaceae > CALAMD01. The sequence continues at coordinate 4,861 of DATGRX010000118.1, forward strand.
GGAGTTTGGATTCAAGATTTTTAGCGAAACAAGAAATTTTCATAATTTTAAAAAGTGATTTTTCTAAGAGGTAAACAATTCAAGGAACATTTTTGCATTTTTATTGATAGGTTTTATTGAAATAAGTACTTTAAGCAAAGTGTATCTACCTCATTTGTTCAGTTATAAAAAATACTTAATACAATTGAAGTTTATGATATGGCTGTTTAATGATTAATTCCAGGTAATTTTAACATGTATTTTAAGTAAGGGGATAAATCGATTGAAGTGAATTATTAAGAGAAAGGAGCAAAAATCCCCCAAATCTCTTCGAGTGAGAGATTTGGGGGATATTAACAAATCTTAATGACGTGAGTAGAACTCAACGATGAGTGACTCGTCAATTTCAGCTGGTAATTCAGATCGTTCTGGTAATCGTGTATATGTTCCTTCTAATTTATCTTCATCAAAGGATAAATATTCGGGAACAATTGGGCTAAGCTCGAGAGA
>DATGRX010000119.1:0-8957 GCA_035303185.1 Bacillota bacterium
AACGAGTGTGTCTGATGTTTATGTAGAAGATGTTTTATCTTTAACAACTCACCTAGAATCATCACTAGGAGATATTGTTGTAAAAAACAGTGAAGGCGAATTTAATATAAAAAATGATATCGGTAATATTGAATTTTCAGGAAGTAACCCGAAAGGTAATATAACTGCTCAAACAGATCTTGGTGACATCATTCTTCAAATAGGAAATAAAGAAAATGCTTCTATTTATGCTACATCTGATCTAGGAGATGTTACAATTTACGGCTCAAATATCGAGAGCTTTGTTGTAAAAGAAGCGAATTATATTGTTGATGTAAAGACTAATATCGGTGATATAAAAGTATCTACTTATTAGAAAACACTTTCTTTGTTGGTGTTATAACCTGTTGATACGAAAGCAAAGGAAGGGGTTCATTTATAGCCAATTTAATTTACAATAAAACTTCAGAAAACATTGCTAAACTACTTGATATATTCGGTTTAATACGCTAAAGTACTAAATTAACTTGTTGGATTACTTGAAATTATATTATTTATTATTTACATCAACAAGGAATAATATTTAAGGAGTTTTTGTTGTGGGAAGATGGTTAAAGGTAGTTGTCGTCACTTTAGGTTTAAGTTTGCTTATAGCGTGTGGAGCGGAAGAAGAGGATGCTGAATATGTTATTGGGGCTACCCAAATTGTTGAGCATCCATCCTTAGACGAGGCATATAAAGGTTTTCAAGATGCTATTGAAGAAGCTGAGTTAAATGTGTCTTATGACTTTCAAAACGCACAGGAAGACATCAATAACGTCACAACGATTTCGCAAAATTTTGTGGCAGATGATGTTGATCTAATTTTTGCCAACTCAACACCAAGTGCAACAGGAGCATTAAATGAAACGAATGAGATTCCCATTGTATTTACATCTGTAACAGATCCAGTTGATGCGGGATTAGTTGAAGCGATGGATGAGCCGGGTGAAAATATAACAGGTGTGATTGATCTCCACCCTGACTCAATAGATAAAACTGTAGAATTTATTGACGATTATTTCCCTAATTCAGTTGTAGGGGTTATTTATAATGCAGGTGAGCCAAATTCAGTCGTTCAAATTGAGACTGTTAAAGAAGCAATTGAAGGTACATCCTTATCAATAGAGGAAAGAACTGTCGCTAACTCCTCTGAAGTACAACAAGCAGCAACATCTTTAGTGGAAGATGTCGATGTGTTTTATATCGTCACAGATAATACTGTTGTATCTGTTATTGAAACGGTAGTTGGTATTGCAGAAGATCATGAGGTTCCATTATTTGTCGGTGAACCAGATTCTTTAGAAGCTGGAGGTTTTGCAACTTATGGCTTTGATTACTACACAATAGGTTACCGTTCAGGTGAAATGGCAGTTGAAATATTAACCAGTGAGAAAAAGCCTAGTGAAATAAACGTCGAATATCCAAATCAGTTAGATTTAATGATTAATAAGGAAGCGGCCGAAGCCCAGGGAATTGAATGGAATGACGAATGGGACGATTTAGCAGAAATTATTGAATAAATTATTTTTGTAAAATCGGGACGAAAGAGCCGGGATCCCTCGGCTCTTTTTATTTTATGATGGGGGAGATAAAAAATGTTTTTGTCACTATTCGGTGCAGTAGAAGAAGGATTGATTTATGCAATTATTGCGATTGGTGTGTATTTATCTTTCCGAATATTAGATTTCCCTGATTTAACAGTTGATGGAAGTTTTGTAACGGGAATAGCTGTTGCATCGATGGCTATTCTTAGTGGTATACCACCTATCATAGCAACGATTTTAGCGATGTTTGCAGGCTTTTTAGCTGGTCTTATGACGGGACTGCTACATACAAAAGGGAAAGTTAATCCACTACTTGCTGGAATATTGATGATGACCGCTCTTTATTCGATTAATTTGCGTATTATGGGAGGAAAACCTTCATTAGCTTTACTTAATGAATCAACAATTTTCAAACAAGTATTTTCCTTTTGGGAAAGATTACCCATTGATGCAACGATGAATCAAATACTTGAGACGATCGGTTTCCATCGGTTTCCAAAAACGTTCTCAATCATTTTTATCATGATGATTATTGTCATTCTTATTAAAATATTTATTGACTATTTCCTGCAAACAGAGGTTGGTCTTGCTTTACGAGCAACGGGAGATAATCAACAGATGATTAGAAGTTTTTCCGCAAATACTGATCTGTTAATTATTATCGGTATCGGTATTTCCAATGGTCTTGTCGGTTTAGCTGGAGGCCTATTTGCACAGTATAGTGGAAGTGCGAATATTGGTATGGGTGTAGGGCTCATCATTACAGGGCTTGCATCCGTGATTATAGGAGAGGCCTTATTTGGAACAAAAACAATATTCCGGACGACAATGGCAGTTATCTTTGGAGCGATTATTTATCGAATCGTTATTACACTCGCCCTGCGAACGAAATTTTTAGAAGCGGGAGATATGAAGTTTATTACCGCAACATTAGTAATCATTGCTCTTGTGACGCCAAATATTTTGCAAGCCCGTCGGGAGAAACAGTGCCGTAAGAAACGAAATGAAGAATTGTTACAAAAGGCGGGTGAACAATAAATGCTTACATTAGAAAATACTACTGTTACATTTAATGAAGGAACACCGGATGAAAAGCAAGCCTTGAAGCCTTTTGATTTATCTTTAAAAGCGGGAGATTTTCTTACAGTTATCGGTGGAAACGGTGCAGGAAAATCGACGTTGATGAATGTTATTTCAGGCATGCAAATACCAGATACAGGGAAAGTTCTTATTGACGACAAGGACGTCACCTATGAACCAGAACATAAACGTTCTACATTAATCGGTCGAGTTTTCCAGGATCCGATGGCCGGAACAGCTCCTTCTATGACAATCGAGGAAAACTTGGCTATTGCCTACGCGCGAAATAAAAGACGAAAGTTGTTTCCTGGGGTAACAAAGGATCGAAAAGAAATGTTTCGTACATCTTTACAAACATTAAATCTTGGCCTAGAAGATCGTCTCACAGCAAAAGTAGGCCTGTTATCTGGAGGAGAGAGGCAAGCCCTTTCCTTACTTATGGCAACTTTTACGAATCCGAAAATCCTACTCCTTGATGAACATACAGCAGCTCTTGATCCGGAGCGAGCTCAGTTAATAACCGATTTAACAAAGGAAATTGTTGCTGAAAATGAATTAACGACAATTATGGTTACGCACAATATGCAACAAGCCTTAACGTTAGGAAATCGTTTAATTATGATGGATGAAGGTGAAGTTATTTTACGTGTTGAAGATGAAGAAAAGAAACAATTAACCGTCGAGAAACTATTAAAAGAATTTGAAAAACGACGCGGATCTTCTTTGAATCATGATCAAGTTATTTTAGCGTAAAGAAAACACCGTAAAGTGTGCACCTCTAAAGTTAGCGTGTAAATCTAACTTTAGAGGTGTTTTTTTGTAAAAAAAAGTAAAAAAGGGAGTGAAAAAAGCGTTCACAAAGTAGACAAATATATTTTACGACCCCTTGTCATCCCTTTCATGACAACGGTTTAAAATCTTTTTATGGATATATAGAAAACTTCAATTATCCTAGGGGGTCAAATGTGTGTTACTTTGAAAGTGTGAAGAAAATCACAGATAAAAGTTAAGAAAAACGATCGTTTTACCCTTTTATCCATGTTTGTCACCCATTTTCACTTTTTATGAATAATTAATCAAAAATATTCACAAATTGAAGGGGGAGGAATGTGACAACTCATTATTTGATAAACGGCAGTTGTTTCGTAGAAAAAAAAACAAATCTACTTAAAAGAAAGGGATGTTAAATATGGCAAAAAAGTCTTTTGATTTTGAAAAGATAGTCGAAGGGTATAAGAAAGACTTTCCATTTTATCAAGTATTATCACCAGAAGGAAAAATTGTTAACGAAGAATTAGAACCGGAACTAAGTGATGAGGAGCTCGTAGAACTTATGGAACGTCTTGTATGGGGACGAGCTTATGACCGAAGAGTAACGATTTTAAACCAACAAGGTGCTTTAGGAAACTACGCACCAAGCGGTGGACAAGAAGCAAGTCAGTTAGCAACACAGTTTGCTTTAGAAGATGGAGACTTTTTCGCAGGAACGTATCGTGACCTCGTACCGTTAGTGTATCACGGTTTAGAATTAGAAAAAGCTTTCCTCTGGTACAAAGGACATATGAAAGGAAACGAATTTCCTGAAGACTTAAATGCGTACTCCCCACAAGTTGTTGTCGGTGGACATATTACCCATGCGATGGGAGTCGCTTTTGGAATGAAAATGCGCGATAAGAAAAATGTTGTTCTTTCCTTAAACGGAGACGGTGCAACTTCCCAAGGAGATTTTTACGAAGGAATTAACTTTGCCGGAGTTTACGGAGCACCATATATTGCCGTTATTCAAAATAACGGATACGGAATTTCTGTTCCTGTCGAACAGCAAACAAAGGCAGAAACATTAGCTCAAAAGGCAGTTGCTGTTGGTATTCCAGGAATCCAAGTAGACGGAATGGATCCTCTAGCAATGTATTCAGCAGTGAAAAAGGCTCGTGAACATGCTGTTGCTGGAAAAGGACCAGTATTAATTGAAGCTATTACGTACAGATTTGGACCTCACACAATGTCTGATGACCCAACCCGTTACCGTTTAGATGATGAGGTAGGCGAATGGCAAAAGCGAGATCCTTTAGTAAGAATGAGAACGTATCTCGAGGAGAAAGGCCTCTGGAGTGAGGAACAAGAAGAAGAAGTCGTTGAAGCTTGTGAGCAAGATATTAAAGATGCTCTAGAAAAAGTTGGCCAAGTAGATAAGCAAAAAGTGTCAGACTTCTTAAAGATTATGTACGAAGATGCTCCTCAAAACATTCAAGAGCAAATTGCTGAATACGAAGAGAAGGAGATGGGCAAATAATGAGTCAAAAAAACATGGTTGAAGCGATTCAAGACGCTTTAGATTATAAATTGTCTAATGATGAAAATGTGATTTTGTACGGTCAAGATATCGGTGCTAACGGAGGGGTGTTCCGTGTCACCGAAGGTTTACAAGCAAAACACGGTGAAGGTCGAGTGTTTGACACACCATTAGCGGAATCCGGAATTTTAGGAATGTCTGTTGGATTAGCTACGGAAGGTTTTAGACCTGTACCAGAAATTCAATTCCTCGGTTTCGTTCTTGAGGCAATGTCACCCGTTGTTGCTCAGTTTTCTCGTATGCGATTTCGTATGGCAGGAACAAGACAAATGCCCATTACGATGCGAGCACCCTTTGGAGGAGGAGTTCATACACCAGAACTTCACTCAGACAGTTTAGAAGGATTACTTGCACAAGTACCAGGACTTCGAGTCGTTGTTCCAAGTAATCCGTACGATGCAAAGGGATTACTCATCTCATCCATTGAGAGTAATGACCCAGTCATCTTCTTAGAACACTTACGATTATATCGTGCAGGACGTCAAGAAGTACCTGATGAGCCATATCATGTACCTTTAGATAAAGCAGCTATTGCTCGAGAAGGTTCTGACGTTACGGTAATCGGCTACGGCTTAATGGTTCCAGAAGCTTTAAAGGCTGCTGAACAAGTAAAGGATGAAATTTCAGTAGAAGTTGTCGACTTACGTACGATTGCACCAATCGATATGGAAACAGTCCTTGAATCCGTGAAGAAAACCGGCCGTGTCGTCGTTACCCAAGAAGCTCAAAGACAAACAGGTATTGCTGGACAATTAATGTCTGAAATTGGTGAGCGAGCTTTCATGTATTTAGAAGCGCCAATTACAAGAGTAACAGCACCGGATACAGTATATACCTTTGGAGATGCAGAAGCTGAGTGGTTACCAAATGCGGCAGATATGGTTGAGAAGATTAAAGAAGTCTATGAGTTTTAAAATACTTGAGGAGGTCAACAAATGATTTATTCATTTATATTACCGGATAGTGGTGAAGGAATTACAGAAAGTGAAATCGTTAGTTGGGCCGTCCAACCCGGCGATCGAGTAAAAGAAGACGATACTCTAGCGGAGATACAGAGCGACAAGACAGTTGTTGCTCTCCCTTCTCCTGTTGCAGGAGTCGTTAAGACATTACATTTTGAAGAAGGAACCGTAGCTCAAGTAGGAGATGTCATTTTAGAAATTGAAGTTGACGATCCGAAAGATGCAAATACAGAAGGAGAAGCATCAACATCAGCACCAGCAGAAGAAGATACAGTCGTTCGTGAACGAGGCACAGATACAGTAGCAATCGACCACGAAGATGTTGAGCACTTAACACCAGATACTAATTTACAATCAGCTGGAGGCACAACTACAAGTCCTTCTGCCAAGGATCGTGGCGACGAAGTAGACATTCGAATGTTAGCTATTCCAGCCGTTCGAAAATATGCACGTGAAAAAGGTGTAGACATCCGAGAAGTACCAGCAACGGGACGAAACAATCGAGTAACACGAGAAGATATTGACAACTTCCTCGTATCCGGTGGTACAGCACCAGCAGCAGAGCCTGCTGTAGAAACACCAGTTGCAGAGGAGACAACACAGGTAGTTCAGGAAGGTTCAGAACGACGCGAGAAAATGTCTGCTACACGTAAAGCTATTGCAAGTGCAATGGTTAATAGTAAGCATACATCCCCTCACGTTACAGTATTAGATAAAGTTAATGTTGAAAAACTTGTTGAACACCGAGATAAGTTTAAGGTAATTGCTGCTGAGCAAGACATTAAACTAACATTTACACCATATTTCGTCAAAGCTTTAACAGCAGTGTTAGCAAGATATCCAGAATTAAACGCATCCATTGACGATGCAAAGGATGAAATTGTATATAAGAACTACATTAACGTCGGAATTGCAACAGATACTGAGCATGGATTGTTCGTACCTGTTATCAGAGATACAAATAAGAAAAGCTTATTCCAAATTGCAGAAGACCTTACAGAAAACACTGAGAAAGCACTTGAAGGTAAGTTAAGTGCAGCAGATATGAGAGGCGGTTCTATGACAATTACAAACGTAGGAGCTCTCTCAACAAGTGGAGTATGGTCAACACCAATTATTAACCAGCCTGAAGTAGCAATTTTAGGACTTGGTCGAATTGAAGATGAAGTTATTCCAGATGAGAATAAACAACCAGTTGTTAAGCCAATGCTAAAGATTTCCTTTGGCTTTGACCATCGTATTATTGATGGTGGTACTGCTCAAAGTGCCATTAACGACTTGAAGAAATATTTAGCAGACCCAGAATTACTTTTAGTAGAAGGGTGATAAAAAATGGTAGTAGGTAGTTTTGTTGAAGAATTAGATACGGTAGTCATTGGTTCTGGTCCGGGCGGGTATGTTGCAGCGATTCGCGCTGCACAGCTCGGCCAGGACGTTACCATTATTGAAAAGGGAAATATTGGTGGAGTTTGCTTAAACGTTGGATGTATTCCATCCAAAGCCCTAATTAATGCGAGCCAGCAATATCAAAATTCCTTAGATTCAACGTTACTTGGAATTCACTCAAAGGAAACGACAATTAACTTTGATGAAACTCAAAGTTGGAAAGATGAACAAGTCGTTGGTGCTTTAACAAAAGGTGTCGAAATGCTCCTGAAGAAAAATAAAGTAAACATTTTACAAGGGGAAGCTTACTTCGTCGATGACCAAACAATTCGAGTTATTCAAGAGCATGGTGGTCAAACGTATAGTTTTAACAATGTCATCATTGCTACAGGAAGTCGTCCAATCGAAATTCCTGGCTTTGAATTTGAAGGAAGAGTTGTTGATTCGACAGGTGCCTTAAACTTAGAGGAAATTCCGAAAAAGCTAACTGTTATCGGTGGAGGATATATCGGAATGGAGTTAGCCGGAGTTTATGCAAACTTCGGTACAGAGGTAACAGTCATAGAAGCATCTCCACAAATTTTACCAGGATTCCCAAAGGATATGGTCAAACTTGTAGAAGATGACTTAAAGAAAAAAGGTGTCAATTTTATAACAGATGCAACAGCAAAGTCAGTCAATAACTTAAAAACAAAAGCATCTGTCTTTTATGAAGTTGATGGTAAAGAAGAAAAATTAGACTCTGATTATGTTCTCGTCTCTGTCGGTCGGAAGCCAAACACAGATGAGCTTGGCTTAGAACTAACCGGTGTTAAAGTCGATGAGCGAGGTTTAATCGAAGTTGATGAACAATGTCGAACAAACAAACCAAACATTTATGCAATTGGTGATATAGTTGCCGGACCTGCTTTAGCTCATAAAGCAAGTTATGAAGCAAAAGTAGCTGCAGAAGTAATAAGTGGAAGTAAAGGTGCAGCCGTTGATTATTTAGCCATCCCAGAAGTAACCTTTACTGAGCCGGAACTTGCCCAAGTAGGATATACGAAAAAAGAAGCTGAGGAATTAGGCTATGACGTAAAAGAAAGTACTTTCCCGTTAGCTGCTAACGGTCGAGCACTTTCGTTAAATAAAACAGAAGGGTTTGTCCGACTCATCTCAGAAAAGGAAACATCAATAATTCTTGGCGCTCAAGTAGCTGGGGTAAGTGCTAGTGACATAATCGCAGAGTTAGGCTTAGCCATTGAAAATGGATTAACCGCAGAAGATATTACATTAACGATCCATAGTCATCCATCCTTAGGAGAGAGTGTTATGGATGCCGCTGAATTAGCTCTAGGAATGCCCATTCATATTTAATCCTAAATATAAGTATTGGAGGGAGAAGAGAAATCTCCCTTCCATACTTATAAGAAAATTTCTTAGTAAAATACTAAACAGAATTGTGAAGTATTGAACAAGCTAAATATATTTATCAAAGAGTAAAAGGAGAATGTATATGGCTACTGAAAAATTAACCGCAAGGCAGTTTTCCATGAACATATTAAATGGTGTTGCAATCGGTACAGTTTTAGCCCTTATTCCAGGAGCTTTATTAGGAGAGCTTTTTAAGGC
>DATGRX010000120.1:0-22305 GCA_035303185.1 Bacillota bacterium
AATATCGGTGCAAAAGTATGGCGAGAGAATATGACGAAACAAGAAATTTCTGAGCTTAAAAAGTAATTTACATACCTTTTTATAAATAGGCCTTTTGGGATGAGGATCACATTTGTAAAAAGGAGAGAAAAAATGAATGGAAAGAAGTTTAACACTTGAATTAGTACGAGTGACAGAAGCAGCAGCTCTCGCCTCCGCCCGTTGGATGGGTTTAGGGAAACAAGATGCGGCAGATGAGGCAGCAACAACAGCAATGCGAGCTGTTCTAGAGACAACACCGATGCTCGGGACAGTTGTCATCGGAGAAGGCGAAATGGATGAAGCACCGATGCTTTATATTGGTGAGCAATTAGGGACGGGAGACGGGCCACAAGTTGACGTTGCGGTCGATCCTTTAGAAGGAACAAAGATCGTCGCTCAAGGTACGTGGAATGCTCTTGCAGTCATTGCCATTGCTGATAAAGATCATTTGCTTCATGCACCAGATATGTATATGAAAAAAATAGCCGTCGGTCCAGAAGCCGTTGGAAGAGTAGATATTAATGCATCAACGGTAGAAAACCTTGAAGCCGTCGCAAAAGCAAAAAACAAAGATATTGAAGATGTTATGGCCGTTGTTTTAGATCGTCCTCGACATAAAGAGCTCATTCAGGAAATTAGGCAAGCAGGAGCACGGATCCGCCTGATTCCAGATGGTGATGTAGCAGGTGCGATAAACACAGCCTTTGACGAAACCGGGGTTGACATTTTATTTGGAATTGGTGGAGCTCCAGAAGGTGTTCTTGCTGCAACAGCGTTAAAGTGTTTAGGTGGCGAAATTCAGGGACAGTTAATTCCTTCAAATGATGAAGAAATTGAACGTTGTAAACGAATGGGAATTCAAGATATTCATAAAGTATTTTATATGGATGATTTCTGTTCTGGCGATGATGCTATTTTTGCTGCAACGGGAGTAACAGATGGAGAATTGTTAAAAGGTGTTCAATTTAAAGGCTCCAAAGCGACAACTCAATCCGTTGTCATGCGCTCAAAGAGTGGAACCGTTCGATTTGTTGATGGGGAACATCGCTTGAAACAAAAACCAAATTTAGTGATGAAATAAATAAGGAGGGGAAAACCCCTCCCTTTATTGTGTAAATAACAATAGTTGTATTTTTTTCATAAAACGAGTAATATGGATATAGCACATAGAACAAAATAATAATGATTCATTTCACGCTTCCAGTGCATCTTCAATCCTCTTCTAAGGAAAAAATCCTATCATACAAGGAAATTTTCATAATTATGGACACATTAAGGAAATAAAATATCAATATAAAAAAGGTATGGTGATGTTATGGCTACACTTACGCTAGCCCATTTGGAAAGTTTAACATTAAAAGAGATTTATGATCATGCAAAATATTATAAAGTGAAAAACTATTCAACTTTGACGAAGAAAGAGCTTATTTTTGCGATATTAAAAGCACAAACGGAAAAAGATGGTTATCTATTTTTAGACGGTATTTTAGAAATAATTCCTTCCGAAGGTTTTGGATTTTTACGACCGATTAATTACTCCCCAAGCGCAGAAGATATTTATATTTCCGCTTCACAAATTCGACGGTTCGATTTACGTAATGGAGATAAAGTGTCAGGAAAGGTACGTCCACCGAAAGAAAACGAGCGTTACTACGGATTGCTTCACGTCGATGCTGTCAATGATGAAGACCCAGAAACCTCAAAAGAACGAGTACACTTCCCAGCGCTTACCGCTTTATATCCCGATCGGTTTATGAAATTAGAAACAGAAACAAATAAAATTTCAACGCGAATCTTGGATTTAATGGCTCCCGTTGGTTTCGGACAACGAGGGTTAATCGTTTCTGCTCCAAAAGCGGGAAAGACAATGTTACTTAAGGAAATTGCTAATAGTATTTCGAGAAATCATCCAGAGGCAAAGTTAATTATTTTATTAATTGATGAACGACCAGAGGAAGTAACAGATATTGAACGTTCTGTACATCCTGATGTTGATGTTGTTAGTTCTACGTTTGATGAAGTTCCAGAAAGTCATATAAGAGTGTCCGAATTAGTTTTAGAACGCGCGATGCGACTAGTAGAACATCGCCGAGATGTCATCGTGTTAATGGATAGTATTACGCGGCTTACAAGGGCTTATAATCTTGTAATTCCACCGAGTGGGAGAACATTGTCTGGAGGAATTGACCCAGCGGCATTTCACCGACCGAAACGTTTCTTTGGAGCAGCTCGAAACATCGAAGAGGGTGGAAGTTTTACGATCCTTGCAACAGCCTTAATTGACACTGGTTCAAGAATGGACGACGTTATTTATGAAGAGTTTAAAGGAACGGGTAATATGGAGTTGCATTTAGATCGTTCCCTTGCAGAGCGCAGGATCTTCCCAGCCATCGATATTTTACGATCTGGTACAAGAAAAGAAGAATTGCTCATTCCAAAGGATCATTTAGAAATGCTATGGGCCATTCGAAAATCTATGCAGGATTCCCATGACTTTACAGAGCGTTTCTTACGAAGACTTCGGGCGTCAAAAAGTAATGAAGAGTTTTTTGAACTTATGGAAGAAGAGATGAAACGAAAAGGAATTCGTTAGGAAAAGACATGTACATGTTGCAAACAAATAGATACCCTGTTATAATACTTATTTGTGAGTAAGATCAAAAAATTATAATCAATTTAATGATAACGATATTTCATGATATAATTGAAGAGAAGGAGTGGAAGACATGAAGAAAGATATTCATCCAGAATACCAAAAAGTTGTTTTTATGGATACGGGTTCTGAATACAAATTTTTAAGTGGTTCAACAAGAACTTCTGATGAAACGATCGAATGGGAAGATGGAAATACTTACCCACTCATTCGAGTTGAGATTAGTTCAGATACACATCCATTTTATACTGGAAAACAGCGAGAAGATCGTGCAGGTGGTCGAATCGATCGCTTCAAGAAAAAATACGATTTGGATTAATCGAAGAGGCACAAGGCAATTGTAATCTAACAGGCAATTTATTTGTTGCCTGTTTTTTTACTGTTTAATTTGGACTATTCTTCATAATTTCTGTCAGATTTTAAGGAAAAAGCTTAAATAAAATGATAAAATGCATATAATACAAAGAAATGAAAATAAATAAGGAGGCACTCTCTCATGTACCTCACGAATGATAATGGCTGGGTCGAAGTTATTTGTGGAAGTATGTTTTCGGGAAAATCAGAAGAGCTCATTCGTCGAGTTCGTCGAGCAAAATATGGAAATCTTTCAACAGTTGTATTTAAACCTGTCATCGATGATCGATACAAGGATGATGCTGTTGTAACTCATAATGGTTCAACGATCATTGCGATCCCGATTGAATCACCGGAGGAAATACATAATCATATTGATAAAGATATTGATGTTGTTGGTATAGATGAGGCACAATTTTTTGACGAACATCTAATTGATGTTGTCGACAAACTAGCGAAGGATGGCCTTCGTGTCATTGTTGCAGGATTAGATACAAACTTCAGAGGAGAACCCTTTGGTATTATGCCAGATTTAATGGCATATAGTGAACTTGTCACAAAGTTAAACGCTATTTGCCCAATTTGTAGTTCACCTGCAAGCCGAACGCAACGATTAATTGATGGAAAACCTGCATCTTATGATGAACCCGTAATATTAGTCGGTGCATCTGAATCCTATGAACCCCGTTGTCGAAAGCATCATGAAGTACCAAACCATCCAAAGTATAAACAAGATAAAGTAAAAGAAAAATAGCTAGGTATTAAAGAACTCAATATGATTGGTTGAGTTCTTTTTACGTGGTATGATATATATTAAGTATGTGGGATATGAAGAAGGTCGAAGGAGGTTTACCCATGCTTTCTGTAAACACATTGATCCTAATTGTTTCTTGTTTATTTGCTCTTTTTGTTTTATATGAAATTTTGCCTCCTTGGGGAGTGAAGCAAATAGACGTGATTCAATTAATGAAAATGTTAGAAGAAGAAAGTCGGGAAGACTATCAGTATATCGACGTTCGTCCAGCCGAACAGTTCAATACGTTACACGTTTTCGGTTTCCAGAATATTCCATTAAAGCAATTAAAAAATGACCTTAAAAATTTGTCTAAAGATAAAAGTGTTGTCGTTATTAGTGAACGAGGTAATAATAGTAATGAAGCTTGTCGTGTATTAAAACGACATGGCTTTCTAAACTTAATAAATGTTCGTGGAGGTATTATTACGTGGGAAAAACATAGAAATACCTTTTAAATCGATAAACACGAAAGAATAAATTGGAGTGAACGATAATGATCGAAAGATTACAGCTTTTAGAAGATCGTTATGAACAATTAAATGGATTGCTAAGTGATCCAGACGTGATTAGCGATGTAAATAAATTGCGAGATTACTCGAAGGAACAAGCTGAATTGGAAAAGGTCGTTTCCACATACAGAGAATATCAAACAACAACTTCAGAACTCGAAGATGCTAAAGTGATGCTCGAAGATGATTTAGATGAAGAAATGGCCGAAATGGTTCAGATGGAAATCGATGAACTTTCGGAAAAAGTAGAAACACTAGATGAAAAGTTAAAGCTTATGCTATTACCGAAGGATCCGAATGATGACAAAAACGTCATCGTTGAAATTCGCGCCGCAGCGGGTGGAGATGAAGCGGCATTGTTTGCTGGGGATTTATTTAGAATGTATACCCGTTATGCAGAAAATAACCGGTGGAAAACAGAAATTATTGAAGCCCATTCGACCGAAATTGGTGGTTATAAAGAAATCATTTTTATGATTAGTGGGGATGGAGCTTATTCAAGATTAAAATATGAAAATGGTGCTCATCGTGTGCAAAGGGTACCAGAAACCGAATCCCAAGGACGTGTCCACACATCGACAGCAACGGTGGCTGTTTTACCAGAAGCAGAAGAGGTAGATGTTGAAATTCGAAATGAGGATATTAAAGTTGACACATATCGTTCGAGTGGTTCTGGTGGACAGCACGTAAATACGACGGATTCAGCCGTCAGAATTACTCATTTACCGACAGGAATAGTCGTTTCCTGTCAAGATGAAAAATCACAAATTCGAAACCGTGAAAAAGCTTTTAAAGTACTTCGTGCCCGTCTGTTAGATAAGTATGAACAGGAAGCTCAAGAGGAATATGATGCCGAGCGAAAATCTGCCGTCGGTACGGGGGATCGGTCTGAGCGAATTCGAACATATAATTTCCCACAAAGCCGTGTTACAGATCATCGAATTTCCTTAACAATTCAAAAGTTAGAGCAAATTCTCGATGGGGATTTGGATGAGTTTATTGAGGCATTACTTGCCGAAGAACAAGAAGAGCAGCTCGCCCAAATTGGTGGTTAAGATGAAAAGTCCTATGAAGCAATATGAAGTCCTTCAAAGGGCTTCTCTTTTTTTACAAAAAAATAATTGTGAACCAAAAATAGCAGAGATATTATTACAACATCATTTATCTATGGATCAGGCAAAGTTTTTAACAAATATGCGTGAAACGATTCCAGAAGATATTTTGTTGAAGTTTAAAACAGATGTTAAACAGCATGTGACAACAAAGGTCCCTGTACAGCATTTAGTCGGTTATGAGTATTTTTACGGACGTAAATTTACAGTGAATAAACATACTCTAATTCCTCGACCAGAAACAGAAGAACTTGTCCAATTGGCCATTGATCAAATACGTTCGGAGAAATTATCTAGAGCAAAAATCGTCGATGTAGGAACCGGAAGTGGAGTCATTGCCATTACTCTAGCGCTCGAATTATCCCAGGCGAAAGTTTACGGAACAGATATTTCTCGGAAGGCTTTACAAGTAGCGGAGATGAACGCCGAGCAACTTGGGGCGGAGGTCCATTTTAGGCATGGTAACTTTTTACAACCGTTTCTAATGTCAAAACAAAAGGTCGAAATAATTATTTCTAATCCACCATATATAAGTTATAAAGAAAAAAGTGAGTTATCTGTGACAGTAAAAGAACATGATCCAGAAATTGCTTTATTTGCTAAAAAGGATGGACTAGCTGCCTATGAAACAATAGTTGCCCAAGCAAAAGAAGTTCTTAATCATCGAGGAATGCTCCTTTTTGAAATTGGTCATAAGCAAGGAGAAGCTGTGAGTTCAATTGTTTCAGATTATTTTCCAAAGGCTCATGTACGCATTCTTCAAGATATGAATCAGTTAGATCGCATTGTTTTTGCGCAAATGTAAAATGTACGTTTAAAAGTTAATCCCTCGTTCATACTGTTTGATAAAGAGAACATGAAAAGGGGATTAACGATGAAGCGATTCATAATCATTTTATTGATAGCCTTTGCCAGTCCATTTTTATTTGTTAAAGATAAGGAAAGTGAAGAAGTGGAACAACGTTATGACGTGATTCCAGATGAAGCAATTCGGCTACGGATTTTAGCAAATAGTGATAGTGAAAAGGATCAGCAAATTAAAAATATTATTCGGGACGAAGTGAAAGAAGAAATTGACTCATGGGTCGGTGACATGACAGATATTGAAGATGCACGAACATATATTAAAGAACATGTGGAAGATTTAGCTAAAATTATTAATCGCACGTTACAGAACGAACAAGTTGAGCAAGATTTCCACGTCGAATATGCATCAGATGTTCCTTTTCCTTTGAAACAATATGACGATAAATTATATCCTCCAGGTAATTATGAGGCTGTATTAATTACCCTCGGAGAAGGAAAAGGTGCGAATTGGTGGTGTGTTCTCTTTCCACCCCTATGCTTTGTCGACTTTGAGTATGGTTCAGCGATTGCAGAAGAAGAGGAAGAGGTTGAAGTAAAATTTTTCTTGTTCGAATGGCTTGGCTTATCATAAAAGCCCTTTTTTTGCATAACATAATAAGTACTTACAATCTTTCATGTTATGAACGAAGAGGTGAAAATAATGATTTTAATGAAAGCTAATGAGGTGGATACAAACGAGCTCACTTCGTTTTTTGAAAATAACGAGGCAATAGACAAAGAGGCAGTTAAAAAGGAAGGGTATATCGTTACGAATAATAATCATATTATCGGTTGCTTTATTTTAAAACGAATTGAGCAAAATAACTTTTGGTTGAAGCAGCTCTTCATTACGAAAGCAGAAGCAAATACTTTACCGACATTATTACAACTTATTTTACAGTTAGCAAAAGCAAAAGCTGCCCATGAAGTATATGTCCATAGCCATCAGCTTATGGTTGATCTATTGTTACAATCTCTACAATTCCATCCACAAGAGCGTTCAGAGTTATTAAAGTCCTTACCACGTCAAAAAGGGATTTGGTGGTCTTATAAAATCTCTTCGTAAAAAACGTTTTTTTGAATCTGTTCAAGTAAGCCCCTTTGTTTCATAGCGAGGGGCTTATTTTTGATCGAGAACTTTTTGAAAAAATAAAGAAAACAATATGTAAGCTGCTTATTTTTACGTTATGATAAAATAAAAGTTAACATGATTTGGCAAAGAAAAGGAGCTTTCACCTTGCAGACAAAACAATGGACAATGACTGAAGTAGATGAACAAGCGAATATTTTTATTGAAGAAGCAGCTCAGCTCATAAGGGAAGGTGAGCTCATAGCCTTTCCAACAGAAACGGTATATGGTCTAGGAGCTGATGCGGTGAATGAGCAAGCAGTACAAAAAATCTTTCAAGCGAAACAAAGGCCAGCAGATAATCCTTTAATTGCTCACGTTTCATCGGTGCAAATGATAGAAACATTAGTTAAAGATATTCCACCGTATGTGAAACAGTTAATTAAAACTTTTTCTCCCGGACCATTAACTTATGTACTAAAAAGCAATGGTACATGTGCGGACAGCGTGACAGCCGGATTAGAAACTGTTGCTGTTCGGATACCGGATCATCCAATTGCCTTAGCATTAATTAATACGTTCGGCCGCCCAATTGCTGCCCCAAGTGCAAACCTTTCTGGTCGGCCAAGTCCTGTGACAGCCGATCACGTATGTAGGGATTTATCTGGAGCGATTGCTGGAATTCTTGATGGAGGACCGACAGGAATTGGTGTTGAATCGACGGTTGTTGACTGTACGAAAAGGGTCCCTGAAATATTACGGTACGGAGCCATTTTAGAAGAGGACATTCAGTCTGTTGTAGGTGATGTCATAGCAAAACAAACTGAAACGAGAAGTGACAAATATAAACATTATCAACCGGAAGTGCCTATATGGCTTGTGCATGGTTCTCCCGGAGACGTGCAATCTCTAATTAATCAGAAGCGTTCTGCTGGTTATCGTATCGGTGTTTTAGGCAGTGAAGAATACATCGAAGCATTGAAAGGAGTGGCAAAGTTTTCTCTAGGAAAAAACTTAACAGAAATTGCTCAAAGTTTATATGCAGGCTTTCGCCATTTTCAAAAGGATACGGTTGATCTCGTGATCATTGAATCCTTTCCTAAAGAGGGTATCGGAAAAACGATTATGAATCGCATCGAACAAGCTGCGACTAAAATTATTTGAGAGATCCAACCTTAAATATACTGCAGTGAATATCTGCGAACAACCCTTCATATAATTTACAACGAGTTCGTGAAGGGAGCGGATATTCATTCCTTTATTGCTTTTGGCGATCGCTATTTCGATGGATGCTTTTTCGGTGAGTTTAGGTTTAGGCATGCAACCTTTACGACTGAAGCGGATATTTATCATTGGTCTTATTTTCGGCGTTTATCATATTGTCTTTCCCGTGCTTGGTATGTTTATCGGTCACTTGGTATCAGATAATATCGGCCATTATACGACATTAGCAAGTGGTGTTTTGCTTATCTTCATTGGTAGTCATATGTTTTTCACCGCTTTTACTGAGCATCTTCCTCAAAACAAACGTTCATTTAAATATACAAATATCGGCATTTTAACACTAGGTCTCTCTGTCAGTATAGATAGTCTTCCGATTGGGCTTAGCCTGGGGATTACAGGCGTTCAAACCGTGATGGCTATTTTGCTGTTTGGTAGTTTTAGCACTTTTTTTACATGGACAGGCTTGCTTATTGGAAGAAAGGTAAAAGGATTTCTTGGTTCTTATAGTGAGCTTTTAGGTGGAAGTATTCTCGTATCTTTTGGAATCCATATGTTATTTATTACATAAAACAAGTTTCAAATGATGAAAACAGACTAAATTTAGTTTATAAATTCTGACATCTTACCTGCTTTGTGATATATTTAATAGTAGGACTTAAATCGGAGGTAGACGATGAATATATTATTCGTTTGTACAGGGAATACATGCCGAAGTCCAATGGCGGAACACTTGTTGAAGCATAGAGTAGCACATGTTGATGTACAGTCGGCGGGTATTTATGCGATAGATAATCAACATGCTAATGAGTATGCTGAGCAAGTCATGGAAGAAAAGGGTATTCAAATGAATCATCGTTCCCAGTCTGTTACGGAAGATTTGTTACGTTGGGCAGATTTAGTGTTAACGATGACAGCCCAGCATAAACATTCCCTTATGATTGAATTTCCTCATTATCAAGAGAAGTATTTTACGTTGAAAGAATATGTGTCACCGGCGGATCAAAGTATTTTAGAAGAGCTTACAAAAGCTTACAAAGATTTAGAGAAAAAACGAACGAGCTTTATCCAAAAATACGAACAAAAATATAGTGTAAACAAATTAAATGAACGTATATTGGATACCTTTAAGGATGAAATTAAACATATTCAGGACCTAGAAAAAAATATAGTCGATAGCAATATTGCCGATCCCTTCGGTGGAAATTTAGAAACATACCGTCAAACATTGCATGAATTAGATAAATATATAACAAAGTTAATCAAAAAAATAGAATAACAACGGGGGTTGCGAAATTGAAAAAGAAACATAGATTTGGTTTGAGATGGAAGTTAGTTTTATTTACAACGATATTAGCCATTATTACCTATTCAACATCAGCTTTTTTTATTTATATTCTTTATGATTACGTAAAAGAACTTTGGAATATTTCAGAAGAATGGTTTACGATCATTACGCTAACATTAGGAATTATTTGGTCGGGAATTTTAGCGTTCCTTGCTGCTAGGTTCATTACAAAACCTTTACAACGTTTAGAACAAGTAGCATCGAAAGTGGCAGATGGTGATTTAAAACAAAAAGTAGAAATTCCCCGATCTGATGATGAAATTCGTGCTTTGAGCATCGCCTTTGACGCAATGCTTACAAATTTAACAGAGATGGTTCATAATATTGAAAATAACTTTAGGCATACGAATGAATCCGTTACCAAAATGCGCGATGCATCAAGTGAATCTGCGCAACATTCTGAAATGATTCGTGCTTCTACAGATGATATTTCCAAAGGAGCAGAAAGTGCAGCAATCTCGATTCAGCAAACAGCATCCCTCGTTCAAGATGCGACATCCCTTGCTGAAGAAGTACAAATAAAAGCAGGCCAATCGAAAGAAAAATCTCAAAACATGGTCGAACTTTTAGAAAGTAGTAAAAAAGCTGTTAATCGTTTAGTGACTGGTATCCAAACAGTTGCTGAAGAGCAAGAGGCTTCTCTAGAAGACGTCGAACAATTAGTAACAAATGCATCACAAATCGAAGCGATTATTTCAATGGTAGGAGAAATCGCGGAACAAACGAATTTACTCGCTTTAAATGCATCAATTGAGGCGGCAAGAGCAGGAGAACATGGACAAGGATTTGCTGTAGTTGCAGAAGAAATCCGTAATTTAGCTGATGAAAGTGCTCAAGCTGTTCAACAAATTTCAAGTTTAATTACAGACATCCAATCAAATGTAAATAATGTCGGCAATAAAATTACAACAAATGTGGGTTATGCGAAGGAAGAAGCAGAAGCAGGTGCAACGACGAATGAAGCTATTGAAAAAATGTCAGTATCTGTTACAGAAGTGGCAAATGAAGTCGATGCAATTTCCCGATTAGTTAATAAACAATTACAATCCATTCAAGAAACAGTCAACCAGTCACAGGAAGTAGCTGCTATTTCAGAAGAAACGTCAGCGGCTACAGAAGAAGTAAATGCGGCTGTTCATGAACAAGCAAGTACTATTGATCTTGTCGATTCTTTAGCGAGAGATTTAGACGAACAGGCGGAAAAATTAAACCGAGAAATAAACAAATTTAACGTATAAAAGGAGGCCTGGCCAATGAGAGTTATTTTATCTGCGGATCATGCTGGAACAACGATACGAAATGAAATGAAAGCATTACTCGAAGAGATGAACATTGAATATGTCGATACTGGGGTGGAGGATGCAACTTCTGCTGATTATCCTGATTATGCACTCCCAGCAGCAGAACGAGTCGCAAACGGTGAATTTGACCGTGGAATCTTAATTTGCGGGACTGGTATCGGTATGTCGATTTCAGCAAACAAAGTCCCAGGCATTCGTTGTGCGTTAGTGCATGATGTATTTAGCGCAAAAGCTACAAGACAACATAATGATTCAAATGTTTTAGCCATGGGTGAAAGAGTAATTGGTCCTAGTTTAGCCCGGGAAATTGCTAAAACATGGTTAGAAACAGAGTTTGAAGGTGGTCGCCATTTACGTCGGGTCGAGAAAATTACGTCCTATGAACAGTCAGATGAATAATAAAAAGGAGCAATGTTATCAGGGAAAATCATTGCTCCTTTTTCCTATATAATCAAGCTTTCAAAGGAAGTGAAATAAGTGAGCAGCTTAGAAATTGTCAATCAACATATGCGATATTTAATTACCGAATGGAAGGAAAAAGATATTTTACAAAAGGATGATACGATCGTTATCGGCTGTTCAACGAGTGAAGTCATTGGTAAGGAAATAGGAACGTCAAGTACAAAAGATGTAGCGAATATTATTTTTGAGCAAATTTCAGAATTAGCTAAAGCCTCTGACACACATTTAGCTTTTCAATGTTGTGAACACTTAAATCGTGCCTTAGTTGTCGAACGAAAAACACTTATTCAGAAACGATTAACAGAGGTCTCTGTTATTCCTACCCCTGAAGCCGGCGGAGCAATGGCAGCAAAGGCCTATGAAAAGTTTAACGATGCTGTCGTTGTTGAAACGATCCAAGCAGAAGCGGGACTTGATATTGGTCAAACATTAATCGGTATGCATTTACGCCCAGTCGTTGTTCCGGTTCGCTTTAGGCAAAATAAGATTCACCATGCACTTATTACAGGTGCGACAACGCGACCGAAACTTATCGGTGGCCGTCGAGCATCCTATAAATAAATTTTACATAAAAAAGTTTAATGAAAAGGAGAATGCCAAATGCCATATTTAAAAAATGTAGATGTTGAAATTTATGAAGCAATAATGGCAGAGAAGAAGAGGCAGCAAGATAATATTGAGCTTATTGCATCGGAAAACTTTGTCTCCCGAGCTGTTATGGAAGCAATGGGATCGGTTCTTACGAATAAGTATGCGGAAGGCTATCCAGGGAAACGTTATTACGGCGGATGTGAGCATGTAGATGTTGCAGAGGATTTAGCTCGAGATCGAGCAAAGAAGCTATTTCAAGCGGAACATGTTAATGTTCAACCTCATTCAGGGGCTCAAGCAAATATGGCAGTTTATTTTACAATTTTACAGCCAGGAGATACAGTCCTTGGCATGAATTTAAGCCATGGTGGACATTTAACTCATGGAAGTTCAGTAAATTTTAGTGGAGAACTTTATAATTTTGAGGAATATGGTGTTGATGAAGAAACAGAACAACTTGATTATGAGGCGATTCGCCAGAAGGCCCTTGATGTTCAGCCGAAATTAATCGTCGTTGGTGCAAGTGCCTATCCAAGAGAAATAGACTTTGCTAAGTTTAAAGAAATTGCCGATGAAGTAAATGCTTACGTGATGGTAGATATGGCACATATAGCAGGTCTTGTTGCAGCAGGTATACATATGAATCCAGTTCCTTATGCAGATTTTGTGACGACTACAACACATAAAACATTACGAGGTCCGCGCGGTGGAATGATTTTATGTAAGGAAAAGTATGCCAAAGATATCGATAAGTCTGTTTTTCCGGGTGTACAAGGTGGACCACTTATGCATGTGATTGCTTCAAAAGCAACTTCGTTTAAAGAAGCATTAACAGATGAGTTTAAAGCTTACTCAAAGCAAGTCGTAGTTAATGCGAAAAAGTTAGCCGATGAATTAATAAAACGAGATGTTCGTATCGTATCTGGGGGTACTGACAATCACCTGCTTCTCTTAGATGTAACGACCCTCGGTTTAACGGGGCAAGAAGCAGAAGAAGTGTTAGATGCTATCGGCATTACGACGAATAAGAACACAATCCCCTTTGATAAAAAAGGAGCAGCGGTTACAAGTGGTATAAGAATTGGAACAGCCGCTATTACCACAAGAGGATTCACAGAAGAAGATATGATAGAAATTGCGGATATTATGACGATGACATTAAAACAGCCAGACGATGAAGCGGTGTTGGCGAAAGCTAAGGAGCGTGTCTCTCGCTTAACAGTTCGTTATCCATTATATGAAAAGTAATTTTACAAATTTACTTGACTTATATATCTCCTTATGGTAAATTTTTATCATCGACAAAAAATGAATATATGTAAACTCTTATGAAGAGCGAACGAGGGACTGGCCTGATGACTTCGCGGCAACCTTCAAGTTTCATTGAAAAGGTGCCAAATCCTGCAAAGCAATTGCTTTGATAAATAAGAGAACGTTAAGATTAAAGTTAAGTCTTTCTGTTCTCTTGAGCAGAAAGACTTTTTTATTTGTTAACGGATCTCTATAAACAAGAGTCGAACCGATCAAAGGAGGGATGAAAATGATTTCCATTCGAAATTTGAAAAAAGTATTTACATTAAAAAATGATTCTATCAAAGCGGTAGATTCAGTAACGTTAGACATAGAAAAAGGGGAAATCTTTGGGGTCATTGGTTATAGCGGAGCAGGTAAGAGTACATTTATTCGCTTACTCAATCGGTTAGAAGAGCCAACAGCAGGTGAAATATTAATTAATGATGAAAGGATTACTTCACTATCCCGGGAAAGTTTACGTAAAGCACGCCAAGAGATTGGCATGATTTTCCAACATTTTAATTTATTATGGTCACGCACAGCAGCAGAAAATATCGAATTTCCCCTAGAAATAGCTGGCGTTCCAAAAGATAATCGTAAAGAGCGAGTTCAAGAATTGATAAATTTAGTAGGATTATCCGGTCGAGAAAATGCTTATCCCGCACAATTAAGTGGAGGGCAAAAACAACGGGTTGGTATCGCTCGCGCTTTAGCGAACAATCCAAAAGTGTTACTTTGTGATGAGCCGACTTCAGCATTAGATCCAGATACAACGAACTCTATTTTGGAACTGCTATTGGATATTAATGAAAAGTTGGGCATTACAATTGTATTAATAACTCATGAAATGTCTGTTATTCGAAAAGTGTGTGATCGAGTCGCAGTCATGGATGATGGAGAAGTCGTAGAGGTTGGGGAGACTTTTGATGTGTTTACAACGCCACAACATGAAACAACGAAGAAGTTTGTTGAACAGATTACAACAGATGAAGCCTCAAAAGGAAGTTTATCCTTCATCTTAGAAAAGGTTGATGACCAGGGAGAATTATTACAACTTCATTTTATTGGAGAAGCAACTCATCAATTTTTAATAAGTGATGTGGCGAAAAAGTTTCCTGTCCAAATAAACATTCTACACGGAAAAATTACCCATACGCAAACAGGTGTATTAGGAAAACTTATCATTCATATGACCGGAGAGCCAAAAGACATTGAGCAAGCCAAACAATTTATTATCGATGCTTCAGTAGATATAGAGGTGATTCAACGTGCCGATTGATTTAGCAAATTTAGATGTTTGGAAATTAGTTGAAGCAACTTATGAAACGTTTTATATGACGTTAATCGCCTTAGTTGGAGTTCTTATTTTTGGAATTTTGCTAGGCTTGTTGTTGTTTCTAACGGACAAAGGTGGTATTTGGGAAAATCGCTTCGCTTATATGGTAACAGCAAGCATTGTCAATGTGTTTCGAGCGATACCCTTTATCATTCTTATTTTACTCATTTTCCCCTTTACTATTTTTATCGTCGGAACGATAAGAGGACCAAATGCAGCTTTACCTGCATTAATTATCGGTGGAGCTCCTTTTTATGCTCGATTAGTAGAAATTGCATTAAGGGAAGTCGATCAGGGGGTTATCGAAGCGGCCCAATCGATGGGAGCAAAAACAAGAACAATTATATTTAAAGTACTACTGTCCGAATCTTTACCAGCCCTTATTTCGGGATTGACAGTGACAGCCATTGCTTTAATTGGTTATACAGCGATGGCGGGTGTGATCGGAGCAGGAGGTCTTGGAAACTATGCTTATTATGCAGGTTTTCAACGTAGAGATTTTCCCGTTGTGTTTGTTTGTACCGTACTCATTATTATTATTGTCTTCATTTTTCAGTTTATTGGTGATTATTTTGAGAGAAAAGTAAATAAAAGATAAGGGAGATAAAAAAATATGCGAAAGTTTATATTTATTGTATTGACGATAACATTGATTACTCTTGTGGGTTGTGGAAAAGAACAAGAGGAAAACACGATAGTTGTAGGTGCAACAAGTATTCCCCATGCTGAAATTTTAGAAGAAGCAAAACCAATTTTAGAAGAAGAAGGAATTACGTTAGAAATTGAGCCTTATGAAGAATATGTTTTACCAAATGATGACTTAGCTAATGAAACATTAGATGCGAACTTCTTCCAACATATACCTCATTTAGAACAGACGATTGAAGATACAGGTTATGATTTAACACATATCGGTAGTATTCATATTGAGCCAATGGGAGTTTATTCAAAGGGTATTCAGTCAATTGACGAAATTGATAATGGTACAGAAGTTGTATTAAGTAATTCTGTTGCTGATCACGGAAGAATACTAAGTTTGTTTGAACAAAATGAATTAATTACTTTAGATGATAGTGTTGAGCCTGCAAAAGCGACGATCGATGACATTATTGATAATCCAAGAGATTTAGTTTTTTCACCGGATTATGATGCGGCATTTTTACCAGAGATATATGAAACTGAAGAAGACATTCTCGTCGTCATCAATACAAACTTTGCGATTGAAGCAGGATTAAAACCGACAGAAGATGCGTTATTCATAGAAGACGAAGAATCATTATATGTAAATGTCATTGCCGTTTGAAGTAAAGATAAGGAACGTGAGGAATTAAAGAAGCTAGTTGAAGTTTTACACTCTGAGGAAATTACGAATTTTATTTTAAAAGAATATGATGGAGCCGTTGTTCCTGTTAAATAAACGTTCACACCTCTCTCAAAAAGTGTTGTCTACAGTTGAGAGAGGTCTTTATTTTTTCTTGAATGTTTCCTAAAACTCCTGTACAATTTTAGAGATGAAATAAATGACTAAGGAGTGGAGAGAATTGGGAAAATTACATGTGCTCGACCATCCGTTAATCCAGCATAAAATCACGCATATCCGAGATGTAAATACTGGTACGAAAGAGTTCCGTGAATTAGTTGATGAAGTTGCCATGTTAATGGCTTTTGAAATTACAAGACATTTGCCCCTGGAAGAAACGAAAATTGAAACCCCGGTGAAAGAGACGACATCCTATACATTATCTGGAAAGAAAATCGGTTTGATACCTATTTTACGAGCTGGATTAGGTATGGTTGATGGAATGCTAAATTTACTTCCAGCTGCACGGGTAGGTCATGTTGGATTATATCGCGATCCGGAAACACTACAACCTGTTGAATATTACATAAAGTTACCGAAGGATATTGAGGAACGAGAATTAATTGTCTTAGACCCAATGCTCGCCACCGGAGGTTCAGCGAATGATGCGATCGAATCGCTGAAAAAAAGGAATGCTAAAAATATTAAATTAATGTGTTTAGTCGGTGCCCCCGAAGGCGTTGAGCTCATTCAAAAAAATCATCCAGATGTTGACATTTATTTGGGTGCCCTTGATGAAGGTTTAGATGAAAGAGGATATATTATTCCAGGATTAGGGGATGCTGGCGATAGGTTATTTGGAACAAAATAAGTTAATGATTATATAAATGCGAAAGAGCAGGTTTTGTACCTGCTCTTTTTTATGTATGAAAATCATGCTTCTTTCAAAACATAATGGAAATTAATTCAAGAGGAGCATGATGAAAATGGTACGCAAAATTTGTCTAATGATAATTAGTGTTTTCTTCACTTTACTACCCGTCCAACCGCTAGATAATCAGAAGGATATTCCCGTCATTTTACAAGTTGATGGTCATCCCCAAGAGATAAAACAAACGATTGAACAAGACTATCCGCGTGCAACAGTTATCGAAACTTATGAGAAGTTGTTTCATGGAATTGCTCTTCAAGCTCCTTTGTCACATATAAAAAAATTAATGAAAGAACCATTCGTATCTGCTTCTTTTCAAGTAGCAACATATCAAGCAGCACCTATCTCGGTAAACACAAAGTTAGAGGGTGAAATGCCGAGTGAAATAAATTCGACGGATTATACGGGAAAAGGTGTAAAAGTAGCTGTTATTGATACAGGTATCGATTATTCTCATCCTGATTTATCGGCTAATTTTAAAGGAGGTTATAATTTTATTCATTTAAATGATGATCCAATGGAAACTTTACCAACAGAAGGTCCTCCGACAAATCATGGAACACATGTAGCAGGTATAATCGCGGCTAATGGGGATATTAAAGGTGTAGCACCAGATGCTGATATTTATGCATACAAAGCTCTTGGGCCCGGTGGTCAAGGTACATCTATCCAAGTGATGGCAGCATTGGAACGGGCTGTTGAAGATGGGGTAGATGTGATCAATTTATCCCTTGGAAATTCTATTAATGGTCCGGATTTCCCAACGAGTATTGCCGTGAATCGGGCTGTTGAATTAGGTGTTGGAGTCGTTATTGCTAATGGAAATGATGGCCCAGATGAATGGACAATCGGTTCACCAGCGACCGCACAAAAAGCTCTTTCGGTTGGAGCGAAGCAAAGTCCTCTAACGATTCCTTATGTAAAAGATCCGTTAACAAAGGAAAAAATCATTCTTCAAACATTTCCAACTGAAGTTTCTTGGGATTTAACGAAAGATTATCCCCTATTGGTGGCTGATGAAGCTAAACGGCCATTTAGAGGGAAGATTGTGCTCGCAACGGGTGAACATAAAATCCTCTTAGAGGAAATTATGCTGGCGGAATCAGAAGGGGCCGTTGCTGTTATTATAAAAGATGATGCTGATGGTGAATTTATTAGCCAATTACAAAATCAATCTCTTCAAATACCTGTAGTAACAACTAGTGAGGAACAGTTTAAGAAGTTACTAGAAAAAGCAAAAGATGAGCATTATTTTATTCAGACGGGAACAGATGTTCAAGGAGAAACAATTGCCTCTTTTAGTTCAAAAGGTCCTGTATTAAATGAATGGACAATCAAGCCAGATGTAATTGCTCCAGGGACGAATATTTTAAGTACGGTTCCTGGCGGGCATGAAGCTTTTTATGGCACGAGTATGGCGGCGCCGCATGTAACAGGAATGATAGCTGTTTTAAAGGAAGCTAAACCGCATTGGTCAATGGAACAAATTATTCAATCGATTAAAACGACGGCACAACCCCTTGAAAATGAGAACGGACAAAAGATTAATCCAATTGCCCAAGGAATGGGGGCTGTTCTACTAAATGAAGCACTACAAACGAATATTTTAATTGATGAACCTTTATTATCCTTTGGGAAAGTAGCCAAATTCAAGGAAAAGCGAACAAAACAGCTAACGATAGAAAATCTTTCGGGAGAGGTACGCAAAATTCATTTCCATCAACCAAAATGGCAAAAAGGCATCACATGGGAGCTGCCGCAAACAAAAGAGATTGGACCAAAACAAAAGGTAACCTTACCACTCCATCTACATATTACTAAAAGTTTCATATCCGAAGATATTTTTCAGGATTGGCTCGTGATGACGATAAATCGTGAGGAATTTCATTTGCCTTTTGTATTTATTAATGAGCAAGAAGATTATGAGAAAGTAATGGGTTTATCCGTTTATCCAAAGCCTTTTGTTAACGAAACTTATGAATACCAATTTTACGCAACAGAGCCTTTTTTATCCTTGGAGGTTGAGTTATTTCAACCAATTACACTCTTACATGAGATGACATTGTTTCATCAAGCAGATGTTGAAAAAGGGTTAAACAAAGGGGAGGTGCAAGTAGATTTGTCGAATATAAAAGGAGAGTATATAGCAATGATCACGATTGTGACCGAAGAGGGAGAAGTGCGAAATTATGAAACAACATTAGTTTTTTAAAAATATTCTTTTTTGTATGTATGAAAGGGATTTTCTTCATTAAAATTGTCTGTGACAACATTCTCAATCCATTCGACAGTAAAACAGACAAATTATTGACAACATACATCCACTAATGTACACTTGTTTAGTGTAGTATTATTAGGAAGTTATGGCTAAAAACCATATGAAAAATGTAAGGAGTAGAGTGGAATGGAAGAATTTGCGCGTATGGAAATACGCCAACGAAAATGGATGCTCTATCTCTTAGCTATTTTTCTGTTTGGAGCTGCCATAACCCCTTACGAACGTTTTTTTCTTGGCCTTTTAGTTGGACATGTTGTCAGCTATTATGGTCTGCGTTTACTGCAAAATCGAGCAAAAGCTTTTGGCCGGTTGGCAGTAGATGGGAAAAGGACGTCAGGATTAGGAACGTTTTTTCGATTGATTGGAGCAGGGGTAGCGATTTGGCTAGCCTTGAAATATGAAGAAAAGATACATATTATCGGAGTTGTTCTTGGATTAACAACATCTTATGTCGTTATGATTATCGATTATACGATATACTCTATTCGTCAATCAAAAATCGATTAATGTTTCTAATAACTTCCACCATCCATCTGTAAAAGAAACCATTTAAAAGAGTAAAAAGGGGTGATAGAGTGGATACTAAAGCACCAATTATTGAAAATTTATTCGGCATTTCTTGGCTTTCTGTTGATTTATCAAACATCATCATGATCACCCTTTCAGGGATTATCGTGTTTGTTATTGCTGTATTAGCAAGCCGGAATTTACAAATGAAGCCAACAGGTGCCCAAAATTTTATGGAATGGATCGTAGATTTCGTAAAAGGGCTTATCAGCGATGCGATGGATTGGAGAACAGGAAAGGTGTTTTTACCGTTAGGGTTAACAATCATCTTTTTTATTTTTATTAGTAACGTCGTAGGAATGGTAACCACGATTGTAGTGAATGACGTTTCATGGTGGAAATCACCAACGTCAGATCCTGGTTTAACATTAACCCTCGCAGGTTTAATCGTTGTACTTTCCCATTATTATGGGGTGAGAGTCAAAGGCTTTAAAGAGTACGGAAAGGATTATTTCCGCCCTACTCCAATTATGTTCCCATTTAAAATTATGGAAGAATTTACAAATACTTTAACGTTAGGTTTACGTTTGTTTGGAAACATATTTGCCGGCGGAATGTTAACATCAATGATCGTTGGCTTAGGAACACTAACCGTTGGTTGGTTCGTACTTTCTGTTCCTTTAATGCTAGTATGGCAAGGCTTCAGCTTGTTTATTGCAGGAATTCAAGCCTTTATATTTACTCTTTTAACGATGATTTATATTTCAAATAAAGTAAATGAAAGTATGTAGCAGATTAAGAAATTTATTTTCTTAACTTAAAATAAACATTTATGAGGTTAATTATAAAAGGAGGAAAATGTAATGGAAGCATTAGCAGCAGCAATTGCAGTAGGTATTGCCGCACTTGGAGCGGGATTAGGAATTGGTAACATCGCAAGTAAAACAGTAGAAGGGATTGCACGTCAACCTGAATTACGAGGACCTTTAACAATGACGATGATCATTGGTATTGCTTTCGTAGAAGCTATTCCAATTATGGCAGTTGTTATCGCATTTATGGTCTTATAATATTGTCTATTTAATAGATCATGGCGGAGTTCGTTTCCATAGTAACTTCGCCATTCCTTTATGGTGGAAAGATGCTCTTAAATAATAGGCAATTATCGTGAAAGGAGTGGAAACAGTGCAATCACTAGATTTAGTCCTAGGTGCCGTAGCCAATTGGGATATCGGTAGTATGATATATATGCTCGTGTTTTTCATTGTTCTCCTAGCATTACTTAAAAAGTTTGCCTGGGGTCCTTTAATGGATGTTATGGAGGAAAGAGAAAAACATGTAGCTAGTGAAATAGAAGAAGCAGAAAAAAGTCGTAAGGAAGCAGAAATTGCGGCGAAGGAAGCTGCCGAACAATTACAGCAAACGAGACAAGAAGCTCAATCAATTATTGAGGAAGCTCGTGAGGCAGGAGTTCGTCAAGAGCAAGAAATTATTCGGGCGGCTCGAGAGGAAGCAAGCCGATTAAAACAATCTGCAAAAGAAGATATCGAAAATGAAAAGGAAAAAGCGCTTCAAGCATTACAAGAGCAAGTTGCCTCATTATCTGTACTCATAGCAAGCAAGGTCATTGAAAAGGAAATTAGTGAACAAGACCAAGAGAAGTTAATCGAGGAGTATATTAAAGAGGTAGGAGAAGAGCGATGAGTGTAAATGTAATTGCAAAGCGCTATGCAGAAGCTCTTTTTCAAATCGGTAAGGAAAAGGATACGTTAGATACACTTGTTGAGCAATTCACACTAGTAAAGAATTCCTTCCATGAGAATGAGCAAGTGATTGTCTATTTAAAACATCCAAGAATTCAAGAAAAGGAAAAACTATCTTTTATTAATAAAACATTTGATCAATTTGAAACAGTCGTTATTAATACATTAAAATTACTTGTTGAACGACATCGAATTGAAATGATACCTTCAATCATTGAGCAATTCATTTCGATTGTTCATGAAGAGAAGGGAATTGCAGAAGTAACTGTTCAATCTGTTCGTGAACTTACAGATAAAGAATCAAAACATTTAAAAGAAAAGTTAGCCAAACGATTTGAAAAAGAAACTGTTCGAATTCATAATATTGTAAATCCTGAAATTTTAGGTGGTTTACATATTCAAGTAGGAAACACGATTATTGATGGAACGGTTCGAAGTAAATTACAGAGAATGGAACGAAAAATTACTTCTGTAAACAAACAGTGATAGGGGTGAAATGGTATGAGCATCAAAGCTGAAGAAATTAGTGCGTTGATAAAACAACAAATAGAAGACTTTGATTCAGATATAGAAGTAAGCGATGTCGGTACAGTTATCGAAGTTGGTGACGGGAT
>DATGRX010000121.1:0-2421 GCA_035303185.1 Bacillota bacterium
CTTTAGCATTTCGAGTAATTTCATCAGCAAATAAAGTTTCTAATTGGTTGATTTTTCCATCTTTTGCTAATTGTACGGCATAAACGACATCTCTTTCGGTAATTTCAATTCCTTTTTGTATGACCTGGATTAATGTATGTAAGATATCACTTACTAAATTAATTTCTTTTGTATCACCAGAAATACGGATATCTTCTCCACGTGTTACGATCTGCACTTGTAATTCTTGTTCAATATGTCTTAAGAATCGATCATTTGTTCCAAAAAGTGCTAATACTTCTTCTGGGTGTTCTAATTCAATATTAATTGTTTGAAGCTGTTCTGGCATAATCAATCTCCTTGATTTATCGGTCTACTTTTCACTATATTTTCCTCGACGTTAAAATATAATATTAAATTAACTTTACCATTCTCTTCAGTTTCTTGCAAAAGTTTTTTCGAATTAATTCGTATTTCTGGACCAATTTGCCTTTTTAACGCTTGAATAGCTATATCATTTCCCTTTTCAATAGCTTTTTCTTTAGATATTTTATATGAAAAAGTTTCAACTTCATAAAAGATCGTTTTTTGTATATAAATAGGCATTTCCCAAAACAAAAAATTTATTGGCTTTCTATTTACAACTGTTGTAAAATCCTTATATTCTTTTTTCATCAATCCGGTCAAAGGGATGTTGAAAAAAGATGATAAGGAAATAGTATGGGTTGAGTATTGTTTACCCGTAAGTTTTTTATACGTACCTTCTAATGGTATCGACACAGCAACTTCATACCACGCTTCACCGATAACTTCTCCTTTAGCTGCAACTAATTCATGATGCTCATCATTATTTTCGCTGTCATCTTTAGTTATTTTTCCCGACACTAAAATATCATTTTCCTCAACAAAATCATGTACATTTACCATCGGCTGACCTGTTTCTACATACATTTTTTTAATAATAGCCTCCTTATTTGCTAATAAATCTCTAGGTTCAAGCTCAATTTCTTTTTCTACCTCTAATTTTTCAACCCCTTCTAAATGCAAGCTCGTCCCTTGTTGTTCAACTCCTATCCAAAGTAATTCTGGAACCTCTCTCATAACATATTGCTGGATTTCACTAGTAGCGGGTATATTAAATAAAAATCTTCCTTGTTTTATACCAGCATGATCTAAGACTTCAATAATATTTTGTTCGACATTTTTAGGTAATCCTTTAATCTGTATCGACCAAATCATGTTTGATAAAAGACACAAAATGATCATAGAAAAGAAAAATGATAATATGACTTCTTTTCGAATAAAAATTCTCTTGAATATAAAAAATATACCTTTTGTTGCAACTTTTTCAATATTACCATGTAAAAATGTTCCAATTTCTCTTAAGTCCTCATAATCTTTATAAGGAACGTATGCCTGAATAACGTTCTCTCTTTCAAATGTAATATATTTAAGTTGAATGTTTGCTTGTTTACAAGTATTTAAAAACCTCACAATATTATTTCCTTGATACTTAAAAACGACTGAATGAGTAAAGATCTGGTTACTTTTTTCCTTCATAATACCCCCCTGTTCACATAAGAAATTTCTTCAACTTCACCTTCCATTAGCAATTCACTAGGTAACAGCTCTTGTATCGACAAGGAGGAACCTGTTATTTTAAGATTTCCTATCTGGGTTTGAATAATTAACTCATGAGATTGATAAGAAATAAGTCCGTCATGGTTTTCTATATATATTTGTTCATTTCCAATAAGGGTTATTTTAGGTAAATTTAAAAGTAAATCTTTTGGAAAACCTAAATAGTTTACAAAATGATTTCGAATGCTTTGTTGCCATTTATTCATTTTGTCTCCTCCTTTCCTAACATATTTATGAAGTATAAAAATAAATAAGACCAAAATTAGACAACAAAAAAAGACCACTGAAATTTTCTTTAGATATTGACCCCAAAAGTTATAATTATTTCACTAACTTTTGAGGTGTAGTATCTCAGTGGTCTTCTTAGTTATTTTCTCATTAAAATATTCTCATAAGGTCTTAATGCTCTTGGACGGCCTAATACTTCCGCCATAATGACACTATCTACTAAACCATCTCGATCTAATCTTTTACTTACTCGCTTTTTAATTTTTTCTTTCTTTTTAACTGGTTGATGTTTAAAAGTCTTTCTCTTTACTCGAGGAGCTTCCATTGCTTCCTGATATTCGCTATCTTCTTCTACATCGATAGCTGCATTCATTCTGCTTGCTAATTTTTCTAATTGTTTTTCCCGTTGTTCTTCAAGGGACAATATTTGTTCATTATTTAGCTTCTCTTGTCTAGCTAGATCAGGGGAACTTTTTTCCACAGATATCTTCCCTAAAGGATGCTTTCGCCTCTCTTGTTCGTGTTGCTGTTGTTGTCGTTGTTGTGTCTGTCCTTGACTACTTTCACTTTTTG
>DATGRX010000122.1:0-6222 GCA_035303185.1 Bacillota bacterium
TATTAATGAATTTCATAATACCCATTTAGTGCAACGTCGATACAACATATAGTTGCGTTGAACCATTCTTAACTACATACTGTATCGGTGTTGCTGGTTTTGGCAATTATGAAATTCATTTATATAGGTAATGAATTTCATTCATAGGGTGGGATAATAAGTATCTGTTTAACGTGAACCGAAGACGTTTTAGGGCTGACTTATCTAGATTAGACAAAACTGTAAGTCGGAATAAAATAAACGCATCTAGGCATACGCTGATCGCTTTAAATGAATTGTTTCACCACGCCTATAAAAAAGTTTTTCTGCATATCTGTCTGTTAGTTGATCAGACTAATAAGATATAAAAGGAGTATGAGAATATGCAGAAAAGCTTACATAATTTATTTGCAAACATGAATATAAATCGTGAATTACTATTATTGCTTTTTATAGGAGGACTTTATTCCCTAGGTATATTTTTGTCGAATACCTTTGTGAATATTTACTTATGGAAGCAGTCAGGTGAATATATTACAATCGCAATTTACAATTTGGGGATTTATATCTTTCAGCCTGCCACATTTATTGTCGCGGGAAAGATTGCGAAACGTATCGATCGTATCATTGTACTACGATTAGGAGTCATCTTTTTATCAATTTTCTTCTTATGTGTGCTTATCATTGGTGAAAGTGCCTCGAAATATAATTTTATGTTAGGAAGTTTATTAGGTATTGGCTATGGATTTTATTGGCTCGCATTTAATGTTCTTACATTTGAAATAACAGAACCGGAATCAAGAGACTTTTTCAATGGTACGCTTGGTGTTTTACAATCTTTTGGGGGTATGGTTGGACCCTTAGTTGCAGGTCTCATCATTTCAAAGATGTCTGCAAATATTGGGTATACCATTATTTTCACAATCTCGTTTATTCTGTTTATCTCTGCTGTGGTGAGTAGTTTCTTCCTTAAACGCCGCCAAGCAGAAGGGGAGTTTTACTTTAGAAAAGTTTTAAATGAAAGAAAATATAATAAAAACTGGGCGCGGGTTTTATATGCTCATCTATTTCAAGGGTTAAGGGAAGGTATGTTTCTTTTTGTTATTACTGTTTGGGTATTTTTAATTACGAATAGTGAATTTGCACTTGGTATGTTTAATTTATTTTTATCTGGATTATCTTTTGTGTTTTATTTTGTTGCGACTAAGTTTATTACACCTCCATTAAGAAAAAAGGCCATATTTATTGGAGGTCTGATGATATACTTTTCGATCTATATTATTTTATTTAAACTTACTTATATCCACCTTATCTTCTATGCAGTGATCATTGGGGTTGCTTACCCCATTATCAATGTTCCTTATATTTCAATGACATATGATGTGATTGGTAAAGCACGACAAGCCAAGGAATTACGGGTTGAATACATTGTCATTAGGGAATTATTTGTTAACCTAGGTCGTGTGCTATCGATTGTTGCATTTATCATTGGTGTCACTCTATTTTCTGCGGAAAAAATCATTCCTATTTTACTAGCTGTTTTTGGTATTGGGTACTTATTCATTCATCATTTCATGAAAAAGGTGAATTTAAGGGCTCCACATGGGCAAGAAGTTCTCGTTAAAGAGCAATTAACAGATGAAAAAAATCGGTAAACAGATTGATTTTAATTAGATTTAAATGAATAAAATGCTATAATAGGTGGTGATTGATTCGGAAGATAGATGGAGGACATGAATATTGAAAATCAAAGATAAAGAAAAAAAACCACAATTACCTTTTCGTTTAAATATATTGTTTTTTGCTGTATTCGTATTATTCGCGATATTAATTGTACAACTTGGAATCGAGCAAATTCTAAAGGGAGAATCGTACCAGGAAGAAATTGATCGTACGATTCTCGACACGACAAAAATCCCGGTTCCACGCGGAAAAATTGTAGATCGTTATCATAATTCTATTGTTGATAATAAACCATTATATTCGATTACTTATACACCTTCGAAAGAGGTTCAAGCTGAAGATCGGTTAGATGTCGCTGAAAAGTTGTCGGACTATATATCGATGGATCTTGAGAGGAATAGTAAAGGTAAGGTAAAAGGACTCACCTTACGTGACAAAAAAGAATATTGGTACTTAAAAAACGAAAAAAAGGCACTTAAACTTCTTTCAAAACAAGACAAAGAAGAGCTTGATGATGTTGAACAATACAATAAAATTATTGATGAACAAATTGAAGATGAAGAAGTGAGTGATTACTCTGATGAAATATTAGAGATTATTTTAATTAAAAAGGAATTAGATAAAGCCTATGCCTTAACGCCGCAAGTGATAAAAAATGAAGAATTAACGGCGAAGGAATATGCACAGGTAGCTGAACACTTAGATTTATTACCTGGTATAAATGCAACAACAGATTGGGATCGGACACACCCATATAAAGCAACACTTAGTGGGTTTCTTGGTTCAATCACGACTCAGGAACAAGGTATTTTAGCTGAAAAAGAACAATATTATTTAACAAGAGGAT
Organism: Bacillota bacterium; assembly: GCA_035303185.1. GTDB lineage: Bacteria > Bacillota > Bacilli > Bacillales > Amphibacillaceae > CALAMD01. Next base: position 2,510 of record DATGRX010000122.1, read on the forward strand.
ATAATCGAAATGATCGTGTCGGACGGAGTGGTCTCGAGGAACAATATGAGGAATTATTACGCGGTAGAAAAGAACAAATCCAATATACGACGAAGAAAAATGGCCAAGTCATTGATTCAAAGGTCGTCGTTCCCGGGGAGCGTGGTAAAGATCTAGTATTGTCCATTGATATGGAATATCAGGAACTGGTTGATAAAATCGTTGCTGAAGAATTAAAAACCACGATAGCTAAGCACCCGTATGAAAACAAACATTTAGAAGATGCTTTCGTGGTCGTTATGAATCCGAAAACCGGTGAATTATTAGCAGTTTCCGGACAGCATTACAATCGGGAAAAAGATAAAGTAGAAGATGCGGGACTAAAAACAATTTATGAGCAGCATCGACCAGGCTCTTCGATTAAAGGTGCTACCGTGCTGTCTGGATATGCATCAGGTGTTATTGAAGAAAATCAAACATTCAATGACCGTCCCATTAAGATAGCTGATACAGATCCGAAGAAATCAGTTTCTCCCTTAGGGATTGTGAATGACATTGAAGCCCTTCAAAGATCTTCTAACGTGTACATGTACTTTATTGCGATGCGTATGGGAGGAGAATATAATTATGAATGGGATAAATCAATCACATATAATAGTGAAGCTATTCAGGAAATACGTAATTACTTTAGACAAGTTGGACTTGGTGCAGAAACTGGGATCGATTTTCCGTTTGAAGCGACAGGGTATGTGGGTGAATCGCCAAGTGCGGGTAATTTACAAGACTTTGCGATTGGCCAGTATGATACGTATACAACCATGCAATTAGCTCAATATGTATCGACAATAGCGAATAATGGGTACCGTGTCCGCCCCCACTTTTTAAAAGAGGTTCGTGAACCTACTCCTTTTGAAGAGGAATTAGGACCCGTTTATAGAAGTGAAGCAACTGAAGTGTTGAATCAAATCGAAATGAGTGAATCACAAATCGGAAGAGTTCAGGAAGGATTTCGTAGAGCATTTCAAGAAACAGGTGGAACTGGGTACAATTATTGGGCTGGAAAAGACTATAACCCAGCCGGTAAAACGGGAACAGCTGAAAACGAAGTTTATATTGATGGGAATAAAATAGATACGGAAAACTTAACGTTAGTGGGCTATGCTCCATTTGATGATCCTGAGGTTGCTTTTGCCGTTATTGTACCGAACTTAGGGAAAGTTGCTGGAAAGCATCCAATTAACCATACGATTGGCACGGGTGTCATGGATACTTATTTCGACTTAAAGAAGAAAAGAGAAGAATCAGAAGAAGAAGATAAGTAGTAGTAATAAAAGACCTCTTGTTCTGCCCTACGATTTGTAGGACAGAACAGGAATTTTAAAGTACGTTTTTACCTTTCGTTCGATACATGGAGCTAAGGATTTTGGTTCTTTGTCAAATGACGTTGATAAGAATTTTAAGTCAATAAATATTAAATAATTAGAGTAAAAGAGAACAATCAAATTTTGCGCTCTGATTACGCTGACTTGCACTACAGTCGACAGGCTTTCCGTGGTGCTGGGAAGAATTGCAGTTCATTCTTCCTACCTCAGCTTCTGTCGCTCCTCTCTCGAGTCGCGACAGTGATCTTCGGACTCGTGCTGTTCCCACAGGAGTCCGTCGACTTCCGTTCCAATCAGCTTTAATAGTAATAATTATATTTTTGAACACACTTCAGTGCCTCTTATGCAGCGCTTAGGTGTGTTTCTTTATGTTCTGTTTCTCATTGTATTTGAGCAGGCTTGAACTTGAAATGCAGCATAATTCTATTTTTGAAATTCGTAAAGTTTCCGTAGCCATATGCGACCCTATTAAGCACCTTAATTTTGTTGTTGATTCCTTCAATTCGCCCGTTATTATACGGATAGATGAAACTATTCTTAATGTATGGCAGATGCTTACGCAGGCCTTACATACAAAAACTTGCTTTTTTAAGCGCAAATAGGTTGGATGAACACCCGTAATCGGCAAGGTAATCCGCGACTTTTGGGAAAAGTTTAGTCGCTATTTTTATGGAAAACATGAAATTACAAATGATACCCATATCATTATTAATGGTGATGGAGCACCCTGGATTCGTAGTGGTGTTGACTACTTTCCGAGCGCCATCTATACCTATGATCGTTATCATTTAAAACCATGGATTAAAACAGCATTAAGTAAGCGTTCAAAAAAAGAAATCGAATGTGCTTATACCGCAGCTGATAAAAATGACCCAGTGGCTTTAGTAACAGCTATAGCTGAAGCTCAAAAGGCTGAAACTAACGATGAGAAGAAGGCAGAAATAAGTGATCTAGGTAAGTTTGTTTAAGAGAATCTTGAAAGAAAACGACAAGGATTTGGATACATCGTGGATGCGTTTCATGGGGTCAGCCGAATCAAACATGAACCTGTTTTCTAGACGATTAAAAAGGATGGGTTATAGTTGGTCGGAATCTGGTTTAAAAGAAATGTTAAATGGCATGATTCATCGATTTGAAGGCATGTTGATACGGGCCCTAGAAATGGTTTCTAATGCTTTTTAGCCTGATGTAGATCAAGTTAAGGACTATCCGCCTTTTGCCCACTTATTAACTGAAAGAGCACGCCCGTCCATTGGGGCAACTCAAGGGCATATGCCTGTACTAACAAGTAATGACCAAAACAAACCATATGGACAGGCGTTACGCGGCTTAGCTGGATTTTAACGACGATATAGAACAGCAAATAGGCAAGCCTAATTCCTTGTGAAATCCAAAGGATTTCTGACTCAAGATTAAACTCTTTTAAAGAGAAAGTACGAATACTTACAAATATATGCACTAATCGTGAATACAGAGCTCATATAAAGTTGATTGGAGCGGAAGGCGGTGACTCCTGCGGGAAAAGCACGAGGCTGAAGCCGTGCCCGCGGAAAGCATCCGCCTGTAGCGGAAATCAACGGTTATAACCTCTGGTATGTTATATTCAGATTTAATGCTACAAGTTTAGGTTTAAAATTAGTTCGTTTTTTTAAAAAGAAATATTGTTAAAAAAATCGAAGGTGAGAATAGTTCCCGTAAATACTTGACAGACTCATTATTCACTAAGCCATTCCTTTTTATGGAAATAGATAGTATAATCAATGGAAAGGGGTTGAACATATGAAATTAGGTCTAACACATGATGAAGTAAGATTAGAGGAATTTACCTCCGCCTGGAGCGAAGAGTTTAAGCGTGTGAAGGTGGAAATCATGAAGAATGTAGATGTAGAAGCCAAACAGATCGAACACATAGGGAGTACAGCAATCACAGATATGCCAGCAAAACCGATCATAGATATTGTGATCGGGATTGATGACGTCCATCATGTTGAGGAATCAGTTGTTTTAGGGCTAAAAAAGTCCGGATTCCTTCAATTAAGAGTGGAGCGACCGGAAGAAATCGTCTTCGCTACATTCACAGATGATACATTTCAAGTGAAGACTCATTATGTCCATCTTGTATCTTACCGGAAAGAGCTTTGGCAGAACTTGATTTTTTTTAGGGATCATCTAAATGCCCATCAAGAAGCAAGGGTTGCATACGAAAAAATAAAGCGAGATTATGTACAGCATTCCACGACTGGCATAACTGAATATACGGATTATAAAGAGCAGTTTGTGAAAGCCATTTATAAGCAACGGTCCCAAGAAGGGTAAATAGGGATGTAAAAAAAGACGCGAAGCCCCCTTGTC
>DATGRX010000123.1:0-8922 GCA_035303185.1 Bacillota bacterium
TAGTGCACCTGCATCTGGTGAATTTACCTACGAAGAGCAAACTGTCATTTACATCTATGAACAAAAATTAGGAATGATTGAAATTATTAAAACTGATGAAAATGAAGAGCCTTTAGCCGGGGCAACTTTTGCGCTATACGATGCGGATGGTGAATTAATTAGAGAAGAAACATCAGATGATTCCGGAAAAGTTACCTTTGCCGAACTTGAGTGGGGGGAGTATTCGGTTGAGGAAGTAAAAGCACCAGAAGGATATCGAATGAACTTACAAATATTTGAATTTGTCATTAATGGTGAAAATCTAACCGAAGAAATATCTGTTAAGAATGAACCAATTGATTGGGAAATTCCAAAGACAGGGGGGATTGGAACGCTAGGTTTTTATGGGTTAGGGATATTACTTGTTGTTGTTGGTTTTTGGCTTTTGCATAAAAGAAGGAAAACAATTTAATATGGGGGAAAAATGTTGATGAGAAAATTGAAGTCAGTAAGTCGATTTTTAGTTTTAATTTTATTGTTTAGTTTAATTTTACCATCAGGAATTGTGCAAGCAGATGGGAAAGATGCTCGAAGTACAGGAACATTAACGGTCCATAAATATGAACAAGAACCAGAAGCGGGGGCTGGGGAGGAAGGGGACGGATCGGCGGATCAACAGATACCGGAAGATGCTGAGCCGTTGGAAGGTGTTGAGTTTACAATCACAATGACTCACAAATACAATCCTGATGCTGATACATGGACTGAGGTTTCAGAAGGTGCATCTAAGAAAGGTGTAACAGATTCCAATGGTAAATATACGTTTCAGAACCTAGAGCTCGGTCGTTATGAAGTTAAGGAAACAAATGGGCCTGATCATGTCAACTTGCATGAAGGAACATTTATCGTAGATATCCCAATGACAAGTGACGATGGAACAAGTGTAAATTATGATGTTCATATTTATCCAAAAAACGAAACAATTCGTGGAGCTGTTCAGTTAAAGAAGCTTGACGGGGATACGGGAGAGACATTAGAAGGTGTAACCTTCGAATTGTTCGATGGGGAAGATTCGAAAGGTCTTTATACAACTGGTGAAAATGGATTGATTGGTGTATCTGGATTAGCCTATGGTAATTACTTTTTTAAAGAAGTTGAAACGGTAGACGGATATGTACTAGGTGATCAAAATATTGAGTTTTCAATTGTGGAAAGCGGAACGATTTCAGAAGATGGCGAACAAACTGGAAAGGTTGTAGAGCTAACTACAGAAAACTATGTTGAACCTGAAATCGAAAAAAAAGTTGATGAGGATGCCGTTAACCGTGGAGAGATAGTTGAGTATACGTTAACAATTGATCTTCCGGGGGATATTGGCTCTTATAACGAATTTGTCATATATGATGAGTTAGATAGTCGCTTATCCTATGTTGACGGTAGCTGGTCATCAAGTGTTGATGATGTCTTTACATTTGATAAGGACGGTCAAACGTTAACATGGTCAGTAAATAATTTTGATAAGTTAGTTGGCAAAGCTGAGGTTACAATATCCTTTAAAGCTCAAGTAGCAGAAGATGCAGAGCCAGATAAGATCATTAACAACAAGGCTGTTATTGAATTTGAAAATGAACACGGAAATGATGGAGAGAAAGAATCCGACGAAACTCCTGTCAGACCAACGGCTGGAAATGTATTCATTGAAAAGGTTGATGGTGATGACCCAGATCAAAAACTAGATGGAGCAAAGTTTGAATTACGCGATAAAGACGGAAATGTTGTTGCATCCGGAACAACTAATGCAGCGGGAGAGTTATCTTTTGAAAATATCGATTATGGAACGTATGAACTTGTTGAGACGATAGCTCCTAAGGGATATAACAAATTAACCCAACCGATTGAAGTTGTCGTTAATGATGAGAATAAGAATAAAACATATGTTATTAACAACTACAAATCCGAATGGCAGCTTCCACGAACCGGGGGTATTGGAACAATTCCATTTACAATCATCGGATTACTCATCATGGGTTCAGCCGTTTATTTATATATCAGACGCCGAAATCTAATTGCTTAAAGGATTAAGGTAGAAAAGGGCGATTTATTTCGCCCTTTTTCATTTTAAGGAAGGATGTGACTCATTACGATGGGAAAGAAAGTGCTTATTGCCTCTTTATTTATTGCTGGTTTTAGTTTGTTTTTCTATCCATTCATTAGTCATTGGTTTAAAACAAAAACCCATTATGAAGTGATGAGTACCTATGATGAAACCTTAGAAGAAATGACCGAGGAAGGGCTTGAAAAAGAGCTAGAAAAGGCGAGGGAACACAATGAAGAAATTCATGCGAACGGCATTCCGATTCTCGATCCCTTTTCCGATGAAGCAGAAGATGAAGCTAATGTTAGTTACTTTAACATGTTACAAATAGACGAAACAATGGGGCATTTAGAAATACCGAGCATAAATGTACATTTACCGATTTACCATGGGATTAGTGAGCGAGTATTAACTCAGGGAGTTGGACATATGTCAAACTCCTCTTTACCTGTCGGTGGTCAAGGCACTCATGCTGCCTTAACAGCTCACCGAGGGCTCCCAAGTACAAAGTTATTTCGAAATTTGGATGAGGTTGAAGAAGGGGATGTTTTCTTTATTCATTCTTTAGGTGAGACGCTCGCTTATGAAGTGGATGATATTGAAGTCGTTTTGCCGTCGGAAACGAATTGGCTCGATATGGATGCGGAAAAAGATTATGTTACATTAATCACGTGTGAACCATACATGATTAATACCCATCGATTACTCGTTCGGGGTGAGCGAATTCCTTATCAAGAGGATCTTGTCGCAGAACGTAGTGACTTTATGAAACAAAAAGATAAACAACTTGAGAGAATACGAAAAGGAACGAAGGAATTTTACACGGATCCCATTTTTCTTTCTTCTGTTACTGTCACGGTCATTAGTTTTAGTCTGTTTTTCGTTTTCTTACGAAGGAGGCGAAAATAATGTTTAAAAAATATTGGATAGTTGGATTGTTTGTTTTAGGTTTACTTATTTTTCTTTATCCACATATTGCACAACAACATACAAAACGAGCACAAATGAATGAAGTTGTGAAAATCAAAGATGAATTTAAACATGTGTCGGAAAAAGAGAAAGAAAAGAAAAAGGAAGGTGTCCATTCTTGTAATGAAGCAATTTTTATGAATGAAGATGGCATAAACGATCCGTTTACCTTTAGTTATGATCGAGATCACTATGAGCAGTGCGAGGATGCGCCAAGGTCAGGGGAAAAAATTGGTGCTTTAGAAATTCCGAAGTTAAAGTTAAATATTCCTATGTTCATCGGTACGACAGAAGCTGAATTAACCCAAGGAGTTGGGCAAGTTGATGGTTCATCCCTTCCTTTTGGTGGTCCGAGTACACATACTGTTTTAGCCGGTCATCGTGGCATGTGGACGAAAGCGATGTTTCGTAATTTAGACGAAATGAATGTTGGAGATGAGTTTTATTTGCATACGGTTACAGGTAAACTAACGTATAAAATTTATGATGTAAGTATTGTTCGTCCCTATGAAACGGAATCTTTAGCAATTGTAGAGGGTTCTGATCGGGCGTCCCTAATGACTTGCCATCCTTATGGATTTAATACACATCGGTTAATTGTTCATGGGGAACGAGTAAAAGAAGAAGCATCGGCTGAATAAATCTAAAGTTTTTAAGCCTAGTCAAAGGACTTCATTTTCTGTACACTAGATGTAGATGATAATGGAGTTGTTCTAGGATGAAGAGAAAAAGTATCCATCGTGTTTTAGCTTGGAGTATTGCTTTGTTTTGGATGGGGGTTATTTTTTATTTGTCCCATCAACCAGGAGAAGCTTCAAGTGAGTTAAGTAGTGGAATTGTTAAGTTTGTTGTGGAAGTACTTTCCTTTGCTATTCCAAAGGGATTGATAGAAATAAAAACATTACACCTTTTTGTGCGTAAATTTGCGCACTTTTTTGCCTACTTTTTGTTAGGTGTTTTTATCCTTCATGCTGTTCTTATTGATCGATCTATGACATTTAGAACAGCTCTTTTTGTGTATTTATTTACTATCCTTTATGCGATATCTGATGAGGTTCATCAACTATTTATCCCTGGACGAAGTGGCGAAGTCCGCGATGTTATTATCGATAGTTTTGGCTCCGCCACAGGGATTTCCCTTTACTCATTTGGTCGCAAGGTTTGGCAAAGGAAACGCAGGGCTTTATAAATTTGACCAATCAATCGGTTCTAATTGATGCTTTTTTAAAATTTCATTTGTCGTTGAAAAGGGTTTGCTCCCAAAGAAACCACGGTAGGCGGACAATGGACTTGGGTGTGGGGCCTTCAGTAAAATATGTTTATTAGTATCAATTAAAGTTTCTTTTGCCTGGGCGGCCCTTCCCCATAAGATATAAACGACGGGATGGTCTTTCTTATTTAATGTCCGAATCACTTGGTCGGTAAATTGTTCCCATCCTTTATTTCGGTGTGAATGGGCTTGACCGCGTCGAACAGTTAATACATTATTTAAGAGAAGGACTCCTTGCTTGGCCCAATTAACTAAATGACCGTGATTTGGAATATCACATCCGAGATCATTTTGCATTTCCTGGAAAATATTTACAAGCGATGGTGGTTTTGGTACAGTCGGTTGCACGGAAAAACTTAACCCATGAGCTTGGTTTGGACCGTGATAAGGGTCTTGACCTAAAATAACGGCTTTTACATCTTGGAAAGGTGTTAGATGAAGGGCATTGAAAATATCATACATATCCGGATAAATCGTTTTGGTGCGATACTCATGAATTAAAAATTGTCTAAGTTGTATGTAATAGTCTTTCGAAAACTCCTCACGCAATAAGTCATGCCAATCATTCTTTAATATCTTTTTACTCAAAATAAAACCACCTTTTATGTAAGTTATCATTAAATTTAGCATGTTTTATTCATAAAATAAACTATTTTTCGTTTCGTATTTTTAAAAAGATTGTTGTGCATTCAAAAGGTAGACACAACTCCTTTAAATATATTGTTGAAATTTGTTGTATGTCCTTCACATAAGGAGTATAATATTACGAAGAAACTTACCTGGTATAGGGGGTCTACTGGATGAAGCGTAGTGAATTACGTGCTGAAAAAAGGAAGAAGAGAAGATGGTTACGTATTCCACTTATAGGAATAGGTATTATTTTTCTTGCTCTAATCGCATGGGGAACATACATTTTTATGGAAGCAAGAAATACAGTAAATGAAAAGATGTATACAGAAATTGATTCTATTGATCGGGATTTATCAAAGAAAAAAGTAAAAGCGAAAGATAATCTTAATATATTAATGTTAGGTATTGATTCGACTACAGGTGATGCTGGTCGTTCGGATTCATTGATCATCGTAAACTTGCGCCCACAAGAAGATAAAATGAAAATGATTAGCATTCCAAGAGACACCCGTACAGTTATTGCTGGTAGAGGGTATGAGGATAAAATTAATCACGCCTATGCTTTTGGCGGTGCCGAAATGGCTATTGAAACGGTTGAAAACTTTTTAGGTATTGAAATTGATTATCATGTACGAATGAATATGCAAGGATTAAAAGAACTTATCGATGAGCTTGGTGGTATTACAGTAACAAACGATATTGAGTGGGGTGACAGTAAATATCACTTTAACAAAGGTTCTGTTGAACTTGACGGAGAAAAAGCTTTAGCCTACGTTCGAATGAGAAAACAAGATCCTGAAGGAGACTTTGGCCGAGCTAAACGTCAACGACAAGTCATTGAACAAATTATTAATAAAGGAGCAAATATCGCTACAGTTACGAATATAACAAGCACAATGGATATTTTGGGCGATAATATGGAAACGAGTTTAGATTTTGCGGATATGAGACGCTTACTCACAGGTTATTCATCGACGCGAAATAACGTTGAGCAATATCAAGTTCAAGGTTCGGGGGCGATGATTGATGGTATTTATTACTATATCGTTTCTGAAGATGAAGTTCGTAAAGTAAATGGCATGTTATTAAATTAACTTTTATCCTCATCTATTATTTGCTACATTTAATAGGTGAGGATTTTTAATGGAAATAAAAGGAAGGCGAAGTTCGTGCAACAAATAAAGAAATTAGTTCTAGTTATTTTACTTGTAATTATGGCAACTATCTTTGCTGGCTGTATAGAAACTTTTGAAGAATTATTAAATGACGAAGATTATCAAGACCAGTCGATTGGCGCTTTGAAAAGAACGGAATATTTTCGCTCGGGAGCAATTGCTCATATTTTAGAAGGTGAATTAAATCGTTCAGGAAAAGCGGTTGGCTTTCATTACGATAAATTACCTTCAAAAAAGGGAAAGGTAATAGAAGGAACGAAAACTGAAGAGAATGAACATGGTGTATATGAAGCGGAAGTAAAAGTAGAAGGGGTAAAAAAGGAATCAAATCAAGGGCGTTCGACATTTTTCCCAGATGACTGGTCGGCTCAAAAAGTCATAGATGCCATTAATGAAGCTTATGAATCAAGGGAATTTTTAACCGGGAATACATATGAGGGTCTCAGCGAAGAGGGATTGCCTATTCGGATGTATTTAGATGACAACGAACAAATTATTACTGCCTTTCCGTTGTATTAAATGGGAGTGAATGAATATGTATGAAATTAGAGAGGTTATGATTACTCAAGGAAAAGAAGAACGAAGTGTTTGGGTAATTGATTTTCATGATGAAAAATATGAAATCATTAGTGAGTTTTTAATGACCGATGCTCCCATGATGGACTATCATATTTTAACGGATCTTGAAGAAGTATTACGGAACGATAAAAAGGAAAACAAAGTGAGTGGAAATCGTTGCTTTTTACACATAAAAAAAGATTTCACATATATTGAAGATTTATTTGATGGTTTATTTGATGATTTTGAAACATACCCATCTGTGGAAGTAGAGACAAATATATTAAAAGACTTAATCGTTATGTGGCGAGAAAAAACGGAAAAGTAAAAAGTATATGGTACAATAAAGCAAAAGTACAATAATCAATTAAACAGGGGTGAATTATGCTTGAATTATGACAATACGTTAACGAGAGAACAAATCGAGCGAATGAAAAAAATAGCTCGACGAATAAGTTTCATTGTTATTCCAATTATTATTCTAACTATATTGGGAACATTTATCTTTCAATTTTTAACCGAATATATTTGGATGGATTCCTTACAGTTTCAAACAATATTTACGACGATCTTTTTTACAAAAGTGGGTTTAGGTGTTAGTGGCTTCTTCTTATTTTCTATAACGGCCTTTATTACGTTGTATTGGATTTTAAGTTCATATGTTAATCATTTTCAGCCGTCACAACTTCCGAACTTTATTTTAGAACGACGGAAAATGATTTGGATATTCATAGGAGCTTCCGTTTTTATTGGAATTATTGGAAGTTCAATTGTTCAAGGAATTGGTTGGGAACGATTGCTGAAGTTTTTAAATTATGAAACCTTTGGAAAAACAGATCCATATTTTGGCATTGATATTTCTTTTTATTTATTTGTGTTACCTTTTATTAAATTTGTCCTTGCAACATTACTTAGCTTAATGTTCTTTTATTTATTAATCGTTATTGCTGCTTATTCTGTATTTCATATGTATCGGTTAAGCAGGCGAGCGCAAATACATGTTGGTGTTATGATCGCGATCATTGGATTACTTATTGCCGCACAACATGCGATTGCTCCTTTTGAAACATTATTTACGAATTCTGTAAATGCCTTTCAAAATAGTGTTGTTCATGGTTTAAGCTTTACAGATGAATATTTCAATATTCCGAAATCCTATGTGCTTGCAGGTGTAACTATTGTAGGCACGGTATGGTTGATTATTGCTATCATTCGTAGAAAGTTACAAACCGTGGTAGCTATTCCGGTGATATATATTGTATTAGTATTCGCCGGTCAACTAGGTTCAGTTGCAGTACAAAACTTTATCGTTTCACCGAGTGAGTTTACCCGAGAAACACCTTATTTAGAACATAACCGTGATTTTACACGAGAAGCTTATGGATTAAGTGATATTGAACAAAAATCTCACCCTGGTAATGAATCGTTAGATAAAGAGATGGTTGATAGAAATCGTCAAACGATCGATAATATTCGAATAAACGATACATTACCTTTATTAGAAGTATATAATTCTAGGGACACCATCAGAACGTATTACAATTTCCATGACGTTGATGTTGATCGTTATGAAATTGATGGGGAATATGAACAGGTGTTTATCGGTGCTAGAGAATTAAATGTTGATAATTTACAAGAGACTGCTCAAACTTGGGTAAATAGATACCTACGATATACGCATGGTTATGGTGTTGTCATGAGTCATGTGAATGACGTAACCGCACAAGGTCAGCCTGAATATATGATTAAAGATATTCCGCCAGAAGGTGTAATAGACGTAGAAAGACCGCAAATTTATTTCGGTGAAGGATATTTTCCAAATGTCATCGGAAATAGTAAATATGATGAATTTGATTATCCGCAAGAAGGAGATAATGTCTCAACGAAATTTGATGCGGATACAGGAATTGATATGACACCATTAAATCGATTTTTGTTTGCCATTCGAGAGAAATCTTTTAGACTATTAATCTCTGATCAAATTACTCGAGAAAGCCAATATTTAGAAACGAGGAATATTAAGGAACGTGTCAATCGAATTGCCCCGTTTTTTGAATACGATAATGACCCTTATATTATGATAAGAGATGACGGTAGTTTAGCTTGGCTTATTGATGGATATGTTTCTGCCGAGCGATATCCGTATTCTGAAGCTTATGAGGGAGAAAAAAATTATATCCGAAACTCTGTGAAAGTAGCGATCAGTGCCTATTCTGGGGAAGTTGAGTTTTACATTGTTGATGAAG
>DATGRX010000124.1:0-8195 GCA_035303185.1 Bacillota bacterium
AATATAACGTATACTGTAACCTATCGATTAACAAATGAGAATAAATTTATTATCGATTATTTTGCCGAAACGGACCGAAAAACAGTTATTGCCTTAACAAACCACTCTTATTTTAATTTGAGCGGAAACTTACGATCTACCGTATTAGATCATTATTTACAAATCCATGCAAATAAGTTTTTAGAACTTAATAAAGAACTTATTCCAACAAGCAAGCTAATATCTGTTAAAAATACCCCTTTCGATTTCCAAAGGAAGCAAATCATCCAAGAAAATTTACAGCAAAAGCATGCGCAAACAAAGCTAGCAAGCGAAGGTCTCGACCATTATTTCCTATTTGAAGAGGAACAACAAAAGCTTACGTTAACAGAACAAACAAGCGGAAGAAAACTGGTATTAGAAACAACTCATCCAGGAATTGTCATATATACTGCCAATGGATTAGATAAGAAACAAAAACTTCGAGAACGGAACTCAAAGCCCTATCTTGGGATTTGTCTTGAAACACAAGAACATCCTTTTTCATTACAGATGGAACAATTGCCATCTATTCTTGTCACAGCTGACAAACCCTATCAAAGACAAACAAGCTTTTCCCTTCAAACAACGTAAAAAACGGCTTTAGCTATTTTGCTAAAGCCGTTCTTTAATTTATATATCAAACCATTTATATCCCATCGGTTCAAGGGTTACTTCTACTGTTGAACCATCTGCTTTATGAAACATCACGAACAGTACCCACCAATTAGCACTCAATAATTTTTCTAAATTCCAATCTAAGGTTTCTTTAACTATAAACACTATTTTCTTTCATCCCTAATCTAGGATTTTTTAACAAAACTATTTGAATTATGAAAGGCACGAAGCCCGGCACCAATAATTCCTTGGTTGTTATCTTGTGTACTAATTTCTAAATTAGATAAGATATGTTTTTGTTCATCAATTAGTAAATCTGCTAACTTTTCTTCAACGAGATGTAATAAAATTCGGTTTTTAGCAGCAACACTACCACCGATAATGATTTTATGCGGATCAATTAAACTAACAATGGCATATAATCCATGGGCAATTGAACTTGTAATATATGACATTAGTTCCTTTGCCTTTTCATCACCATCATAATATTTTTCAAAGACTTTTTTTGCGGTTAATGAAGAATCACCCATTAACTGCCTACCATATTTTTCAATGGCTTGACCGCTTGCATGTTGTTCTAACCGACCAACCTCTTTGGCACCGTGGGGTGTATAGACTGGAATGAGTCCCAGTTCTCCAGAAAATCCAGCCCCTCTAAAAAATTCACCTGCTGAAATGATCGAACAGGAAATCCCTGTACTTATCGTGACATACACAAAAGTTTCATCGGTTAGGTTCGCTGCTTTCCATTCAGCATAGGCGGCCATATACACATCATTATCAATGACGATTTCTTTATTTGGAAATACCTCTTGTAGTCGTTCCACAAAAGGAAAGTTTCGCCAAGGCAAATTGTTTTGGAAGACGGCAATACCCTGTTTATGATCAATTTTTCCTGGTACTCCAGCTCCAATAGTATACACTTGTTCAAAAGGAATACTACTTTGGGAAAGAAGTGTTTCAACCGCGTGTACAACACTTTCAAACATTCGTTCCCGATCTCTTGTATCAATTTCAACAATAACGCGTTGAATTAAATCGCCCTTTTGATTAACGATACCTGTCCCTATCATTATTCCCCCAATATCAATACCGATTGAATATTTGATCTTTAACCCTCTCCGCAATTTTTAGATGACTGTGTAGTATTAATTTATTAAATTCATCTCTTATCTAAATCGATTTTATTTTTTTATAAAATGACGACTTTCTTACTTGACTATACATATGATTTAACACAAAAATCCTTTACCTTTTCTTAAAAGAAAGGTAAAGGGAATGTATTACACTTTAATCCCTACTAAATAAATCTCTTGTGTATACCTTGTCTCGTACTTGTTTAATCTCTTCATCTAAGCGATTAGCGACAATTACATCACTTTTTGCTGTAAATTTCTTTAAATCTTTAATCACAGACATGCCTTCAAATTCCTCATCTTCTACGCTTGGTTCGTAAATTACGATTTCAATGTTTTCTTTACTGAGATGTTCAATAACATCGTGAATCGCCGATTGTCTAGAGTTATCCGAATCCGTTTTCATCGTTAATCGATAAATACCGACTGTATCCGGGTTCTTTAACAAAATTTGATCAGCAATATGTTTTTTCCTCGTATCATTTGAATCAACAATTGCCTGAATAATATCGTGAGGTACTCCTTCAAAGTTTGCGAGCATTTGCTTTGTATCCTTCGGTAAACAATAACCACCATACCCAAACGACGGATTGTTGTAATGATCTCCAATACGTGGATCATGACCAATTCCTTCAATAATTTGTTTAGTGTCTAATCCTTTTAATTCGGCATACGTATCAAGTTCATTGAAAAAGGATACACGCATCGCTAAATAAGTGTTTGCAAACAATTTAATCGCTTCTGCTTCTGTTGGTTTTGTAAATAAAACAGGAACGTCTTTCTTAATTGCGCCTTCTTTTAACAAATTCGCAAACGTGTGTGCTCGTTCTGAATCCTCACCAACAATAATTCGAGAAGGATGTAAGTTGTCATATAATGCTTGTCCTTCCCTTAAGAATTCCGGTGAAAACATAATATTTGTAATATCATACTTTTCTCTAATCTCATTAACATATCCTACAGGGATTGTTGACTTAATGACCATTGTTGTATCAGAATTTATTTTTATTACACTTTCAATAACTGATTCAACGGTACTTGTATCAAAATAATTTGTTTCTGGATCATAATCTGTCGGCGTTGCAATAATGACATAATCAGCATCTTTATAAGCTTCTTCTTCCCTTGTTGTTGCACGAAGTTGTAAATCTTTCTCTTGTAAATACGCTTCGATATGTGGATCAGAAATTGGTGATTTCTTCTCATTAATTAACTTCACTTTTTCTTCATCGATATCTAAGGCGATAACTTCATGATGTTGAGCAAGTAAAACGGCATTTGATAAACCGACATAACCTGTACCTACGACTGCTATTTTCATGATATATCCTCCATTTAATTCCATTTTACGATTTGTTTACTAGGTTCATGATATACTCAACAAGTTCACTCAGTAAACGTTCACTTTCTTCTAAAGAGTTTTCTTTCACACCAAAGTAAAATTTAATTAAAGGTTCTGTTCCAGATGGTCGGGCACAAACCCAAGCATCATCAGCTAACTTCCACTTTAATACATTTGACTGGGGTAAATCGATCGTTTCTGTTTTTCCACTTTCCACAAACGTCCGAGTGCTCGCCTCATAGTCTTCATAAACCTTCACTTGTTTTCCAGCAATTTCTTGTAAAGGATTTTCTCTAAGCTCTGATAAAATTGCCTGAATTCTTTGGGCACCGTCAATTCCTTCTAATCGAAGGGACTTTAAATCCTCTCGGTAATAGCCATATGTTTCATAAATTTCCATGAGAGCATCATATAATGTCATATCCCGCTTCTTATAATAGGCGGCGACCTCAGCAGCGAGTAAACATGCTTGAACAGCATCCTTATCTCGAGCAAAGGTTTTAATTAAATAACCATAACTTTCTTCATAACCGAATAAAAACTCATGTTCCTTCGTCCGGTCATAGGATTCAATGATCTCAGAAATATATTTAAAACCAGTTAAGACGTCATAAGTTTTCACATCATGTGCTTCAGCAATAGCCTGACCTAGTTCGGAAGTAACGATCGTCTTAATCATAGATCCATTTTCTGGAAATTCATTCCGCTTCTTTTTCTCGTTTAATAAATAATGAAGGAGAATGGCCCCGATTTGATTTCCTGTTAAAACTTCATATTTTCCATTTGGGAATCGAACAGCAATACCCATTCGATCCGCATCTGGATCCGTTCCAATTAATAAATCTGCGTTAGTTCTTTCCCCATATTCGATCGCAAGTTCAAAAGCTGAATGTTCTTCCGGGTTAGGTGATTTTGCGTGGGTAAAATCTTCATCCGGCTCGGCTTGTTCTTTGACAATAGTTACATTTGTAAAGCCTGCTTCTTCCAAACCCTTTGTAACAGGTCTAAGCCCAGTTCCATGAAAGGGTGTATAAACAATATTCAGCTCTTTTCCTTGCTCTTCTACAAGCTCCTTATTAATAATAACTGTTCGCAAGTTTTCCAAATATGCTTGATCTACGGATTCTCCAATCATTTCTAGTAAACCCAATTGCTTGAGTTCCTCTTCATCTGCTACTTCTACATCTAATTCATCTTTAACTGCATTTACTTTCTTAACAATTGCTTCTCCTACTTCTGACGTTACCTGTCCCCCATCTTTTCCGTACACTTTTAATCCATTATATTCTGGTGGATTGTGACTTGCTGTAATCATAATTCCAGCTGTCGTTCCTAAGTGGCGAACGGCAAAGGATAGTTCTGGAGTTGTTCGGAGCGATTCAAACACGTACGATTTTATTCCATGAAAACCTAGTGTCTTAGCAACTTCCATCGCAAACTCCGGAGATTTCCGGCGATTGTCATAAGCGATGACAACACCTGCTCTCTTTGCTTCCTCACCTAATTCAAGAATATATGTAGCTACACCTTTTGCTGCTTTTCGGATCATATAAATATTTAACCGATTTGTTCCAGGTCCTAATATGCCGCGAATTCCCGCTGTTCCAAATTGCAAATATGTATGAAAATGTTCTTTTAATGCTGATTTATCCTGTTGAATGCTTAATAATTCACTTTTTAATTCCTTTTCTAAATCTTCTTTTTGCATCCAACGTTCATAATGTTTTGTCCAAGACATAAACATAAATTCCCCCTTTTGTATCGACTTATCTTCACTCATTATAATATTTGTACCTATCATTCGCAAATAAGTGCAGGATAAAGTGTTCCTGGCAAGTATAATCGCAAAATAAAATGTTAGTAAATGGATAGCCCATTAAATAGCCATTCATTCACTAACATGGTCTAATCTATTCATAAACCTCAACTAAAAATTGCGCAACTGCTCCTAATACTGTTGCATCTTTCCCAAGATTTGTCATCATTATTTCCGTTTCTTTAGCATGTTTAATAAGGGCGCGGTTTTCGATCGTTTGAACAATCTCTGGCATTAGATAATGTTCACTATTCATGACACCACCACCTAAAACAATTCTTTTCGGATTTAAAACATGGATAATGTTCGATAAAGCAACCCCTATATACTTCCCTGTTTCCTTTAAAACATTTTGATGAAGTTCATTTCCTGCTTTCGCTAACTCATAAACACTTCTTCCTGTTAATTTCAGCGATTCATCCGAGGAAATGTTCATTTTTTCTCGAGCCCTCTTTGCAATCGCATGACCTGTTGCAAAGGTTTGAAAACATCCCCGATTTCCACACTCACAGACGGGTCCATTCATATCAATTGTCATATGTCCAATTTCACCAGCTAAATCCGTCCAACCATGATATAAATCTCCATTTAAAACGATACCTCCACCGACACCTCGACCTAGATTAATAACGACCATACTTTCTACTGAACCGTGCCCACCAAACCATGTTTCTCCAAGGGCCATTAATCGCACATCATTTTCTACTTTTACTTCTATGTCAAATTCATTTTCCAAAGTTTCTTTAATAGGGATATCCTTTAATCCTAAATTAGGAGTGACCAAAGAGATCCCTTCCTCTACATTAACGACCCCATGCATGGCAATTCCAACACCTAATAATCTGTCTAAATCAATTTCTATTTTTTTCTTAAGATCACGAATACATGTTTTTAGTACATCGAGAAATCGTTCTTTATCTAGTGGTTTTTCATAGGAAACGAAATGACGGTGTTTAATATCTCCAGCTAAATTAGAAATAATTCCAATAACTTGTTCAGGCCCTGCATCGATACCAATAATTAAAAAAGCATCTTCATTAATATGAAGCATAATCGGCCTACGTCCACTTACAGATTCCTCGCTTTTTCGTTCAATAATTATGTTTTCTTCAATAAGTTCTTTAACGATACTACTTACTGTTGGCGGTGTTAATGATGTTTCCTTAGCAATTTGCGCTCGCGAAATCGGTGCACTTTCCCTTATTTTATTTAGCACAATTGATTTATTAACAGACTTCATTAATTGAAAAGTACCACGCTTCAATATAATTCCTCCAATCTTAAAATTAACATATATATTTGTTAATTTAATTAATCTAGTTATGTTAAATATTAAACTACTTTGATATAAATTGAAAGAATATAGAAAAGCTATAAACTTTTTACCTAAAATGTACTTTTCTATGAGTAACTCCTTTACAAACGGATAAATTTTATCCATTATAATGGATACATCATCTTTTCTTTGAAAATAGGAGTCGAAGTTATGATTGAGCGAATAAAAGATCTCATTCATTGGATTAATGAACGCTTGGAACGAACCTCTGAGAATGATCAAAATATATTTATATGGGTGATTGGTTTTGCAGTCATCACTACTATTTCTGTGACTATTTATGCCATTGGTAATCCAATTCGGGATACTTTTTTTGCCCACTTCCTTAACATTAGCAAATTTATTATTTTAAACGCCGTTTTATTTGGAGCTTTTACATATGTTGTCAGTGCTATTTTTTCTTTTATGTACGTACCTTTACCACGTATCGCATTAGCAAGTTTTTTATATACAATGATTGCTAATATTGTCATTTTATATGCAGAAAATAGTGGAACATTATTTTCTTATACGATTGGATTTGTTTATTCGTTATTGACAGCGGGTATCATTTATTTGTTTATTCTCTTTTTTATCTATAAACGGAAACTTATGGTCACATGTGTCATTGGACTTCTTTTAGGGATTGTCTTTTTTGGTGGAAAGGCACTCGAACCGAAACAATGGACAGAACCTCTTAAAAGCAATGTTCCTGGAAATAAAATTGAAAATCCAGCAGAAAAGGGAACGTTTAATTATGAATTTTATACATACGGAAGTGGAGAAGATATTCAACGAGACTGGTTCGGAGAAAACGTTGACGAAATCACCCCTTCTGTAGATGCCTCACACTTTATAACTAAATGGGGAGAGGAAAGGGAAAAATTTTGGGGTTTTACTCAAGAAAACTTACCACTAAATGGACGCTTATGGCTTCCAGAAGGTGACGGACCTTTTCCTGCAATTCTAATGGTTCACGGTAACCATACAATGGAATATTTATCAACAAGTGGTTATGATTATTTAGGTGAACAGTTAGCAAGTCGTGGGTTTATTGCGATCTCTGTTGATGAAGATTTTATTAACTACTCGAATATATTTGGAAGTCCAAATCGAAATTATGAATTGCGAGCTTGGATGATGATGCAACATCTTGCTTATATCCAAGATATGAACGCTTCACCCGATAGTATTCTATACAATAAAGTCGATTTAAGTAACATTGGACTAATGGGACATTCTCGTGGAGGACAGGCGGTCGCAATGGTTTCTGACTATGACCGATTTTTTAAAGACTTTGATGATGATGAGTTACTTGAGAAAATGGAAAATGTTCAAATTCAAGGAATCGTTGCAATTGCACCGACAGATAAAAGTATCGACAATGAACGGGCACAAATTAGAGATGTGAGCTATTTACTTATTCATGGTGCTCGAGACGCTGATGTGAATGACTTCGGCAATGAAAAACAATTTTTTCGAACGACATATCATCCGAATACAGATCATTTTAGGGCATCTGTGTACATCGAAAAGGCAAACCATACACAATTTAACAGTGATTGGGGAAGGCTTGATTTAAGTGTTCCAAGGGGATTATTTTTAAACAAAAAGCAAATAATGAAACCTGAAGAACAGCGAGAAGTTGCCAAATTATTTATGACGGCCTTTTTCGAAAGAATTTTCAACAAAGATCGTACCTTTGAAGATGTTTTCCGTAATCATTATTTCGTCAAAGATTATTTACCGGATACAAACATTGTTACGAAGTATAATCCTGCTTCCTATCGAGTTATTGAATCCTTTGAAGATGATTTTAGTTATGAAAAAGCAGAAGGATTTGATGAACTTGAAATAACAACACCGAAACATAGGAAAGGCTCTAATCGCATGCGTGATGCTTTATCATTAACATGGTCGGGAGTGGGCTCACTTCCCATTGATGTATCA
>DATGRX010000125.1:0-6916 GCA_035303185.1 Bacillota bacterium
GTGGGGACATCAACACGAGGAAATAAAAGGAATTATACATATAATTACTCAAATCAATCGAAGGATTTTTTAACAAATAACATTTTTATAAAAGACATTCAAAGTGATAAGCGATGGAGCGACTATATACATATTGCAAACGAACTTAACCTACATGCTTCATGGACTTTTCCGCTAATAAATATGGATAAAAAGGTATTTGCAATTCTTAATTTAGGCTTTAAGGATGGATATATACCAAAGGAAGAAAAAATACCAATTGTTGAAGAATATGTTCACTTACTAACGATTAGTTTTGAGTTGCTGCGGAATAGGGTGAGGGGATGTAATAAAAACAATAAATCTGATGTAGAACAAGACTTTATGCTCTTCTCCTTGAAAAATGCTTTACATAATAATGAATTTGTCGTTTATTATCAACCATATTACAGTTTGAAATCTGAAGGAATAGGTGTTGAAGCACTTATCCGATGGAAACATCCGAAATTAGGCTTACTTGCCCCAGCTTCTTTTTTACCAGAAGCAGAGAAAACAGGGTTTATTCACAAAATCGAAAAATGGGTTTTAAATCAAGCGATTTCGGATATTATAAAGTTGGAAAAGAAGGTACATAAAGATATCCTATTATCTGTCAACATCTCGGCAAAACACTTAGAAAAGGAAGATTTTGTTGAATATGTTCAACAGGTTATTGAACAGTATGATTTTCAACCCAAACAGTTAACACTTGAAATTACAGAAAGGTTTAATATCTACGAAGAACATATAACTGTTCTGAATGCTTTACAAAATTATGGAGTAAGAATTTCAATTGATGACTTCGGAAAGTCCTTCTCTTCCCTTCATTATTTAAAACAATTACCATTAAATGAATTGAAAATTGATCGTGATTTTATTTCAGATATACAATCAAATGATAGAAATCGAAGAATTGTTGAAATGATTATTAGGTTAGCTCAAGACTTAAATTTAGAAATTGTCGGTGAAGGTGTAGAAAAAACAAGTCAACTAACATTATTAAAAGAAATGGGATGTGATTATGTGCAAGGTTTTTTATTTTCGAAACCTGTCCCTTTTGAAAAGTTAACTAATTACCTAAACATGAATGCATAAAAATAACAAGTGAAACATTTAGTTAAAAAATGTTTATTATTTACTATATAATGTAAGATAGTATTTATCTATGAAAGCTTTATGGATATCCTAATTTTATGAGAGGGGAGGTTTATCTATAAAGCTATTATTTTTAATATGTACGGTAAAATTTAGCCTTATAAATGAGTAAGCAATGCTTATTTTAAAAAATCTGGGAAGTGACATCATGATTGACTTGCTCCACCGAAAATTACACTTAAATAAACTTGCAAGTAGATTTTTATTTTGGACATTTCTCCTCGTGTTTTTCACAGGAGTGTTGTTTATTACTTGTTTCATCACTATTGATAGACATCAATTATTTAAAGATGCAAAGGAACAATTAGATATTAGTTTACAAAACCAACAGTTACTTATTGAACATTGGGCGACGGATCGTCTCGATGAAGTTCGACTATTAGCCCATCATACAACATCACACACAGATCCTACAGAGGATATTTATCAACGAATCCTCCAGGATGAAGAGTTTTACGAGCAAGTTCATTCCTTTGTTTTTATTGATAAGGATGGGTATGTAAAGGTTGATACTGCAGCAAGTGAGACTGTAAAAACATTACAAGAGATTAATTTATCGGATAGGGACTATTTTATCGATGGTAAACAAGGAAATGAGCATGTATTCAATATCGTGTTACATAATAACAAGACACCGTCTATAATTTTTTCGACGCCCGTTTTTTCTAAAAATAAGGAATTTCAAGGTGTCATTTTCAGTGCAGTTCTTTTATCAAAGTTAAATAACATGTTAAAAAACTCTCTTACAGGCGATAGTAATCAAATGAAACTTATCAGTAAAGATGGTTTAATTATATCCGATATTTCTCAAAGCAGAACAGAAATAAAAGAAGGCCCGACAGATAGGTATATAGACAAACAAAAACTGGAAGAAATGATTGATACCAAACAAGGATATTTACAATATAAAAATGAAAACAATAAACAAATGATTAGTTCCTACACCCCCTTATTTGATGGTAATTACCTTTTGATAAATGAACGGAGTAAGGAAGAAGTTTTACAATCACATTACCAAGTAGTCAAAGCTTTATTAATGATTATGGTTTTTATCGTTATACTCGTTTTCATTATTGCTTATTTATTCTCTAGACGAATTTTGCAATCCTTTTCAAGTTTAGTCAAGACAATTAATGAAATAGAAAAAGGAAATTATCAAACACGGTTACAGCCAGATTTATTTACAAAAGCTCCTAATGAAATAAGAGAATTTGTAGAAGTTTTCAATCAAATGACTGCTTCATTAGAAAGTCATGAAAGAGCACTACAGAATGCATCTATGACGGACCAATTAACAAATATTGCTAATCGGCGTGCCTTTGAGTTTTATTTGGGTGAAAAATGGAATAAGGCTATTAATAATAATAAGGAAATTTCTCTTCTTTTTATAGATGTTGATCATTTTAAGGAACATAATGATAGTTTTGGACACCAAAAGGGAGATGAATGTCTTGTAAAGATAACAGATGTTATTTCACAAACGATTAAATTTGACGATCATTTATTTGCTAGATATGGTGGGGAAGAATTTGTGATTGTTTTACCAATGGTCGATAATGATGAAGCTAGGCTTCTTGCTAAAGCGATAAGGAAAAAGGTAAAGGGTTTAAAAATTAAACAATCGATTATGAGTGATCGCTACATATCTGTTAGTATTGGTGTTGGAACCATGAAGCCTATCGTTGGAACAGGAGAAGAAACGCTTATACGTCTCGCCGATGATGCATTATATGAAGCAAAATCTAAGGGAAGAGATCAAGTCGTATCAAAAAATGAAACAACGAAAATAAATTAGGGGAGGCTATATTTGTGCAAATTATCGCATCACATATAAATACAGATTTTGATGCACTTGCTTCAATGCTCGCTGCAAAAAAGCTATATCCAAACGCTCGGATTGTCATATCAAGTCGTCAACATACAAATGTAAAACATTTTTTAAATATTTATCGAGATACTTTTGATTATGTGTATGCTCATGATATTGACTGGTCAAAGGTGAAAGAACTTATTTTAGTTGACACATCATCACTCTCCCGAGTAAGTCCGCGAACAAGGGATTTACCAGATGATGTAGCGATAACCATTTATGATCATCATGACCCGGAAAATAGGCATCATTTTGAAAACGGCAGTCAAATTGAGAAAGTCGGGGCTACAGTAACCCTTTTAATCGAACAAATTATAAAACTTGAAATTCCAATCACATCTTTTGAAGCAACGTTGTTCGGTTTAGGAATATATACAGATACGGGTTTTTTTACGTATAATCATACGACAGCACGCGATTTAAAGGCAGCTAGCTACTTAATGGAACAAGGAATGAATGTAGAAATTGTTGAAAAATTCTCTGAACAACGGTTGGAGGTCGAACAGCAGAAGATATTAGATATATTAGCGAACGATGCAATGACCTACGAGCAAGATGGGGTTCAAATAACCCTTGCCACAGCGTCCTTTGCTGAAATACATAGTGGTTTAGCATTAGTTACGGAAAAACTGCTCGATATGAAAGGAACAGATGCTGCAGTGGTTGTCGTCGGTATGAAAAATCACGTGTTAATCGTCGGACGAGCAAGTTCCGAGCGAATTACGTTACTTCCATTACTTAAAAAGTTCGGTGGTGGTGGACATAAACATGCAGCATCGGCAACAATAAAGAACATAACTCAAGAAAAAGTTTGGGATCAAGTAAAGAAACAAATTTTTGTCATGATCAAGCCAGCAACAACAGCTAAGGAAATTATGAAGTCTCCGGTAAAAACGATTACTCCGGAAACATCTATCGAAAAAGCAGCTGAATCGATGTATCGCTATGAACATTCGGGATATCCGGTCGTTGAAAATGAAACTATCGTCGGTGTCATTACACGCCGTGACTTGGATAAAGCAATTCACCACGGATTAGGACATGCACCGGTCAAAGCTTATATGAGTACAGATGTGATTACTTCTACGCCGTCGACACCGTTAGAAAAAATTCAAAACTTAATCATCGAACATAATATTGGTCGATTACCGATTGTTGAAAAGGGTGAAATCGTCGGTATTATCACACGAACTGACATGATCCAAGCCATGCATGAGGAAGAAATATTAGATGATTTAGGAGAGTTGCCGAATAATAATTATCGCAATAATATTCGAGTGGAAATGAAACAACAATTACATGAGGACATCTTCCCGATTTTAGAAGATATTGGTCGCCTAGCGGATCAAATGAATATGAATATCTATTTAATTGGCGGAATTGTTCGCGATATTTTATTACAAGTAGCCAATGATGATATTGATATTGTTGTTGAAGGAGATGGCATTTCCTTTGCGAAAAAACTGCAAAAAACCTTTGGGGGAGAGTTAGTTATTCATGAAAATTTTGGCACAGCGACATGGACACATCCGTCAGAGTTTGAAATTGATCTTGCATCTTCCCGATTAGAATTTTACGATCGTCCAGCATCTTTACCAAATGTTGAGTTTTCTACATTACGAGAAGATTTATACCGGAGAGATTTTACGATAAATGCGATGGCTGTTTGCTTAAATGAGCGAGATTTTGGCTCTCTCGTGGATCCCTTTGCCGGCAGGTTGGATATCTTTAATCGACGGGTGCGCGTTTTACATAACTTAAGTTTTGTTGAAGACCCAACGCGTATTTTTCGGGCCATTCGTTTTGAGTTACGTTACGATTTTAAAATGAATGAACATACAGAACAACTCGTTAAACATTCCATTGATCAAGTTGTTGACTTATCAATAGATCGAATTATCGCGGAAATGAAGCGGCTTTTTAAAGAGCATTATCCGACACAAGTTATTCGCAGGTTGTTTGAACTTTCCTTTTGGCAGCAATATGGTATTCAAATCGATATTATTCAACAAAGCAATAATCATGCCAAGCGGTTGGATAACTTATACAAGAAAGGTACAGAATTTGGTTTACCGGGAGACAAGCCGAATTGGTTTATGAATTTTATGATTCCGTTTTATTATGAAGAAGATGAAGAGGGTATTCATCAATTTGCGGTGACAAGACGAGATAAACGATTCGCAAAAGAAGTATTCCAGTTGCGAGAAAAAATAGATGTTACGGAAAAAGACATCGGCAAATTACATGAACTACTATCTACCTTTTCTCAAGAAGCGATTTTATTTGTTATCGCTGAGCAAGATAATAATCACAAAAAAATACAAGAATATGTAAAAAGGAGAAAAAACTTATCTCCGCTTATCAAAGGAAGTGACTTACAAGCGCTAGGGTTAAAACCGGGACCACGATTTTCAGAAATCATGTTTCAATTAGAAATTGCAATATTAAAAGAAGAGGTTTCAAGTAAAAAAGAAGCCATTGCGTGGATCAAGGAGCATTACCTCAAGTAAGACAATCCCTCCAAAATAGGAGGGATTTTTTTAAAAGCATTGGAAAGATTCAATGTTTTTCAAATCTAGTCCCGTGTATACCCAGCGAAATCTTTGCCAACGGTATCCGGAAATGGAGCGTCTTCCGACAAATACTGGAAAAAACCAAAATCCACCACGGCGTAACCAAATATAAGTGAAGCGGTAAAGACAAGCTTGAATCGCTCCAGGATCAATTGCAAAGGTTTGAATTTGCTGCTTTTCAGGTGTGAAAGGTGGCGGAGGGGCCATCGGTTGATTAGCAGGGCCTCCTTGACCAGCTGGTGGGTAGGTGGGACTTTGTCCGAAAAAACTATTATTTCCACTCCAAAGTTGCTGCCACTGAAAAAAGGGCTGTTGTCTATCCATGTTATTTCTCCTTTCATCCATTAGCTTATGTGACTTCGTCTTTTTTAGTGCGATTATGTTATAATAATGGAGCAATTAAATAATAGGCTTTATGGTGACGTCATAAGTTACGTTTAAAAGGGAAGTTTGGTGAAATTCCAACGCGGTCCCGCCACTGTATTGACAAGTCTTCTTTGACCACTGTTCATCGAACGGGAAGGGAGGATAAGAAGAGCAGTCTTAGCCAGGAAACCTGCCATAAAGAAGAACATTGCTAACCTACGGGAGATAGGAGGGTGTTACGGAAGAAGCTCAAGATTGTTTGAGTATTATTTTGTATGGACACATCTTCTCTGTAGAAGGTGTTTTTTTATTGAGCATGGAGGAGATAAAATGAAGGCACAAGCAATGAAGGATTCACGTATTATTCAAACAAGGCTCGTTTTACCACCGGATACAAATCATTTAGATACAATTTTTGGTGGAAAAGTTTTAGCATATATTGATGAAGTTGCGGCACTATCGGCGATGAAGCATGCCGGTTGTATTGTTGTAACGGCTTCGATTGATTCTGTTAATTTTTTATCTGCTGCAAAAGTAGGTGACGCTCTTACAATTGAAGCTTTTGTTACGAGTACAGGAAGGACATCGATGGAAGTGTACGTAAAAGTAACAGCTCGGGGAGTTATGGAAAAAGAAGAGCAATTAACGACGGAATCCTTTGTGACGATGGTTGCTGTCGATGAAAAGGGTCGACCAACGCCTGTCCCAGAGGTATTTCCTGAAACTGATGAAGAGAAAAAGTTATTTGAAACAGCCCCTGAGCGGAAGTTAAGACGGGAGCAAAGACAAAAATGAAAGGCATAATATGGTACTCGAAGAAGGCATTCTTTTGTGAATGTCTTCTTTTTTAAAATTAGTGTATAGTCAACTTGACAAAATGTAAAGTAGACCATACAATGAAAATAATGAAGTTAAAAGAGGTGTTCGTCATGTC